>JALGZR010000060.1 GCA_025774805.1 bacterium
GCCTCGCGGGCCGGGCGGCTTGACACCGTGTACTTCGCGGAAGAGGAGCTCATCGCCGGCGTCCTCGAGGGCTGCCGCCACTTCGGGTTCCTTCGGGACGAGGGAGACCGCGACGGGAGGAGAAAGCCATGACCATCGCCTACGTCGAGCCGTTCCAGCGAGCCTGGCGCCGGATGACCCTTCTGCTCTTCGTGCAGTCGGCGGCGAGGAACTGGTTCGTGATCGGCTTCGC
Source organism: bacterium (assembly GCA_025774805.1). Lineage (GTDB taxonomy): Bacteria > ARS69 > ARS69 > ARS69 > ARS69 > JALGZR01. Next base: position 233 of record JALGZR010000060.1, read on the forward strand.
CGCCTGGCTGGCGGGACTCTTGGACGGAAACAACGGATCGCTCGGTTTTTTCGGGGATGACGACGATTACGGCCGAGGCGGGAGGTGGGGATCGGGCATCGACAACCTCACCGAGGTGGCGGGGTGGCTGCTCCTCGTGGTGCTGCTGCTCGCGGTCGCCGTCGCGATCTTCCTCGTCGTTCTCTGGATCAGTTCCCGCGCCAAGTTCGTCTTTCTCGACAACGTGCTCCGCGGCGAGGCCCACATCGTGGAGCCCTGGAAGCGGTACGGCTCCCGGGGCGACTCCCTGTTCCTCTGGCGGTTCCTGTTCACCGTCGCGGTGATCTTCGTCCTCCTCGTGCTCATCCTGCCGGCGATCTCACTGACCGGGATTGCCTCCGGGAGGGGCTTCGACGGGGCCCCGGTCTTTGCGGTCCTTTACCTCCTGGCCGTGGGCCTGGTCGTGGGGATTCCGGCGGCGTACATCTCCCTCTTCCTCGACAGCTTCATCGTTCCCATCATGTACCGGCACGATCTCTCCGCGACACAGGCGTGGAAGAGGTTCTGGCCGACCCTCCGGGATCACCTGGCGTACTTCCTTCTCTACGGGATCGTCGCTCTGGTGCTGAGCATCGTCGTGGTGACCGCCATGGTCCTCATCGGCTTCTTCACCTGCTGCGTGGGCTTCTTCCTCTTCGCGCTGCCTTACCTCGGAACGGTGGTCACGCTGCCGGTATGGATCACGCTGCGCGCGTTTTCGGTGGAGTTCCTGGAGCAGTTCGGGCCGGAGTATCGGCTGTTCCCGGAGCCGGTGGGCGGAGGGCCGGTCGGGCCGGCACCGCCATCACCGCCATCGGTGCCCCCGCCGGCGCCCCCGGCACCTCCCGAACCGCCGTCCTCGACGCCGCCGGCGCCTCAGGCTTGAGCCGGAAGCCGTTTCGAGGCTGACGACCGGGTCGCGCGCGACGCCCGGGCGGTCGGCGGGTAGCGACCGCCACCGTCCTGCCGGTGTTCTTCTCCGAGGATCTCGGGTCAGAGCATTCCGAGGCGACGCAGGCGGTCGTTGAGGCCCTTGCGCGAGACGCCGAGAATCCGCGCGGCCTCGGCCTTGACGCCGTTCGCCTTCTTGAGAGCGGCTCGGATCTCGCGGCGCTCGAAGTCGGCGATGCGGTGCTCCAGGAAGGGGGAGAACGTACCGCCGTCACCCGGGCTGCGCATCTCGGTCGGCAGGTGGTCGCGGTCGATGAGTCCGGTTCTCCGCGCAAAGAACGCCGCGCTCTCGAGGACGTTGCGCAGCTCGCGGACGTTGCCCGGCCAGGGGTAGGAGAGAAGCGAGGCGAGGACTTCCGGCGTCACGTCATAGGTGTCGCACCCGAAGCGCCCTCCGCACTCCTTCACGAAGTGCCGACAGAGGGCGTGGATGTCGTCGGGGCGCTCTCGTAGCGGCGGAATCCGAAGGTGGAAGTTCGCCAAGCGGTAGTAGAGATCGGGGAGGAAGATCCCCTGTCCGGCCAGCTCGCGCAGGTCCCGGTTCGTCGCGCACACGACCCGGGCATGGATGGGACGCATCTCGGTCGAGCCGACCGGTCGAATGCGGCGCTCCTCGATGACCCGGAGAAGCTTCGTCTGGAAATCGACGGAGGCCTTGTCGATCTCGTCCAGAAGCACGGTGCCGTCCCGGGCCGACTCCAGAAGCCCACGGTGCGGGGTGTCGGCTCCGGTGAAAGCCCCCTTGCGGTGACCGAAGAGCTCGCTCTCCAGAAGATGGGGCGTGAACGCCGCGCAGTTGATGGCGACGAAGGGTCGCTTGCGGCGGGGTCCGCCCTCGTGAATCAGCCGGCAGAGGATCTCCTTGCCGGTACCCGTCTCCCCCTCGATGAGGACCGTTGCGTCGATGGCCGCGAGCTCGCGGGCCAGCTCGATGAGCTCCTGCATGTCGGTGTCGGCGGCGACGAAGGGGCCCGCTACGGGGTCCCGATCGCCCTCCGAGACCACGGATTTCTTTCGCGGAGACTCGGGGGAGACCGGCGACTCGATGCGGCGGATCTTGGACTCGACCCGCTCGAGCGCATGATTCGCTCCCAGGCGGCCCAGGATTCGCCTCGCCGTCAGGAGATTCTCGAGGATTGCCGGGGCCGCCTCCGCGGAGGTGTCATCCAGCAGGTCCGCCAGAGTCTCGTGCGCGTCGGCCAACTCGAACGGGGTTCGAATCTCCTCGAAGAGCTCGAGCGCCCGCTCGAGCTCGGAGATCGCCCGGGCGCGGTCTCCGCTCTCGAAGTGGATGCGCGCGCGGACCGTGAAGGCATGGCCGAGCTCCCGTCGATCGGAGCACTCCTGGGACAGGGTGATCGAGCGTTCGGCGAGCTCCTCCGCATCCCCGGGCCGGCCTTCGGCGAGTCGGACCCTGGCGAGGCGCCAGCTCAGCTCGTAGACCAGGTCGCCTTCCGGCGCGATTCGGGTTCCACTCTCGAGGGCGTCCTCGTAGTGCCTCCGGGCCTCCTCCGTTCGCCCCGACTCGTAGGCGATGTCTCCCAGCTCCTCCAGGGCGAGGACGACCGCTCTCTCAAAGGACGACTCCCGGGCGAGCGAGAGGGCCAGCTCCGCGTCCGCGGCGGCCCGACTCGGTTCCCCCCGGCGGCGGTGCAATCGAGACGAGAGAACCGACGCGAGGATGATCCCGCGCTGGTCGCCGAGCTGGCGGAATGTTCGGGTCGCCTCCTCCAGACACTCTTCGCACTTGGCCCACTGGCCGGCATAGAAGCTGGAGAGGGCGATGTTCATCAGGTTCTTGCCGACCTGGTTCAGACTTCCTCGCTCGCGGTTGAGCTCCAGTGCCTCTTCGTGGAAGGTAATTGCCTCGCCATATCGGCTTTGGTGACGGCAGAAGTTCCCAAGCGATGTTAAGCAAGCTGTCACCTGACTTGGGTCTTTTCCCCTCCGTGCCGCGGCCAGGGCATCCCGATAGCAGTCAAAGGCCTGTTCGAATCGACCCGCGTAACGCAGCGCGTATCCGTACCACCGCATCGCCTCGGCAAGGTCATCGTGATGCGGTGTTGGGCTCAAGATCGAAGCAGCATCCCCACAGGCCTCCAAGCTCGCGTTGACGTCTCCCCTGAAGAGGTCGGCCCACCCAACACGGGCGAGCGCGCGGGCCCTCCAGACCTCTTCGATCCTGGAACCTCGCTCGAGGAGGGGTTCAAGGATGACCTTGGCCTCTTCGTAACGACTGACCGCGAGATAGCAATCGGCGGTCTTGACCCGGAGCTCCGCGCGGGCCTCCGGGTCGAGGAGCGGCTCGTCCTTCAGTGCCTCCTGGTACGCGGCGATCGCCGAGGAGTAGGCCTCCGCAGCACGGTGAGTGTCACCGGCCAAGATGAAACGGGAGAGCTCCTCGATGCGCGTCATCGAATGATCCAAGCCTGCCTGGAGAGGAGAGCAAGGAGGTGGGCGATCCATGGCCGCGACGTGACCTGCGGTCTAGCCGAGTTCTTGACTGAGACACACTCCGGGTGGGAGGAGCGGTACGGAGCCCCTGGCCGATCTGCAGTCCCTTCCATGTTGACCTTGGAAGGTGCTTGGAGCGTGCCCTCGGGATACTCGGGATCCCCGCCGAAGTCCGGCCTCCTGATCTCGACCTGCCAACTCCGACCATCGGCCTGAGTCGGGGGTGCCCAGGAGATGACGAGAAGAAGCGTGATCGAAATCACCAACAGGCAACTCGTAGTCTTCACGACGTTCATCCCCTTTCCGGGGGGGGTGCCGGGGCGGGGACACCTCACCCGCCCTGGAGATCGACCGCGGCGCCGGGCCACATGACAACCGTGGTTGACAGTCCGCAGAGACCCGAAAGGGTTGTAGGAGGGATTCCGGGGAGACTGGATTGCCGAGGGGATACCCAGCCCGAGTCCGGCCGAGGCAAGAAGCCTGCAATCCCACCGCTCGGATTTTGGCCGGATCCGTAGCCCTGTGTCAAACCGGAATACAGCTTCGAAACCCCATCCAACCCCTGGGAGGACCCGTCCCGCGGTTCCGCCGCGCACGAAACCGAGCCGCGGCCTTCGCCAGTCCTCCCCTCGGTCGAGCGCCGGCAGGCCTTCGCCCTGCTCGGTCTCCCACTCACCGACCGCGAACGATCATCGCGGCCCAGCCCGCAGCCACGGATGCCGCGACCAGCATCACGATACCCCAACGTTCCCCCGGCCGGAGCCGGAGCCGCCCAGCGGGAAGCCGGAGAACCCACCGCCCGGCGGAGGCGGTCGCCCACAGGGCGAGAACAGCGAGACACGCGAACACCAGTGGATTCGTACCGGCCGCCTCTCCCAGCTCACCCCTCGACAGCGCCTCCAGGAGCCGCGTCGATCCGCAGGTGGGACAGGGCACGCCAGTCATCGCGCGGAACCGACAGGCGGGGGTCGGCAGCCCCAGACGGATCCACAGGGCGGCCCCGGCGACGACGACGCCCCCGATCGCACCGCACAGGGCACCTACGGGAAAGGTGCGCGCCGGAAGCCGTTCGATCCGCATGATCTCGACAGAGCTACGCGCCAAACCGCGCCAGCCGGAGCAAGCTCAGCCACCCCGCGATGAGGAGCAACCCGCCCACGGGAGCGACGGCGCCGAAACCGCGCTGGCCGGTCAGCACGAGCAGGTAGAGGGACCCCGAGAAGAACAGGATGCCCGCACCGAAGAGGCCCGAGGAAAGGGCGGCGGAGCGGCCCGTGGCGAGGGCATACACCGCGAGAGTGAGCAAGACAACGCTATGCAGCTGGTGGTATCCGGCCGCCGTTCTCCAAGTCTCGAGGAGCTCGGGAGAGACCCGCGATCGGAGACCGTGCGCACCGAATGCCCCCAGCGCGATCGACAGGGCTCCCGAGACAGCAGCGAGGATGAGGGGCAAGTGGAGCGCGCGCATCGCGATCCTCCTCCCGGATGCGGGGAGTCGCGTCCCCGTCGGCCGCCACTTTACAGGACAACCCGCAGTGGGGCGAATCCTCCGTTTCGCGGAAGTTCGGTCACAAACGTCCCGCGCCGTCGCCGCCGAATCTGAGATCCTCCCGCGATCCATTGATACTTGCGCCGCTCCGCCATACACTGTCCGCTCGCTCAGAGGCCTATCCGATCGCGGGGGCAGGGAGGAACCGATGACCGACTACAAGGAGATCGTGACCGGGCGCATCGTCACGGAGGGAGGCAGGCCCGTCGCCGGCGCGACGGTCGCGGTCTACGACAAGGACCTGATCGTGGACGATCATCTCGGGACGACCGAGACCGGATCGGACGGACGCTTCCGCGTCGACTTCAGGTGGTCCGATTTCAAGAGACGCGGCTTCGAGAACCGACCCGACATCTTCCTCAAGGTGAAGACCCCGAGCGGCAAGACGACGCGAACGAAGGTCTACGAGGAGCTCACGGGCGTGCTCAGCGAGGACGACTCCGAGGAATTGATGGATCTGGGAGATGTCGTCGTCGAAGTCTAGCGTCCACGTGCTCCTGCATCTTCCCTACACATAAAACGCCTGCTGGATCAAATACTCCTGCTCCATCGCGTGCAGACTCTGACTCCCCGTTGCAGGACTCCCCGACGGCGGCCTCCCCGAGAACGCCAGCCGGTGCGACTCGGGCAACCGATCCCGGATCTGTCCGTAGAGGAAGTTCCAGGCACCCATGTTTCGGGGCTCCTCCTGGACCCACTTCACCTGGGTGGCCTTGGGGTAGCGGCGGAGGATGACCCCGAGGTCGTCGGCCGGGAGGGGGTAGAGCTGCTCGAGGCGGACGATCGCCGTCGGCTCGACGGGGTGGCTCTCCCGGAAGCTCATGAGGTCGTAGGCGACCTTCCCCGCGCAGAGGATCAGCCGCGTCGCGTCCGGGTTCCCGGCCGGATCGTCGAGCAGGAGCCGGAACCGCCCCCGCTCGAAGTCGGCGGCCTTGCACTTCGCGTGCGGCGAGCGGAGCAGGCTCTTCGGCGCCATGACGACGAGCGGCTTGGGCGGCGTCTGGTGGATCTGCCGCCGCAGCAGGTGGAAGTACTGGGAGGCGGTCGTCGGAACCGCGACGCGAAGGTTCCGCTTCGCGCAGAGCGTGAGGAAGCGCTCGAGCCGCGCGCTCGAATGCTCCGGACCCTGCCCCTCGTAGCCGTGGGGGAGGAGCATCACGAGGCGGCTCGTCTGCCTCCACTTGTCCTCCGCCGAGGAGATGAACTGGTCGAGAACGATCTGCGCCCCGTTCACGAAGTCGCCGAACTGCGCCTCCCACAGCACGAGCGCGTCCTTCGCGATCACCGAGTAGCCGTACTCGAATCCGAGCACCGCGTACTCGCTCAGGAGGCTGTCGAAGACCGTGAACCGCCCCTGATCCGGATCGAGTGACGCGAGCGGCGCCCACTCGGAGCCGCTCTCCTGGTCGATCAGGACCGCGTGTCGCTGGCTGAACGTGCCCCGACGGGAGTCCTGGCCCGACAGCCGCACGTGCGTTCCCTCGAGCAGCAGCGACCCGAACGCCAGCGCCTCCGCCGTCGCCCAGTCGACCGCGTCCTCCTCGAGCATGTGGGAGCGCGCCTCGATCCCCCGCTTGAGCTTCGCGTGGATACGCATCTCCGGGGGGAAGGAGCCCACGCTCTTCAGGACGCGATCGAGGATCGCCCGCGGAACGCCCGTCTCCACCGAGGGGTTCGCCTCGTCGCTCTCCGGCTCGGGCGGCAGGATGGGCACTGGCGGGGCGCTGTCACGGGTCGCTTCGAAGGCGGCCTCGAGCCGGGAGCGGAAGTCCTCGAGCGCCTCCTCCTCCTCCTCCTCCCGGATGTCGCCCCGGCGGACGAGCGATTCGGTGTAGAGAAGACGCACCGGACGCTGCCGTCCGATCCGGGAGTACATGATCGGCTGCGTGAAGGAGGGCTCGTCCGCCTCGTTGTGGCCGTGGCGCCGGTAGCACTGCATGTCGACGACGACGTCCTTGTGGAACTCCTGGCGGAAGTGCAGCGCGAGCTCGATCACCCGCACGCAGGCCTCCGGATCGTTGCCGTTCACGTGGAAGATCGGGGCCTGGACCATGCGCGCGACGTCGGTCGGATAGACGGTGGAGCGCGCGTCGACCGGGGAGGTCGTGAACCCGATGCGGTTGTTCACGACGATGTGGATCGTGCCGCCCGTGCGGTATCCCTTCAGGTCGCTCAGGTTCAGCGTCTCGGCGACGACACCCTGCCCGGCGAACGCAGCGTCCCCGTGGATGAGCACGGGGAGCACCAGACCGCGATCGGTGCTCTCGTGCTCGTCCTGCATCGCGCGCGCCATCCCCTCGACCACCGGGTCGACGGCCTCCAGATGGCTCGGGTTCGACGCGAGGGTGAGGAGCAGCTTCTTGCCGCCCGGCAGCGTGTGCACCCCCCGCGCGCCGAGGTGGTACTTCACGTCCCCCGATCCGTCGAGGCTCTCCGGGTCGACGTCCCCCTCGAACTCGCGGAACATCTTCTCGTAGCTCTTGCCCAGCACGTTCGCCAGCACGTTGAGGCGCCCCCGGTGGGCCATGCCGATGACCGCCTCCTCGAGCTCCTCGTCGATCGCCCCCGTGAACAGTGCGTCGAGGACGGGGATCAGGGTCTCCGATCCCTCGAGGCTGAACCGCTTGTGCCCCACGTACTTCGTGTGGAGAAACCTCTCGAACGCCTCGGCCGCGTTCAGCCGGTCGAGAATGCGCCGCTTCCCGGCGGCGTCGACCCACTCGGACCGCGGGACTCCCTCGATCCGTTCCCGGAGCCACGCCTTCTGCCCCGGATCCTGGATGTGCATGTACTCGACGCCGATCGAGTGGCAGTAGGCCTCCCGAAGCGTCTCCAGGATGTCCCGCAGCGTCATCCGGTCGCGCCCGCCGATCCCTCCCGTGATGAACGTGCGGTCGTAGTCCCACACGCTGAGGCCGTACGTCTCCGGATCGAGCTCGGGATGCGCCGGGACCTCCGCCGCGATCGGGTTCGTGTTCGCGATGAGGTGGCCGCGCACCCGGTACATGTTCACGAGCTGGAGGACCTTCGCCTCCTTCTCGACGAGGCCGCCCGCCCCGAGCTCGTGATGGGGGCTCCGGTCCCGCTGGTCCGCCACCGGAACGTAGGGAACGTTCAGCGATTCGAAGATCTCCTCGTAGAAGGTCCCCTCGCCCGCGAGCAGCCGGTCGATCGTCCGGAGGAACTCGCCGCTCTCCGCCCCCTGGATCACGCGGTGGTCGTAGGTGCTCGTCACCGTCATGACCTTGCCCACGCCGATCGACGCGAGCGTCCGGGGGTCGGCGGATCGCCACTCGGCGGGGTAGTCGATGGCGCCCGTGGCCACGATGAGTCCCTGGCCCGCCATGAGCCGGGGGACCGACTGCACGGTGCCGAGCGTCCCCGGGTTCGTGAGGGTCACGGTCGTGTCGAAGAAGTCGTCCGGCTCGATCCGGTTCGTGCGTACCTTGTCGAGGATCTCGTCGTAGCTCTCGAGAAACTCGCGGAACCCGAGCGTGTCCGCCCGCTTGATGTTCGGAACCAGGAGTCCCCGCGTTCCGTCCTTGCGCTCGACGTCGACGGCGATGCCGAAGTTGATGTGCTCGGGAATGATCAGGTGGGGGACGTCCTCGATTCTCGCGTAGGAGGCGGTCATCGCGGGACGGAGCGCGAGCGCCCTCAGGATCGCCCACGTGATGATGTGCGTGAAGCTGACCTTGCCCTGCACGCGCTCCGCCATCACCTGGTTGATGATCCGGCGGTTCTCCTCGAGAATGCGAACGGGGACGTCGCGCACCGACGTCGCGGTCGGCACCCCGAGGCTCCTCTCCATGTTCTCGACGACGCGCACCGCGCCGCCGCGAAGCGGCTGGGCTCCGGGGGGAATCGTCGGAGGAGAGGCGGGTGCGGCCGGCTCGGGGGCACCCGGCTCGGGCGCGGCCGCGGCCCGCGTCTCCGGCGCCGGCATCTCCGGGATCGGCGCCGCCGGACCGGTTTCCGGGGAAGCCGGGGTCGCCACCGCGCTGTCCGGCCGATCCGACGACGGCCCTCCCGCCTCCGCCGCCGCGCCGTCCCCCTCTCCGCCGTCCCCCTCCAGGAGGGACGGATCCCGTCCCTCGAGGAAGCTCCGCCACCGGTCGCCCACCGAGCTCGGGAACTCGAGGAACTGGCGGTACTTCTCCTCGATCAGCCAGGCGTTGGGGCCCAGCCGGGCGGGATTGTCCGCGGGGTTTTCCGGGGTCTCTCGGGGTCCGCTCACGGCTCGACGATCGGCTCTTCGATCACTCTTCGCAAGGGCGCCGCCTTACGGGACCCGGTCGCCCGCTCGGAGGGGTCGCCCTTTTCGGGAAGTTCGGGGGGAGGGGAACGACGGATCGTGGCACCGCCGTTCCCCCCGTGTCAAGGAGCGGCCCCCGGCCTGCATTCTCCCGCGCCGGCCGTGCGCCTGCTCCCCCTCGGGCCGAACCGAGCCTATTCGCCCTCGCGCCTCCGGTAGGCGTCCCGGCTCTTGTCGGGGATGGGTGTCGACGAGAAGTCCGGCCTCACGGGCGGGTTCTCCCAGTGAAGCCGTAGCACCTCTTCGATGCCCCGGTCGAGCTGCGCGTCGATGCCCCGTCCGACGTCGTGCGGGTAGTTCACGACTTCGATGTCCGGATCGACGCCGTAGTTCTCGATTGCCCACCCGCGGCGGACGTCCCACCACGCGTACTCCGGCTGGGAGAGGGCCCCGCCGTCGACGAGGAGCTTGTCGCCGCGCATCCCGACGACCCCGCCCCACGAGCGCAGCCCGATCACCGGCGCGAGCCCCTCGTACTGGACGGCGTAAGGGAAGATGTCGCCGTCGGAGCCCGCCTCCTCGTTCAGCAGCACGACGAACGGACCGTTGAGGGTCTTGTACGGATACGAGTAGACGCCCCCGCCCCGCCCGCGATCGAAGCTGACGATCTTCCGCCGGAACCGTTCCAGCATGATCTGAGACACGAAACCGCCCGCGTTCCATCGGCAGTCCACGATCATCCCCTCCCGGTCGAGCTGGGGATAGAACCAGCGGTCGAACTCGGTGAGGCCCGACGTGCCCATGTCCGGAATGTGGATGTAGCCGATCCGTCCGTCGGTCTTCTCGAGGACGTACTCCCGGTTCCTCCGCACCCAGTCGATGTAGCGGAGCCTCCGCTCGCTTCGGACCGGCGTCACGACCACGTCGCGGGCGTCCTCGTCGTCCGGGGAGTCGCCGACCGTGAGGAGCACCTGCCGGCCGGCGAGATTCTCCAGGCTCGCGGGGAAGGGCCGGTCGGGAGTGAACGGCTCGCGGTTCACCGCGAGCAGGTAGTCCCCCTCTTTCACATCGACGCCCGGCTCGTCGAGCGGCGATCGGTCGAGGTCGTTCGGAGCTCCCCGGAGAATCCTCTCGATCCGGAAGACGTCGCCCTCCCGAACGAGGTCGGCTCCGAGGAGACCGGTCGAGACCCTCTTCGCCGACGCGCCCGGGTCGCCACCCCACCGGTAGGTGTGGGACGTGGAGAGCTCTCCGATGACCTCCCCCATGAGATCGGAGAGATCGCTCCGCGTGGCGAGTCGGGGCAGGAGCGTCGCGTACCGGTCGCGGACCTTCTCCCAGTCCACCCCCGCCATGTCCTCGTCCCAGTAGAAGTCCCGCATGTGGCGCCAGCCCTCGTAGTAGATCTGCTCCCACTCCTCGTGGGGATCGAGCTCGATGACGACGTCGTCGAGGGATACCTGCCCCTCCGAGAGATCCTCCCCGGGCGGGCTCCCGGCATCCACCACGTACAGGTCGCCGCGTTTTTTCTGGATCGCGACCTTGCCCGCTTCGGCCTCGAGGTCGTAGCGCGAGACGCCGGACACGAACGTCTTCTCCTCCTGCTCCTCGAGGTCGAAGGTCTCGAGCGTCCCGGAGGGTTCCTTGTCCTCCCCCTCGTCCGCCATGCCCCGCACCGGCCACGAGAGGTAGTAGAGATGGGAGGCGGTCGCCGTCAGCCCTCCGTAGTTGCCGGGGTCCGCCGGCACAGCAACGATGCGCTCCGAGAGCCCCTCCCAGTCGATCTCGACGGGCGTGGGCTCCTTGTCCTCGTCCTCGTCGTCGCCGTCCTCGTCGTCCTCCTTTTTGCCCTTCTTCTCCTCGTCCTCCTCCTCGTCCTCGTCCGGCGGAAGCCCTTCGATCTTGCGGAACGGGCTCTTCGCGTCCTTCTTGAGGAGCACCAGGAACGGCTGCGTCGGGCGGATGTCGACGTTCTGGAAGTCGCGCTGCCCGATCATGGGATTCACCACCCGGTCGCTGAGAAAGTAGAGGTGGCGTCCGTCCGGATCCCAGGCGGGGGAGTAGTCGTTCGTCTCGTCTCCGGTGATCCGGTGGTTTTCGCCCTTCTCCACGTCGTGGACGAAGACCGACGAGAAGTCGGTGCGCGCCATCTTCGCGTACGCGAGGAAGCGACCGTCGGGACTCCACGCGTACTGCCGGATCTCCTCCTGCTCCGAGCGGTCGACGACGCGCGGCTCTCCTCCGCCGGCCGGCATCACGTAGAGGCGGTGGGTCTGGTCCGCGAACGCGATCCGCTTCCCGTCCGGCGAGTAGATCGGGGGGAAGTGCCAGCCCGAATCGCCCGCCTTCTTCAGGACCTTCGCCTCGCCCCGTCCCCACGAGTCGATCGCGTGGATCTCCTCCTCCCGGGCGGCGTCGGTCACGTACGCGATCTTCTCCGACTCGGGGTCGAACGTCGCCCAGCTCTCCCGGGCGCCGCTCCCCCGCGAGACGGGAAGCGTGATCCCCTCCTCCACCGGAACCGAGAAGATCTCGCCGCGCGCGACCACCGCGAGCCGTTCGCCGCTCGGGGAGAGATCGAACCAGGTCACGTAGCGCCCCGGACCGGGATAACGGCGGCGCGTGAGCACGCGCTCGCTCGGGAGCTCGATCTCGATCGCGCGCTCCTCGCCCGTCGCGGGATCGAAGGTCCAGAGGTCGGCCCCGAGCATGAACACGATGCGGCCGTCGGGTGCCATGGCCGGCCACCGCACGTCCCAGTCGAGGCGGTCCGTGTGCCGGGTTCGATCGGAGCCGTCCGGACGCATCGACCAGAGGTTGTACGTTCCGCCGCGATCGCTGACGTACCAGATGCGCCCGTCGTGCCACATCGGGAACAGGTCCATTCCCTCGAACGTGGTGATCCGGCGGAAGTCCTCCCCCTCCGGAGTCCCGACCCAGATGTCCGTGGCGGTGCCGCCCCGGTAGCGCTTCCAGGTGGACCGCTCCCGGTTCGTGCGGCTGATCGCGTACTGCCCCGACCCCGGATCGACGGCCAGGCGGGAGACCCGTCCCAGGGGGATCAACTCGGGATCCCCGCCGTCTCGACTCACGCGAAACGTCTGCCAGCTCGAGTGCGGATGGATCCGCCGGCTCCGGAAGAGGACGTGATCGCCGTCGGGGGTCCAGCCGATCACCTCGTCCCGGCTCGGATGCCAGGTGAGGCGGCGGGGCTCTCCGCCCTCGACGGGCACGACGAAGACGTCGCTGTTGCCGTCGTACGCTCCGGTGAACGCGACCACGTCGCCCCCGGGCGCGAAGTGGGGGAAGTACTCGGTGCCGACGTGGGTCGTGACCCGGCGGGCGGTTCCGCCGGTCACCGGGGCGGTCCAGAGGTCTCCCTCCGCGGCGAAGATCACCGTGCTCTCGTGCAGATCGGGATACCGGAGATACCCCTTCCCCGCCCGCGCAAACGTGGGGACGAGGAGCGGTGCGAGAAGGGCGGACACCAGGAGGGCCCGGCGCAGGACCGGGACGGTACGGAATCGAGGTTCAGGCCGCATCATGGAGCTCCGGGGTTCGAGAAGGCGACGGCTCTCGGGAGACGAGCGGCTTCGGTTCGAGAGCCGAAGGCGGATCGGATCCCCGTCATTCTACGCGCCGCCCGCGGGAGCACAACGACCCGTCGCGGAGAAGGGGACGGGCGTGCCCCTCCCCGGGACGAGTGGTCCGGCGGGACCTTGGTGGCGCCGAACACCGACGGCGGCCCCGCCTCTTACGCTCGCGGTTTCGGCCGCGATAGGCTAAACCCCAAGAATCGACGACGGATCGTCCCGCGATCGTCGAGCGGGGACCGCGGTCCCCACCGACCGGGGGTGCCATGCTCTCCTCGTCCACCTACGCCGGCTCATCCGTCCTCTCCGCCCCTCTGCTCTGTCCTCTCTTTCTTCTCCTCCTCGGCGTCGACGCGCATGCCGTCGACAGCGTCGCGGTCTGGGTCGGGGAGGGGAACCAGGCCCACGCCCACTACGGGTACGCCGTCGCCCCCGCGGGGGACGTGAACGGTGACGGGTACGGCGACGTCCTCGTCGGGGCGCGCAGCTACGACGCCGGCGAACCCAACGAGGGCCGGGTGTTCGTTCACCACGGCTCGCCGTCGGGCCCCTCTCCCTTCGCCGACTGGAGCGCCGAGGGGGATCAGCTTCTCGCGTTCTTCGGTGCGACCGTCGCGCCCGCGGGGGACGTGAACGGGGACGGCTTCGGCGACGTGATCATCGGGTCGCCGCAGTGGGACGGCGACCTGGAGAACGAGGGGAAGGCCGTCGTCTACCTCGGCTCGGCCCAAGGCCTCGACTCGCTCCCGGTCTGGACGCGGGAAGGGGACCAGGGCTCGGCGACGTTCGGGAGCGCCGTCGGCGCCGCCGGCGACGTGAACGGCGACGGCTTCGACGACCTCGTGGTCGGGGCCCGGGGATGGGACGGGGTCGAGGACAACGCGGGGCGGGTCTTCCTCTTCCTCGGGTCGCCCGGAGGCCCGGACACGGCCGCCGCCTGGAGCGCGACGGGCACCCAGGACGACGAGGCTCTGGGTTGGTCCGCCTCCGGTGCAGGTGACGTGAATGGAGACGGTTACGCCGATCTGATCATAGGGGGCTTCAACCACCGGGATGCCCATCCCGGGGAGGGGGCGGCCTTCGTCTACCTCGGTTCACCGGCCGGGCCCGAAAGCGCCCCCGCGTGGACGGGGTACGGGGGACAGGAGGACGCGAGCTTCGGCTGGTCGGTCGGTCCCGCCGGCGACGTGAACGGTGACGGGTACGCCGACGTGATCGTCGGCGCCCGATTCCACGACGCCGCTTCCCTCGGCGGCGGCCGCGCGTGGGTCTTCCCCGGCACGGCGGCGGGCGTCGGCGGCACCGCCATCGCGTGGTTCGACGGCACCGGGACGAACACGAACCTCGGCTGGTCGGTCGGCACGGCGGGGGACGTGAACGGAGACGGCCACGCCGACGTGATCGTCGGCGCGCCGCGCGCCGATCGCGTCTGGAACGACACGGGGGAGGCGCGGATCTGGCTCGGTCGTCCCGGCGGTCTCGACACGACGGCGGCGTGGAGCGCCGGCGGAACCGACCAGGGCGCTCTCTTCGGCTGGTCCGTGGCCGCGGCCGGCGACGTGGACGGGGACGGGTTCGGTGACGTGATCGTCGGCGCCTACTTCGACGAGATCGATCACGAAAACGAGGGACTGGCCTCCGTCTTCCGGGGCGGGGCCGAGCGGCCCGGAACGACCGCGGTCTGGCGCGGCACGGGCGGGGTCTCCGCCGTGTCCTACGGCTTCGCCGTCGACTTCGCGGGGGACGTGAACGGGGACGGCTTCACCGAGCTCCTCGTATCCGATCCGGCCGCCGACCTGGGTCAGCCGGGCGAGGGCCGTGTCGATCTGTACGTCGGCTTCGAGGGAGGGCCGGACACCTCGCCGGCGTGGACGACCTCGGGGGGCCGCGCGGGAGCGTCGTGGGGACGCGCCATCGCCGGGGCCGGCGACGTGAACGGAGACGGCTACGACGACGTGCTCGTCGGGGCGCCGTACCACCAGGAGACCCTCGCCTCCGAAGGTCGCGCCGCGCTGTACCCGGGGTCGGCCGCGGGGCTCGCGCCGCTGCCGGCCTGGAACGGATACGGGGAACAGAGCTCCGCGTTTCTGGGCTTCGCCGTCGCGGGCGCGGGGGACGTGAACGGCGACGGGTACGCCGACTTTCTCCTCGGGGCCTACCAGGCGGACGGGGCCGCCTCGGCCGCGGGGGTGGTCCGCGTGCACTACGGGGCGGCGAGCGGACCGGCCGACACGTGCGATCTGCTCCTCGAGGGAACGGAGACCGGGGGCCAGTACGGTTACGCCGTCGCCGGCGCGGGGGACGTGAACCGCGACGGCTACGCCGACGTGATCGTCGGCGAGCCCGGGGCCACGGGCGGGGAGGGCGAAGAGGGACGCGCGTGGCTCCATCTTGGCTCCCCGACCGGGCTGGACCCGTCCCCGGCGTGGAGCGTGGGGGGCGATCAGAGCGGGGCCCGCTACGGAAGTCATGTGGCCGCCGCCGGGGACGTGGACGCAGACGGTTACGCCGACGTCCTCGTGGTCGCCCCGCTCTACGACGACGGCGAGACCGACGAGGGCGTGGCGTTCCTCTATCGCGGGGCGCCGGCCGGGCTCGAGGCGACGCCGGCCTGGAGCGTCGGATCCGACTCGGAGTGGGTCGAGCTCTCACGGGCTGGGGGAGCCGGTGACGTGAACGGCGACGGGTACGGCGACGTCCTGGTCGGCGCCTCGCGCTTCACCGGGAACCACACGTGGGAGGGGCGCGTCTCGCTCTACCTCGGCTCCCCCGCCGGCCTCGACGCGACCCCGGTCCGGGAGTGGTCCGGCGGCACCGCGCTCGCGCGTCTCGGGTCGGCGCTCACGGGACGGGGAGATCCCGGGGGAGACGGATGGCCCGACCTGCTGATCGGCGCGCAGGGTCTCGCCGACTCGGTCGCCACGGGCGGCGCGGCCTTCCTCTTTTCGGCGAATCGAGGATCCGGAACCGCCCACGCTCCCCGGCAGCGCCGCGCCGACGGCACGGCGCCGATCGCGCTCGGGGGGCGCTCCGACTCGGAGACTTCCTTCCGTGTCGCGGGGCTCGGCCGATCGGCCGCGGGACGCGCCCGGATCGCGCTCGTCGCGGAGGTGACGCGGCTGGCGTTCCCGTTCGACGGGACGGAGACGGTTCGCGGCGACTGGTACGACACGGGGGCGCCCGCCCCCGGACAGGGAAGCGCGATCGCTCTGGAGGAATCGGTGTCCGGACTCGCGCCCGGCCGGAGCCTCCGCTGGCGGATCCGGTTCGCCGGGACCGACCCGCGCTTCCCGAGCTCCCCCTGGTTCACGCTGCCCGGCAACGGCGCGACCGAGATCGATCTGCGCACGTCCGGCTCCCCGACGAGCGCCCCTCCGTCCCGATTGCCCAAGAGCGCGGCCGCCTCCGAAGGGGCCGGCCCTCTCGTCCTCGCCGTGCCGTCCCCGTTCGCGACCGCGATGACGGCGGTACTCCGGCTCTCCCGGCCGGGAGCGGTCCGGGTCGCGGTGCACGACGTGACGGGCCGACACTTGACAACGCTCGCGGACGGTCCGCTCTCCGCCGGCACGCACCGGTTCCCGTGGGACGGGCGCGATCTCCGCGGTCGCCCCGTGGCTCCGGGGGTCTACTTCGTGCGGGCGGTCTGCAACGGCGAGACGACGTCCGCCCGCGCGGTGCGCGTGCGGTAACGCCCCCGTTTGACCCCGCACGCCCCACCCCGTAGTCTCGTCTCCGGATGCTCCTCCTTCTGACCGCACAACGCGGAGGACCCTCATGACCGTCGCCTCGCGCACCATCCGGGCGCCGCGCGGAACCGAGATCTCCTGTCGGTCGTGGCAGACCGAAGCGGCGCTGCGCATGCTGATGAACAATCTCGACCCCGACGTCGCGGAGCTGCCCGACCAGCTCATCGTCTACGGGGGCTCGGGTCGGGCCGCGCGGAGCTGGGAAGCGTTCGACGACATCGTCCGCGCTCTCCGCCGTCTCGAGATCAACGAGACCCTTCTCGTCCAGTCGGGGAAGCCGGTCGGCGTCTTCCGCACCACGCCCGACTCCCCCCGCGTGCTCATCGCGAACGCGAACCTGGTCGGACGCTGGGCGACCTGGGAGGAGTTCCGGCGGCTCGAGGCGGCCGGGCTCATCATGTTCGGACAGATGACGGCCGGAAGCTGGATCTACATCGGGACGCAGGGAATTCTCCAGGGCACGTACGAGACCTTCGCCGCGCTCGCGGAGAAGCACGGGTGGGGCGATCTCAGCGGACGCTTCGTTCTCACGGCGGGACTCGGCGGCATGGGCGGCGCCCAACCGCTCTCGGTGACGATGAACGGGGGCGTGGCGCTCATCGCCGAGGTCGACCGTCACCGAATCGAGCGGCGTCTCGAGACGCGGTACCTCGACGAGTGCGCCGACTCGTTCGAGGACGCCATGGCCCGCGTCGAGCGAGCGCTCGAGGAGAGGCGGCCGCTCTCGGTGGGAATCGAGATGAACGCGGCCGACCTCTACGAGAAGATCCTCTCGGGAAGCCGGCTGCCCGACGTCGTCACCGACCAGACGTCCGCGCACGATCTCCTCGACGGCTACGTACCCGCGGGAATCCCGTACGCCGACGCGCTCGCACTGCGCCGCTCCGATCCGGAGGACTACGTGAGGCGCGCAAAGGAGACCGCGGTCCGTCACGTGAAGGCGATGCTCGGGTTCCGGGAGCGGGGTGCGGTCGTCTTCGACTACGGCAACAACCTGCGGGGCGCGGCCGAGGAGGGCGGGCTCGAGAACGCGTACGCCTATCCCGGGTTCGTTCCGGCCTATATCCGCCCGCTCTTCTGCCGGGGGAAGGGGCCCTTCCGGTGGGCCGCGCTCTCCGGCGATCCCGGTGACATCGCCGTGACCGACGAGGCGTTGCTCGAGGCGTTTCCCGAGGACCGGGTGCTCGCGCGCTGGCTGCCGCTCGCCGCCGAGCGCGTCGCCTTCCAGGGTCTGCCGAGCCGGATCTGCTGGTTCGGGTACGGGGAACGCGCCCGCGCGGGTCGCGTCTTCAACGATCTCGTGCGCACGGGGAGGGTGAAGGCGCCGATCGTCATCGGACGCGATCACCTCGACTGCGGATCGGTGGCGTCCCCGTACCGCGAGACCGAGGGCATGAAGGACGGCAGCGACGCCATCGCCGACTGGCCGCTCCTGAACGCGATGCTCAACATCGCCTGCGGCGCGACCTGGGTGAGCTTCCACCACGGAGGGGGGGTCGGCATCGGGAACTCGCTCCACGCCGGAATGGTCATCGTGGCCGACGGCACGGACGAAGCGGCCGCCCGCCTCGAGCGCGTGCTGACCGCCGACCCGGGCACGGGAGTGATGCGGCACGCCGACGCCGGGTACGAGCTCGCGATCGAGGTCGCGAAGAAGAAAGGACTCGACCTGCCCGGGATCACCGATCGATGAGCCGTCCGCGCTGCGACCTCGTCGTCGAGAATGCCGCGCAGGTTCTCACGATGGAGCGCCCGGGGCTCGTCGGGCCCCGGCGGGGCGACGATCTCCGCGAGGTCGGCGCGATCGAGAACGGCGCCGTGGCGGTGCACGGTGAGGAGATCGTGTGGGTTGGCCCGGCGGCGGAGCTCGCGACCGCCGTCGAGGTCGACGCCAACGCGGTCCGGATCGACGCCGGCGGAGGAACCGTCACCCCCGGCTTCGTCGACTCCCACACGCACCTGATCTTCGGGGGATCCCGCCACGACGAGTTCGAGCGGCGTCTCTCCGGGCAGACCTATCTGGAGATCGCCGCCGCCGGGGGAGGCATCCGCTCGTCGGTTCGCCACACGCGGGAGGCGTCGGAGGACGAGCTCGCCCGGCTCGGTCGAGAGCGCCTGGATCTGCTGCTCCGACACGGCACGACCACCGTGGAGTGCAAGAGCGGCTACGGGCTCGCGACCGAGCACGAGCTCAAGCAGCTCCGGGCGCTGGCCCGAGCCTCCGACGGGCATCCGGTCGAGACCGTCTCCACGTTTCTCGGGGCGCACGAGTTTCCTCCCGAGTTCGCCGAGAACCGGGAGGGCTACGTGAGCCTCCTCGTGGAGGAGATGATCCCCGCCGTGGCCGAGGCCGGGCTCGCGGAGTACGCCGACTGCTTCTGCGAGGAGGGAGTCTACACTCCGGAACAGGCGCGACGGGTCTTGCTCGCGGCCGACGCCGCCGGGATGCGACCGAGGCTTCACGCGGACGAGTTCTCGCCCTCGGGCGCGGCCGAGCTCGCCGCGGAGATCGGAGCCCTCTCCGCCGACCACCTGAGCGCGATCTCCGACGAGGGGATCCGCGCTCTCGCCTCCTCCGACACCATCGGCACGTTGCTGCCGGGCACCACGTTCTCGTGCCGCATTCCGGGAGCCGACGCCCGGCGGTTGATCGACGCGGGCGTGGCCATAGCACTCGCCACCGACCTGAACCCGGGCAGCTGCGCCATCGACTCGATGGGAGTGATCGTCGGGCTGGCCTGCCTCCACCTCGGTTTGCTCCCGTCGGAGGCCTTCACCGCCGCCACGATCAACTCCGCGCACGCGATCGAGCGGGCGGACCGCGTCGGATCGATCGCTCCGGGAAAGCAGGCGGACTTGCTGATCTTGGCGCTTCCTGACTACCGCTGCGTTCCCTACCGGTTCGGCACGAATCACGTCCGGTCGGTCGTCAAGCGGGGACGGATCGTCGTCGCGCCGAACGGGCGCCTCGAGGCGGCTCGCGCCTGAGTCCGGAGAGGTGGAGACGAGCCCTCGCCCGGGGCCGGTCGCCCCGGCGGCTCCGCGGGAGGGCGCCCCCGGCCGGGACGCACAGGATTTCACACCCTTTCTCAAGATTCCCCCGGAAGCTTCCGAATTGGGGAAAGGCGCGGGCCATTCCCGTGGACCCGCCGCCCCTCGGCCCTCCTGCGAGGGTCCTCGTGCCCGGCTCGGAGTCCGGAGGGATCCATTGACCGAGCTCGACACCAAGAGACAGGCCTCCGAGCTCCTGGAGAAGGGGCGGCTCGAGGAGGCCATCGCGAAGTACAAGGAACTCCTGGAACACGCCAAGCGGCCGAACCCCGCCATTCTGAATCTCATCGGCGACATCTACGTCAGGCAAGGCGACTACCAGAGGGCGTTCGAGAGTTTCCTCACCGGTCTGAAGGTCTATACGGAAGAAGGGCTCTTCCACAACGCGATCGCCGTGGGCAAGAAGATCCTGCGTATGGATCGAGAGCAGACCGACGTCTACGGGTTGCTGGGAAACCTCTACGCCCGTCAGGGCCTGGGGATGGACTGCATCAAGTTCCTGTCCGAGTACAGCCGCCGTCGCGAAGAGGATGGGGAATACCCCGTCGCTCTGGCGGCGTTTGCGGAGGCGTGCGAGATCCTCCCCGAGTTCCCCGAGATCCACACCACTTACGGGAACATGCTCGAACGGGTCGATCGGAGGGAAGACGCCGCGGCACGCTACGACGCCGCGGCCCGGGCGCTCGACGAACGGGATCAGCCGGAAAAGGCGGACGAGTGGCGACGGCGGGCAAGGAAGCTGCGCGGCGTATCGGGGCCCCCGCCGAGGTCCGTCGACAGGGGCACGCAGGCGTTCGGCGACCTGATGAGTCTCCGAAACCTCGACGGGGATACCGGCGGCGCCGGTTCGGAGCCGGGCCGGGATCGGTACTGGGGACGCATCGAGGAACCGGAGGGAGTGTCGACCACCGCGCCGACCCCGATGGCCGGGCCCTCGTTCGACTCCGAGGCTCCGTGGAAGGAGTTTGATCCCGGGAAGCATCCGGATCTGCCGCCCCCGCCCCCGCTCCCGCCGCGGGCCGCTCCGTCCGTCGCGGAGGCGTCCCTCGCGGCTCGGACGCCCGAATCCCCGGCGGCGGATACGGAGGGCCTCGTCCTCAATCGGCGGGAGCCCGACCTCGAGGGGCTCGACACTCCCGTCGAGGCGTCGGCGCTCGACAGTCTGACCGGCATCATCATGCCCCCCGGACAGGAGCCGCCTCCACTGAGCGATCCGGCAGCCGAAGCGGAACTCGCGGCGGCGGAGCCGACCAGGGGGCCCACCGAGAGTCCGGTCGACGAGGAGATCCGGGTCGAGTCCCTGGAGGATCTGTCTCCCCTCGACATCCTCTCCGGTCTCACGATGGGGCCGGCGGAGCCCGCAACCGAGGAGCCGTCGGCCGAGCCGATCGCGAAGGGGCCGACGACGAAGGAACCGGTGGCGACGCCGGCCGAGGACGAATCGGGGATCTCCCTGGATCTGGGGGCGGGATCGGATCTCGAGGAGTTCTTCGAGACGGCCGCACAGGCCGACTCCGAGCAGGCGATCATCATCGGAGACGACTTCGAGCTCGTGCGCGAGGGCGGAGATGTGAACGAGGTCATCGCCGACTTCCGCGAGGCGACTGCGGAGATCCTCGATCTGGACGATCATCAGGCGCACTACGACCTCGGAACGACGTACCTGGAGATGGAGCTGTTCGACGAGGCGGCCGCCGAGTATGAGATCGCGGCCCGCGGAGAGTCCTTCGCGCTCGCGAGCCGTGAGATGCTCGGGTACTGCTTCCTCCGAAAGGGGAAGATCGATCTCGCGATCCGCGAGCTGGAGCGCGGGCTGGGAATCCCCGGACACGACGATCGGGACAAGCTCGGGCTGCTCTACAACCTGGGGATCGCGTGCGGAGTGCTCGACCAGGAGTCGCGCGCGATCGAGTACTTCCAGCGGATTCTGGAGCTCGATCCCGACTTCCGCGACACGGGAGATCGGCTGGAGCGACTCGTCCAGAACAGCCCGTAGCCTACCTACATATCTCACCAGGCTCTGCTGCGGCCGAAGAGCACTCTCGAGGGGGGCGCCCGACCGGTCGCCCCCCTTCGTCTTCCCCTCTCCGTTCCCTTTTCGCAGGCTTTCGGACGATCCCTCGATCCGGGCGACACGCTCTCTCCCGGATCGGGCGGGCGGCGGAGCGTTGACGCTCTTCCGCACGCTCGCTACGCTCCCCGCACGTCCATCCCCGCCCTTTCCGCGAGACTCCGAACGAGATGTCCGCCCGGTCCGTCGCCAGTCTCGGGATCTTCACCGCCCTCGTCGCGGCGCTCGGTTTCGCGCTCGCGGGAGTTCCGAACATCGAGATGATGACACTGGCCGCCTTCGTCTCCGGCGCCCTCCTCGGACCCGTCCGGGGCGCGTCGGTCGGGGCGGGGGGGATGGCCGTCTACTCCGCCTTCAATCCGTACGGAATCGCCCCACCCCCCGTGTTCCTGGCGCAGACGGTCGGCCTGGGAATCGTCGGTGCCGCGGGAGGCGGCATCGGAAGTCGCCATCCCCCGGAGGCCCGCCGCCGCTGGCCGACGGCTCTTCTCTTCGCGGGTGGGGTGGGTGCCGGTTTGACCCTTCTCTACGACCTCCTGACGAATCTCGGAACGGCGGTCGCGATCGGCGCCGTTCGCGATCCGTGGCCCGTCGTGGCCGGGGGCGTCGCGTTCGGAGTGTGGCACATCGCCTGGAACGCGGCGCTGTTCGCGGTCTGTGCGCCGCCGCTTCTCGCGGCGCTGCAGCGGCGAAGGACCGACGGTTCGTGAGGCGCGCCCCGGCCGTCTCCGGCTTCGTCGCCGCGGTTGCTCTGGGAGGCATGTTTCCGGCCGCGGCCGGGGGGGATCCGGCGGCGCCGGTGACCGCGTCCGAGGTGGACGCCCGCGTGGCGCCGGAGACCGCGTCCGACGTGGACGCCCCGGTTGCGCCCTGGGTTTCGACGGACGTTGCCCTCCCACCGGACGGGGACGGTGCGGCGGAGGACTCCACCCTCGCTCCCTCCGACCCCCCCCTCCCGGAGCCGTACCTTCCGGATCCGACCGCGGACGCGCTCGCCTCGTTCCGTCTCGAGCGCTCCGTCGACGTGGAGACCCACTCCTTCGGGGGCCCCGTCGACCCGGTCGAGCCGCTCGGAGTCCACACTCTGGCCGACCTCCTCCGCACCTCTCCCGAGATCCGCACGCGCGAGCTCTCTCCGGGACCGACCGTCGAGACCTTCGCGTTGCGCGGCAGCGGCTCGGGGAGGTCCGCGCTCTGGCTTCATTCGTCCCGCGCGGTACCGGGCACGTCGGGCCCGCACTCGCACGAGGTCATGCTCTCGGAGATCGCCGGCTATCGGATTCTCCGGGGGGGAGCGGCCGCGCTCTACGGTCCCGACGCCGTCACGGGGGCGGTCCTGCTGCAACCTCGGTTCTCCGGTCCCGACCAGCTCGTCTCGCGCGCCTCCGCCGAAGAGGGAGTTGACGAATACCAGCGCGGCGCCTTCCAGGTCGCGCGACCGCTCGGAACGAGCGCGAGTCTGTTCCTCAACACGGAGTCGCGCCGCGTCGACGGCTTCTTCGCCGGAACGAAGGAGGTCGACCGCCACTTCTCCGGCGCCGTCCGCGGAGAGCTGCCGTGGGGTCTTCAGGGGGAGGCCGGATATCGCCGCTTCGAGGGGGACGGACGCTCCGGGGCCTTCGCTCCCGATCTGCCCACCCGCACGGTCCTCACCAAGAGCGGCACCTACCACGCCCGCCTCTTCCGTCCGAACGGAGAGGGACGCGGGGCGCTGCTCGAGCTCGGGCTTCTGCGGGAACGCCTGGAGAACATCGGGGGGGGCGAGCCGACGCGGACCCGGGAGATCCTCGCACCGCGCGCGTGCGTGACGGCAGATCTTCCCCCCAT
>JALGZR010000061.1 GCA_025774805.1 bacterium
GAGGTAGTTGCCGAGCTGTTCTCCCACGACCTGCTCGACGATGCCCTTCACCTCGGAGTTCCCGAGCTTCGCCTTCGTCTGGCCCTCGAACTGGGGCTCGGTCAGGTTCACCGAGACGATCGCGGTCAGACCCTCGCGGACGTCGTCTCCGGAGATCGACGTCATCTTGTCCTTGGCGGTTCCCTTGAAGAGGTTGTTCCGCGTCGCATAGTTGTTCAGGGTCCGCGTCAGGGCGGCCTTGAAGCCGACCAGATGGGTCCCGCCATCGACGGTGCGGATGTTGTTCGCGAAGGAGAAGATCTGCTCGGCGTACGTGTCGTTGTACTGCAGCGCCACTTCGACCGTGATCGTCTCGCGCTCCGACTCGAAATGGATCGGCTTCTTCTGGAGGGGGTTCTTGTTCTCGTTGAGGTGCTTCACGAACTCGGAGAGGCCGCCCCGGTAATAGAATTCGTGGGACTTGGCCGTGCCCTCATCGTTGATCGAGATGTGCACTCCGCTGTTCAGGAACGCGAGCTCGCGGAGCCGAGCCGCGAGGACGTCGAAGTGCATCTCCGTCGTTTCGAAGACGTCCGGATCGGGGAAAAAGGTGACCGAGGTTCCGGTCTTCTTCGCCTTGCCCGTCGCCTTCACGGGGCCGGTGGGCACCCCCCCCTCGTAGCGGTGGGTCCAGATCTTCCCGTCACGATGGACCTCGACCTCCAACCAAAGGGAGAGGGCGTTGACGACCGACACGCCGACGCCGTGGAGACCCCCGGAAACCTTGTACGCCTCAGAGTCGAACTTTCCCCCGGCGTGGAGGGTGGTCATGATGACCTCGAGGGCGGACTTGCCTTCGGCGTGCATGTCGATGGGAATGCCGCGGCCGTTGTCCTTCACCGTGACCGCCCCGTCGGCACGCAGGGTCACGTCCACGCGATCGCAGAAGCCGGCGAGCACCTCGTCGATCGAGTTGTCGACGACCTCGTAGACGAGGTGGTGCAGTCCGTCCACGCCGGTGGAGCCGACGTACATTGCCGGCCGACGGCGCACTCCATCCAGACCTTTGAGGACCTGGATGTCCTCGGCTCTGTAATCCCTCTTGCTCTTGGTGGAGGAATTCTCTTCTTTCACTTCGGTCACGATCGCTCCCGATTCGTGCGGATCGAACCCGGAGCCGGTTCGGCCGACTCCTTCGACCATCCATCCGCAACGGGCCGTTCGAAGCGGGCGATCCGAAACGGATCGGCGCGGCCCGGATTCAGCTCTCGTCTTCCCCCGCGATGCGCTTCATCTCGCGGCGGTAGGCGGCGGCGTTGAACGCCGGAACGACCGGCTGGTACGGGGTCGCCGCCTCTGGTTCCCCGGGGGACGAGGCCGTGTCTTCGGCGATCGCCTCCGGACTCACTTCCTCGGTCGGCCCATCCTCGGTCGGCCCATCCTCGGTCGGCACTGGGGCGGACGTGCTCTCGACGGCCCTCTCCCGCCGATCCTCCGCCGGGGCCGCATCCTCGACTTCGTCCAACGACGACAGGTTCGCGTCGGACTCGAGGAAGACGATCTCCCGCGCGGTTCGCAGTCCCGCGATCCGATTGAACTTCCGCAGGATCTCGCTCCGGTGGAACGAGAGCTCCTGCCGGAGCGCCGAACCGTGCGCGATGACAATCAACCGCCCGCCCGCAACGCGGAGAGGTCGAGTCAGTTTCGCGAGGTGGGGACCCACGAGCTCGGGCCAGCTTTGAAGAGCCCGGGCCTCGGCCAGACGCCGGCGGAGAGGATCGTTTCCCTCCAATGAACCCAAGACCGCGCCCACCCGTTCCACCCTGCATCACCTCCCCGGTTCGACTCGCCCGTGAGTGGGGCCCCGGAGAGCCCCGGCCGGGTGGCCGGCCAACCGGCTACGGGCCAATCGAGTCCCCTCGGGCGACGGGACCGACGTTCCCGTGAAGGGCGGATGAGTCCGCCCTCCGCGAGACTGCCCAAGAATAAGGCATTTCCGCCCACGGAGGTCCATCTTTTTGCCCCCGGAGAGGAGCCCGAGAGGCCCTGAAATCGGGGTTTCCAGGCTACTCGGGGGAGGAAGTGCGACCAGTGTCGCGGATGGTTGCCAGGGCCCGGATCGGACCCCCGTCTCGGCGGGGGCCGATCCGCCGCCGACCGCTCCCCGGGCCCCTCCCTCCGTCGGCTGCCCCTCGGATCCCCCGCCCGCTCCCTTGCTTCCCCGCACCGCGGAGCGTAGGTTTCGGCGGTCGTATCCCTCTCTCCAGGGAGCTCTGCCCATGACGCTTGTCGCCGCACGGGTCGGCCGAATTCTCCCGTCCCCCACGCTGGCGGTGACCGCCAAGGCCAAGGAGCTGAAGGCCGCCGGCCGGGACGTGATCGGTCTGGGTGCCGGTGAGCCCGACTTCGACACCCCCGGCCACGTCCTCGACGCCGCCCTCGCGGCGATGAAGGCGGGTCAAACGCGCTACACCGCCGTTTCCGGCACTCCGGCTCTTCGCGAGGCGGTTCGAGAGAAATTCGAGAGAGACAACGGTCTCCACTACTCGCTCGACGCGATCACCGTCTCCTGCGGGGTCAAGCAGGCGATCTTCAACGCGCTGACCGCGACCCTGGACCCGGGGGACGAGGTCATCATTCCGTCGCCCTACTGGGTCTCCTATCCGGCGGCCACGAACTTGGCCGGAGGTCGGCCGGTCGTCGTCGACTGCTCTCGGGAGAGCGGCTTCAAGCTCCGCCCGGAGGACCTGGAGGCCGCGATCACTCCGAAGACGAAGTGGCTGATTCTGAACTCGCCGTCGAACCCGAGTGGCGCCGCCTACACGCACGACGACATGAAGGCGATCACCGATCTGCTGCTGCGACATCCCCACGTCTGGGTCATGGCGGATGACGTGTACGAGAAGACCGTCTACGACGACTTCCGCTTCTGCACTCCGGCGCAGGTGGAGCCCCGACTCCACGATCGCACGCTGACGCTGAACGGAGTGTCGAAGACGTACTGCATGACCGGTTGGAGAGTGGGTTACGCGGCCGGCCCGCCCCCGCTCATCGCCGCGATGAACAAGGTCCAGTCCCACAGCACGACGCACACGTCCTCGATCAGCCAGGCGGCGGCGGTGGCCGCGCTCACCGGTCCCCAGGACTTCATCGCCGAGCACAACCGCGTGTTCCGGGAGCGACGGGACATGATCGTCTCGCGACTCGAGTCCGCCCCCGGACTGTCATGCGAGACCCCGATGGGTGCGTTTTACGCGTATCCGTCCTGCGAGGGCGTGATCGGAAGAAAGACGCCCGAGGGGAAGATCCTGGAGACGGAGGAGGATTTCGTCGCTCATCTTCTCGAGAGCGCGGGCGTCGCCGTGGTGCCCGGGGCGGCGTTCGGTCTCTCTCCGCATTTCCGCGTCTCCTACGCGACCTCCACCGGGACGCTCGAGGAGGCGGGCCGGCGGATCCAGGAGGTGTGCGAGTCCCTGACCTGATCCGCATCCCTCCCCGGGGTCGCGCTCGAGCCTACCCCTCCGACGTGACCGTTCCCGCCGCCACCCGATGGACGTGGAAGCGGCGATCGCGGAGCTCGCCCAGCCATCCCTCCTGCGCCGTGGCCAGGAAGATCTGTCCCTCGCCCTCCACGCGGGCGAGGAATTCCTCGGCGGCGTTCCGGTCCAGGATCGCGAACATCTCGTCCACGAGAAGCAGGGGAGAGGAGCCCACCTCGGTTCGCACGAGATCGGCCTGGGAGAGC
This sequence comes from bacterium, assembly GCA_025774805.1. GTDB lineage: Bacteria > ARS69 > ARS69 > ARS69 > ARS69 > JALGZR01. The sequence goes on from JALGZR010000061.1 coordinate 3,725, forward strand.
TTGAGGAACATCGCGCCGAGCTGCTGCTGCCCGAGGGAGCCGTAGAGTCGAAGATCGCGCCCCGCGAGCTCGAGGATCAGGTCGTCGGTGTGGGGGCCGACGGTCGTGTAGCCGATCGCCTCGTCTTTCCCGGTGGCCGCCGCGAGAGCGTCCGACAGGGCGACTCGGGGATCGTCCCCCTCCCAGGACACGCCCGGCCGGTACCTCGCCGAGACGGGCCCCGCGCCGCGGAACGCCTCTCCGGTGATCGTCCGGAGACGCTCCTCGAGCTGCCCGACGAGCGTCCGGCGCCGACGGAGCAGGATGGAGCCCAGCTCGACGATTCGATCGTTCCAGGGATCACGAGCCTCGACGGCGGCCGACCGTCCGACCCGGTGAACGAACGCCCGCGTCAGGGTCTCGTTGCGCTGTCGCACCGCGCGCTGGTAGTCCCGGAGGACCTGCATGTACTCGACGGAGAGCTGGGATCCGAGGAGATCGAGGAATCGCCGGCGGACTCTCCCGCTTCCGCGCACGAGCTCGACGTCGGATGGAGCGAACGAGACCACCTTGATGGTCGCCAGCAGGTCGGATGCGCGCGCCGGCTCCCGGTCGATTCGAATCCTCTTGGCGCTTCCGTTTTCCAGGAGGATCTCGACGCGGATCGCGCGATTGCCTGCCTCTTCGAGACGGGCCGCAACGCGGAATCCGGAGCGGCCCTCGGAGATCAGGAGCGAATCGCGGTTCGCCCGCATCGACCCGCCCGTCCCCAGAAGGTGGATGGCCTCGAGGAGATTCGTCTTCCCCTCGCCGTTCCCGCCCAGGAAGAGGTGGTGACCCTCCGCCAAGGGAAGCTCGAGGGTGGAGTAGTTCCGGAAATCGATGAGGGAGAGGTGGACCAATCGCATGATGCCCAGAATGGCGCAGGGCCGGGCGATTGGGAAGGGATTCCGCCCCCACGGCGCGTTGCGGGGTCGGCCGCGGCGGTGATCAGTCGACGTAGCCCAGAGCGCGGAGCTTCTCCATCATCCGTTCGTCGGGAACCGTGAGGACGATGCGGGCCGGGGGCCGCGCCCGGAGCTGCTCCCGAAGGAGTCGCTCCATCCGTTCGAGCACGTCGGGGCGATCGGCGGCGACGTCGCGCCGCTCGGCAGTGTCGTTCGCGAGGTCGTAGAGCCGCCCGTCGTACCACTTCCACCCTCCCACGCGGAGTGACGCCGTTTCGGTGCCGAGGTGCGCGTCCTGCCGGCTGAGCGCGGGCAGCTCCGGCCACGGCCCGTCGGGGCCGGCGGCGAGGATCGGGAGAAGGTCCTCGCCCGCGAACTCCGGCGGCGAATCGAGGCCGAGCGCCGCGCACGCCGTCGGAGCGAGGTCGATTCCCCGGACCTGGGCGGTGACGATGCGCCCGGCGTGCTCGGAGGGCGGCAGCTTCACGAGCAGCGGAACGAGAAGAAGCTCGTCATAGAGCGTGTGCGAGTGCCACCCGATCGATTCCCGTTCCCCGAACTCCTCCCCGTGGTCGGACGTGACGAGAATCGTGGTCCGATCGTACCGACCGCTCTCCTTCAGATAGGCGATCAACGCCGCGAAGGCCCGGTCGGCGGAACGAAGCTCGGCGTCGTAGGCGTCGACAATGTGCTGAACGTCGGCCGGCGACGTCGATACGGTCCCCGCGTTGATCCCCTGGATGAGATCGAGCGATATGGCGTCCGGAAGCGGCCCCGCGTACTCCCGCTCGAACCGCCTCAGCATCCTCGGATCGGGATCGTAGGGGTGGTGGATCTCGTACGTGTGTAGGAAGAGAAAGAACGGGTCGTCGGTCCTTCGCAACCACGCCAGGGCCCGTCGGACCTCCTGCTCGAAGCGGTTCTCCGGTCCCGCCAACGTCTCGGTGGGATCTCTCTCCGAGTGCAGGCTCTCGTAGATCTCGAAGCCGCGGTCCAGTCCGAACGTCGGGTGGAGCTGGATCCCGCCGTTGAACGATGCGGTCCGGAAGCCGTGCTCTCGGAGGTGCTCCGCGAGAGTCAACCGATCAGGATCGACCTTCCACCCTCTCGGAATCGAGGCGCCGTGGTGGTAGGGGATCAGGGACGTCAGCATCGATGCGTGGGAGGGCAGCGTCGAGGGGGCGTGGGCCACGGCCCGCTCGAACTGGACGCAGTCGCGCGCGAAGCGGTCGATCGCCGGGGTCGTAGGACGCGGATAGCCGTAGGAGCCGAGATGATCCGCGCGTAGGGTGTCAATGGAGATTAGGATCAGGTTCCGCCGGGAGCCGTGGTCCCGGTTTCGAAGCGACACGACTCCGACCGCCACCGCGGCGACGATCAGGGACGGGACGAGAAGTTTGGTCGGAACCCGCATTCCGCAAACGTAGCAAGAGTCGGACGTCGAGAAAAGCCGGCGGCCGATCAGTCCAGCACGTCTCCCGCGGAGTAGACCCGGCCGGCCTTCAGCTCTTCGTACACGACGAACGCGTTGCCCTCCTCGAGGCCGAGCGCGTCCGTGACCGAACGGGCCACGGTTTCCAGCATCGTGCGAATCGTGTCCTCGGAGCGCCCCTGGTAGGCGAGGATCCGAACCAGCGGGGGATGGGTTGTGGGAGGTTGGTCGGGCATGTCGTTCCGACCCTCGACGTAGTGCCGTTCCTCGATCACCTCCCAGGTCGCCCAGATCTGCTTTTCGGGGATTCCGACCGCGGCGGCCAGCTCGGTGCAGACTCTTTCGAGAACGTACGGCACGTCGGCGGAGGGCTTTTGGGGAAGGGCACGAATTTCCACGATCGGCATCTCATTCCCTCCAGCGAACGGGAGCACCCTCCCGGAATGAAATGGGGCTTCTCTTCGCGAAGTCCCGTGCGGGCGTCTCGACTCATTCTCCCTTGCGGCGACGCACTCTCTCGATGTGGCGCTGAATGGCCTCCTCGGTCTGTCGCCGTGCCTCGGGCAGGTGGCCGGGGTGCTCGTGCTCGTACATCTCCTCGGGCATGTTGCCCGTGAGCCAGCTCGGGTTCATCGGATAGACGTGGGGATGGAAGACCGTCGAGTACAGGTGCCAGATCAGGATCGCGAGCGACGCCAGCCACGCTTCGTAGAAGTGGATCACCAGAGCGACGTCGAGAACGCCCTTGGGCAGGAAGCTGACGATCCAGTTGTCGTACCAGAGCATGATCCCGGTGATCACCATCACGGCGGTGCCCCAGACCAGGGCCCAATACTCCGCCTTCTCGACGTAGCTGAAGCGCTGGACGCAGCGAGCCTCCGGACGCAGACCGAGGTTGTGGAGAATCCTGTTGCCGAAGAATGTAAAGTCGCGCCGGGCGGGCATCATGTGGCGCAGAAACTCGCGCCCGCGCCAGGTCGCAAGATAGAACACGTGCCAGACGACCGTGATCATGAAGATAATGGCCGCCGTGCGATGGACGTCTCCGCGGACCTCGAAGCCGCCCTCCCATCCGAAGAAGAGCCGACTGACCCACCCCTGGTCGTAGCGCAGGGCAAAGCCCGAGACCACGAGCACGATGAACGTTAAGGCCAACAGGGCGTGTTGAACCACCTCGTCGGGTCGCATCCGGAGCACCTGGGGTCGCTTCGTGATCACGCGGCGAAGGTGGGTGGCCAGATCGATGATCCAGTGCAGCGCCATCAGGCCGATGATCACGACGATGGCGACGATGTAGATCCGCTCGACGACGGCGGCGGCCGGGGTCTGGAGTCCCTGTCCCCCGACGCCGTGGATCGGCCGGGCGGCCATCGCAGCGGAGATCCTCGGATGGCACTCTCCGCAGGTGTTCTGCAGGTTCTCCGGGTGGATGGTCGAGGTGGAGTCCGAGCTGGGAAGGATACGGTGCACACCGTGACAGGAGGCGCAGTTCGCCACGTGCGTGTCGCCGGCCTTGCTCTTGAGGCCGTGGTAGGAGTCGATGAACGTGGTCAGGCGGCCGGACTCGAGACCGTACTTCTCGTTGAGCACGGCCGACTCGTGGCACGGCGAGCAAGTCTTCTCCGCCACCTTGGACCTCGACACCGGGGAACGGGGATCGTCCGGCGAGAGGATGCCGTGCTCCCCGTGACAGTGCGTGCACACCGGTGCATCGGTCTCTCCCCGCGCCACGAGCTTGCCGTGGATTCCCTCCCAGAAGTCGTTCTCGATGCTCCGGTGGCACTGCCCGCACGTCTTGGGGATGTTGAAGTGGTTGATACTCGACTCGGGCGAGCCCGGGCTGAGGATCTTGTGAGCCGTTCCTCCGGTCGAATGGCAGTCGTTGCAGGTCGCGGCCACGTACACGCCGCCCTTGGAGGCCTGGCCGTGGATGGAGGAGTTGTAGATCCCGATCGGATGGTCGATGAGGATGTCGTACTTCGTCGTGATGTCGAGGTTCTCGTGGCACTTGCCGCACGTCTGGGGCAGGTTGATCGGGTGAACCGTGGACCGCTTGACGGAGGACGGCAGGACGTCGTGATCCCCATGGCAGTCGGAACAGTAGGGCATGTCCTCGCAACCACCGCGGGGGATGCGCCCGTGCGCCTGGTACTGATCGGAAGCGTCTTCGTGACAGGAGCGGCAACCCTCGCAGCCGACGAAGAACTGCACGTCCGGGTCACGGTGGGGAACTGTGCCCTTGTGAAGGTGGCAATCGAGGCACTCCAGGCCCTCGTGAATCGAATGCGCCACGTCCTCGGCGTGGGCGAATCCGTTCGTGCTCTCCTCGTGACAGTCGGCGCAGGCCGAGCTGTCGATGGGCTCGTACTCCTCCTCCTCGATCTCCGGGGCGGAAACCCTTCCTTCCTCCGGCTCCTGGGCGAAAGCGGTACCGGTGCCCCCACCGACGACAGGCAGGAGGAGCCCGAGAAGGAGGAGCCCCACCATGAGGGGGGAGGTGCCTCTGCTGTCGTCGACCGTACGGGACATTCTGACTTCGGGGTGCGGGAGCCGGGGATCGGTCGGGGGTTCGCTCCGGTGTCGCTGAATGCCCCGGACTCCTTCGCGGGTCTCGATCGAGACGATCCGGGGACGCGTGACCAGACAAGGTACTCCCCCCCCCACGGCCCGGCCAGTCACCCGGCCCGCATCGACGCGGCCACCGGGGACGCCGTCATGCCGCCGTCATGCCGCGGAGGAGCCGGACTTCTCAGGGGACACGATCGACGGTAGGATTGACCGGCCTTTCATCCGCAGGGGGGTGGGTTGAATCGGAGCTTCCTTCTCGGCGCGGCGGGAACGGGTATCGCGATCGGACTCCTCGCCGGGCGCTGGCAGCTCGATGCGATGCACTTCGGCACGATCGGATCGGGTCAGGCGACGGTCTACTGGGGATTCTTCGTGCTGGCGGGGGTCCTCCTCGTCGGGGCCGGCGGACTGGTCGGGTGGGCGCTCGGCGCGATCGTTCCGATCGAGCGGCGTTCCCTTTCTCTGCTCACCGGAGTCCTCGCGGCGGCCGGCGCCTTCGCCCACTTCGTCCCGTCCAACGTGCGCGAGCGTCCGAACGTGTTCATGCTCGTCTCCGACACGATGCGGGCCGACCACATGTCTCTCTACGGCTACGAACGCCCCACGACCCCTTTTCTCGAGGAGTACGCCGCGCAATCGGTCGTCTTCACGAACTCCATGTCGCAGGGCTCGTCCACGATCGTGACGACCCCTTCGATTCTAGGCTCCTGCTACCCCAGCGAGCACGGTCTGAAGAACTACCAGGACGTCCTGGCGGAAGACCACGTGCTCATCTCCGAGAGCCTCCAGTGGGGGGGGTATCAGACCATCGGGGTCGTGACGAACCCGCACCTCGCCGAGAGGAACGGATTCGCCCAGGGCTTCGATCACTACGAGCTGTTCGGATCGGGAAACGCCGCGGCCGTCTTCGCCGAGACAGTCAACGAGCGCTTCTTCCTGCGACTGGATGCGTTCACCGGATGGGAGCCGCCGGCCGACGCCGGAGAGGTCCCGGACGCGAACGGGAACTCGCGCGGCCGGGCCGGGAGCTCGAGCGGCGAGGATCGAGCCGGCGGCCCCGGCGGCCGCGGAAATGCCGACTCGCGAGAGGAGCCCTCCGAGGGCGACGCCGACAGCGAAACGGCCGGAGACGGGGCGGAAGCCGAAGAGGACTCCGAGGACGCGGAGTGGGACGAACCTCCGATCTTCGGGTTCATCTTCTACACCGACCCGCACACTCCGTACGAGACCCCCGGTGACTATCCTCGCCTCTACGACCCGGACTGGGCGGGCAAGGACTACGTCTACTGGTGGCAGCCGAAGAAGCCGAAGCCGGACGAGAAGACCTTCTTCAATCTCATCGCACAGTACGACGCCTCGATCACGTACCTGGACTCCCAGCTTCGGGCCCTCTTCGAGGGGCTGGAGGAGCGAGGGCTGATGGACAACGCCCTCGTCGTCTTCACGTCCGACCACGGCGAGGAGTTCTTCGAGCACGACGGCTACGGCCACGGGTTCACGCTCTTCGAAGAGGTCGTGCACGTTCCCCTCCTCGTCTCCTTCCCCTCTCCCATCCGTTTTCCGCCCCTCCCGCCGATCTCCGGTTTCGTCGAGGACGTGGTCGCGAGCGTCGATATCATGCCGACCGTTCTCGACTACCTCCGGATCCCCATCGATCCGGCGGCGAGCGGACGGAGCGCGGTCGACGTGGCGGCCGGCCGGAAGGACCCGGCGGGGGAGCGCGTCGCCTACCTCGAGCAGATCAGCAGCACCTACGGCAACTACGACCTCCGCGCGATCCGGACCCGCGACCGGAAGTGCATCATCCCCCTCGTGGAGAAGGACGCCGTCGGTCCGCAGGAGAACCTGTTTTTCGATCTGGAGGACGATCCCGAGGAGCTGAACAACCTCGTGGAGGAACGGGAGGAGGAGGCCGGCAACTACCTCGATCTTCTGGCCAGCCGGATCAACCGGATGGTCCTACTCGAGGCCGGTGAGGTGGAGCAGATCGTGCCGAGCGCGGCGCGCCGGGAGCACCTTCGAGCCCTCGGCTACATCGAGTAAAGAATCCGACCACCCCCGCGCGGCCCGCCCGGGGGCGATTCCTATCTTCGCGGCCGTCGTGTACACTCCTGTCGACGATCCGGGGGCCTGCCCACGGCGGCGGCCCTTCGGGCGGTTCACGTAGGACGTTCCGGTTCCGGGCCCCGGCGGCGCGGACCCCCAACCCCCGGCAGCGGGGTGAGTTGCGCTCCGGGATCGAGGGGCATCATGAGGCGATTCCTCCTTATTCTGACCAGCGCGGCGCTGGCGGCCGCGGCCGGCCTCTCCGGCCCGCTTCCCCCTCCCTCGTGGGGCTTCGACAAGGGAGTCCCCGACGATCCGGCGCTCCGGATCGAGGCCCCCCTGCTCCGGGGGAGTCCGGAGAGCCAGAAGCTCGATCCGCTGCTCCGGGAGGTTGTCCGCCGCAACCGGAGTCGCTCCGAGGACCCCGCCCGTGCCCTGAGACGGCTCTCCTCCCTGATGAACGTCCGCCGAGACGCATCCGGCGAGACCCGGGTGTCCGTCCTGATCCGCTCGGGCAATCCGGCCGAGACGGCATCCGGAATCCGCGCGCTCGGAGGCACCGTTCGAACCGTCGCCGGCGACGTGATCGTGGCCTCGTTTCCCCCGGGAGAGCTCGAGGCGCTGGCGGGCCGGGAGGAAGTCATCGCCGTGGAGGCGGGGGTCGTGCGGCATCCGCGGCTCGACCAGAGCCGCTGTGACGTCCGCGGCGACATGGTGCAGGCGGGACGAGGTCTCCAAACCCGCCTGACCGGGGCCGGGGTGGTCGCGGCGGTCCTCGACACGGGGATCGACTGGAAGCACGACGACTTCAAGAACCCGGACGGGACGACGCGGATCCAGTTTCTCTGGGACATGACCGACACCGTGTCCCCGAACCCGCCGGCCGGATACACCTACGGGACCGAGTACACCGCCGCCCATATCGACGCCGGCGAGTGCAACCAGGTGGACTGGAACGGCCACGGCACCCACGTCACCGGAATCACCGCCGGCAACGGGGCGATCGCCCCCGAGTACCGGGGAATGGCGCCGGACGCCGACATCTACTTCGTGAACGCGTACCTCGACATCGGGTTTCCGGAGGACTGGATCGTCGACGGCTGCGAGTACATGCTCGACAAGGCGGCCCAGCATGGCCGCCCCGCCGTCGTCAACCTGAGCCTCGGCGGCCATTTCGGTCCGCACGACGGGACGAGCAATTTCGAGAGAGGCCTGACGAACCTGGGAGGCGAGGGACGGATCATCGTGGCCGCCGCGGGGAACGAGGGCGACTTCCCGGTTCACCTCGGCTACGAGACGCGTCCCGGGACGGACTACTTCGATGCGCTCGAGTCCGCGTTCTACTCGTACACCGAAACCGGCGCGGCGGTGATCGACCTCTGGTACGACTCGGGAGACATCTCCGTCGGGATCGCCGTGTACGACGCCCTGGGACGGCTTCTCGGGTACACCGATCCGGTGCCGCCCGGTGCGAGCATCAGCGAGGTACCCGTCCCCTCTCTCGCGCCCAAGGGCATAATCACCATCGACGCCGAGACGGTTTCGGATCCCAACAACGGAGCGCACCGGATCGTGGTCGTGGTCGACTCCCAAGAGGGGACCTTCGATACCGGCTCCGTCTTTTGGTCGCTGTTCACCTTCGGGACCGGTGAGTTCGACGCGTGGATCGAGGCCGGGCTCTTCCTCGAGTTCGAGGGAGAGTGGCGGCGGGTCGGCGACACGTCGAGCACTGTCGGGCTTCCGGCGACGGCCCCGGGCGTCCTCTGTATCGGCTCGTACGTGACGAAGAACCGTTGGGTGGACATCGACGGACGCGAGCAGATCCGGTACGGGCCCCTCGGCGGTCCGGCGGAGATCGGGATGATCTCCTCGTTCAGCAGCCACGGTCCCACGCGGGACGGGCGGCGCAAGCCCGACCTCTGCGCCCCGGGCGAAGCGATCGTGTCCGCGCTGTCGTCGGACCGGGAGTACATCAGCCGCCGGTTGGTGGTCCGGACCGGAAGGCACCGGGTGGCGCAGGGCACCAGCATGGCGAGCCCGCACGCGGCGGGTGTGATCGCGCTCCTGCTCGAGGCGGATCCGACTCTCGACTCGGACGATGCGCTCACCCTGCTGACCACGAGCGCACGGACCGATGCCCGCACCGGGGACGAACCGGACAACGTCTACGGCACCGGCAAGCTCGACGCCCTGGATGCCGCTCTCCAGGTCGGGATCGCGCCGAGCGACCTGGCCCGCCGAGATCTCCTTCTCGCTCCGAGCTTCCCCAACCCCACGTCGGGAAGCACGACGCTCGCGTATCGCGTCCCGGGGGACCCGGGGACTCCGGTCCCGACCGAGATCACCGTCTACGATCTCTCGGGACGGTTGCTGGCCACCCTCGTGGACGGACCCCTGGTCCCCGGCGAGTATCAGATCTCCTGGGACGGTGTCGACACCAACGGCCGGAGGGCGACGGCGGGAGTCTACTTCTACCGGATCGAGGTCGGAGGGCGCGAGCAGTCGAGGAAGTTCGTGCTGTTGCGGTGAGCGGGCGGGGGTGCGGGGAGGCCGCGGGTTCGATTCCCGCCGCCTCCACCACTAAGTGTTTTTAAATCAAATGTTTACGGCTTCGCAACAAGCCGTCTCCAGATATTCTCCGTGAAAATGTGTGGCTGGGGGTTAGGTCAATAGGATCTCGTGGCACTAGGGGCCACATTGGGGTTTGGACTGATCTCAGAGGGTGATCAGTGATCGGTGAAAGGCGGCCTGATGAGAATCAGCCGATCATCCAGCGATGATCATCACCTCGTCCCGACTTGTCTGATGCGCTTGTGACAGACCGAATTCTCGCACGGCAGAGGACAACGCTGTCTGCTGGTCCGCACCCCAATCTCGCACCAATAGACCCACAAGATTCCGAGTTTCCTTCCGTTGCCTAGCGGACTAACCTGAACAGGCCTTCTCAGCCGTCGCCCCGAACGACGACACGGTCCGGCGTTCCCGGGCGGAGGGTCCGGAATGGGAGTCGACTGGCAGGCCATCGTTCCGCTGATCGTTCTCGGTGTCCTCTCCGTCGTACTTGCGGTGCGCCGCGCCCGGCGCCCCACAAATCCTCCCGCCATTCCATGGGCCTACCTCTGGGCGTTCTTTCTCGTCTTTGGCGTGGCCGAGTGGGTGTCCTTCTCCGTCGCCGTCTGGATCCTCGCACTCCTCTCCTTCCACGCGCTGCGCGAGTACTTCTCGCTTCTCGATCTCCGCCTCGCCGATCGCTGGGGGATCCTCGGCGCGTACCTGTCGATTCCCGGGATGACGTATCTCATACAGATCAACTGGTACGGCTTCTTCATCATATCGATTCCCGTCTACGTGTTCCTCGTCATCCCGTTCCTCGTGGCCCTGGGTGGCCCGGATCCGAAGGGCAGCGTGCTATCGGTCGGCGCGATCGACTTCGGGCTCTTCTTCTTCGTCTTCTGTCTGGGGCACGTGGGGTACCTCGTGTTCTTCAGTCGCTGGATGGCGATCCTGGTCATCGTTGGGGTGACCGGTTGCGACGCGCTGCTGCGTGCGCTCGGTCCCAAGCGGCCCTTCGCTCTCCGGTACGTCGCGTGCGCGGCCTTCGTTCTGGTGCTCGCGTGGGGGCTGCGTTCGTGGACGTGGATTCCTTCCACGCAGACGATCGCGGTGGGGCTGTTCATTCCGGGGCTCGTACTCATGGGGCGGTTCACGCTCGAGAAGCTCGAGGCCGATCTCGGGATCGGTTCGCGCCCGCTCGAACCGGGCCGCGGGCTCGTCGTCGACTCGCTTCGCTCCTACCTGTTCACCGCACCGGTGATCTTCCACTACCTGCGCTGGAGCCTCCGGTTCGGTGATCGCCCCTGGGCGCCATGAAACGAGGGCACTCACTCTCGGGTCGGACTCTCGTACATCGTGGCCTTCTCCGCCCGACACTGCGTCTCCTCTTCGGGGTTGGCCTGCACGGGCGTGAGAATGTCCCGGACGAGGGCGCGTTCGTGCTGGCCGCGAACCACAACAGCCACCTCGACGTGTTGCTGCTCTTCGCAGCGCTGCCGGCCCGGCGCATTCGCGACACGCGAGCGCTGGCCGCGAAGGACTACTTCGCTCGCAACCGTGTGCTGTTCCGTATAGTCGAATTCCTGTTCCGCCCCATCTGGGTCGATCGGGAAAAGGGTGGGGGTGATCCCATCGGCGAGATGCGCGCCCATCTCGACGGGGGTGGCGGCGTCATCGTGTTTCCGGAGGGAACGCGCGGCGAGCCGGGGCATCTCGCGTCCTTCCGCGGCGGAGTTGGGCGTGTTGTTGAGAGCCGTCCTGGGCTCCCGGTGATTCCTGCGTTCCTACTAGGGCCGGAGCGCGCTCTGCCGCGCGGCGCGCTCGTGCCGCTGCCTCTCTGGAACCACGTCTTCCTTGGACCGCCGCAGGTTCTCTCGGGGAAGGCCGAGGACGTGACGCGCGGGTTGCAGGAGGCGATTGTCGCGCTGGCCGAGTCAGAGACGGCGAACTCCCACCGACGGCGGCCGGAAAAGCGGGAGGCGTTCGTCGTCGCGATCCTCGGGATCGACGGGTCGGGCAAGAGCACGCTCGCGCGACGGCTTGCAATGGAGACCTCGGCCGATGCGCGGACGTGTCTCATCGGCGACGTCCTGGAACTCTTCGCGGAAGGTGCGCCCCGCACTGCCCAGCCGCTCCTCGTGGAGAAGCTCCGGGCATGGGTCAACCGACGGGCGAAGGCCGCAAAGAGCCTCGCCTTCTATAAGGTCCCGAAGATCGCCGAGCTCCTGCTGCGCGACGCACTGCTCGGCGAGGCGAAGCGCTGGTACGGACCGGACCTGGTGTTCATGGACGGCTCGCCTCTGCTCAACATGACGGCGTGGTCGGTCCTTTACCGGGAAGAGTTCTTCGACGAGGCATTCTGCGCGCAGGCGCTCGGTGTCCTATCGGGATGGCGTGAGGTGACAGCCGGCGATCCGATCCTGCGACACTTTCCGGAGCTGACCGCGATGCGGCGGCTTGGCCTCGTGCCGCTCGCCCTGCCCGACGCGGTCTGCTTCCTCGACGTCGACCCGGCGGTGTCCATGGAGCGCATCCGTCGCCGCGGCGAGGCGGTGCAGGTCCACGAAACCGAAGAGAAGCTGGCCAAGCTGCGCGAGGCGTACCGTGTCGTGATCGCAGCGTACGAGCGGGAGTTCGGGCGACCGGCGCGGGCGCTGGGCGGCGACCGGGACGTCAAGGCAGTGACCGCTGAGGGATTGGTGTTCCTCGCGGAAGCGCAGGAGAAGCGGAGGGTAGGGCCGTGAGCGAGCGAGTCGAGGTGATCGCCACGACCATCTCGGGTTCAATCCGGGACTGGGCGAAGATCGAGCGCATCGTGCCGCTGTTCGCGGAGCACGGCTTCGAGGACGCGCGACTCTGCGCGGTGGATAGCCATCGGGCTGCCCGGGAGAGGGCCTGCCACGTACTGAAAGAGGGAAGTCGTCGCCTGATCTCGGCCGGTGGGTCGGGGACGTTCAACGCGGTGCTCGAAGGCTGCTGCGACTCGGGCGTGCCGCTCAGCGACATCCGCCTTGGCTTCTTGCGGAAGGGTTCGGCCGATCTCATCGGCAAGGTGCTCGAGATGCCCGATGACATCGAGTCGGCGATCGCGGTGTTCGCGGAGTCGCTACGCGGCGAGCACACGGAGCCGTGCGACGTGCTGTCGGCCGAGGATGGAGCGGGCGGCGGCGTGCCGCGCCACTTCGTGGGCTACGGTGGGGCCGAGATCTTCGGGCGCATCCCACACTTCACCGAGAACCGCTTCATGAAGTGGTATAAGGGCGTGCTCAGTCAGACGTTCGGCGACCTCGGACCGTTTACCATGGGGATGACGCTGGCGCTGCTGGAGAAGGTGATCAAGTGGCCAGCGCGGCGGCGCTGGACGATCATCGTCAATGGCCGGCCGGTTGCCGAGGGGCGCTTCCTCGCGCTCATCATCGTGAACGGCTGGCTCGGCCCCGACCTCCCCTTCTCGAAGGATCGGCTCGGGTCGGGGCGCTTCGAGCTCTTCGCCTTGCGCGATCTCGGCCTGGCGCGCCTGCCCGGGCAAGCGCGCCGCGCCCGCAATGGGTCGATCGAGCGGGACCCGGAGCCTTGGGGTCTCGAGGAGTACCCGGTGACCGAGTCGCTGGAGCTCGCGGTCGCGGACGGCGGCGCGTTTCCGGTAAATGTGGACGGGTCCACACTCGACTGTCACGGGTCGGCCCGGTTCGGGCGGGTGGACCGGATTCCGCTGATGGCGCGAGGCGAGCCTGGCGCCTGATCCGGATCCTGCCGCGCTTCAGCAGGCGGGGGCTCCCGGTGGGCGCTACAGGAACCCTTACCCGCGGCCTCCAGAGGGGTCTCCATCGACGGGGGTCGACTGCTGTAGACTGCTGTAGACTCCTGTCGACTCAATCGCCGTCGTAAGTGCCTGGGTTTCGAACCCCTTGCGCCGTAAGTCGCGCAGCATCAACGCGTTAAGGAATGCCACTTCCGCGGGTCCGATTCCCGCCGCCTCCAGTATCTCTTGCCAAGTCAACGATTTACAACTTCGAGAAAAGTGATCTCCGAAACATCTGTGGGGAAATGTGTGGCGAGGAGCCAGAGGCTGCCATCCGTCTTCACGCCTCAGCACTCGGCCGCCGATCGTGCTGCTGTTCGGATGATCCCGCGGGCTCAGTGGAACAGGGATGGCCAGATAATCCTGCCGAGTAGTCTGGTCAGCTCCATGCTGAGGATCGAGCCGAAGAACCCGGCGATGATGGCCAGGTTGATATGAAGAGCGGCGTGCGCTATGCGATTCTCCCGAACGTACCGGATGTGCAGTTTTGTGCTTCGCCATGAGAACCACGCCATCGGCGCCAAGAACATGAAGAGGAATACGAGTCCCAGAACCACAAGGAACAGAATCGCCGCCGTTTCGGCTCCGGGAATGGCTGGCAGGGAACTCATCCCGGGAACCGTGAGCACGAGCCCGCCGACGATCTGCATGGAGAACCCCCACAGGAACCAACCGCCAAGCCCCAGCACCAGCATGCCGAGCTTTCTGTTCTTGTGGAACAGTCGGACCAGGGTCGAGCGATCCTGCGAAGCGCCTGCCCGCAAAGCCCTTTGGGCCGCCCGGCGCGTGAGTACGCGATACGTTCGAACCCCGAAGATGACAGTTGCGATCGCGAAGACAATCCCGGACAGGATGATCCAGTCCAGCACAGCGTCGCCGTTCGGAACCGGGCCGACCATCGGGGAAGGTGGCGGGTTACTCTCAATTACCGCGAGTGCACGTTCGCCCGCGTGTCGACGAACTTCCGCCTGTATGAGCGCCGAAATCAATCCTCCGAGCATGACGCAGCCGATGAGGAGGTAGACAACAAGTCGGGTGAGCGATGTGTGGATCAGTCCATCGCGGATCAATCGCACGAACCCGCGGACCCCCGGATCTGTCGGCCTCCTCTCGATAGATCGAGCGGCGCGATGGAGGTGACGGAAACCGACAAGACCCAAAATGGCCGCCAGGGAGAGCCCCAGCGATGGACCGAGACCCCAGAGGATCCCCATGAGCCACAGCTGGAATTCCGAGGTCGAATCCACGATGTTCACGATACTCTCTGGAGACGGAGGGGAAGCATCGTGCTCTTAAGCATCGTGAAACCTGAAGTAGACAATTAGAAAGGACATGACCGACCCACCGACCCCGAACGCCAGAGCGACGGCGATGCTCGCTATGTTGAATTGCCTTTTTCTTGTCCGGCTGATCCCGAATTGAACGAGAATCGCGAGCAAGTAACAGAACCAGAACCCAATGAGCGGCGGAAGAGTCGCGAGATCCGCGTAAGATGGAAATCCGTCCAAGAATACGGCTCCTTTCCCCCCGGACGATCGACACTCGGGGGCGCCGACTTGAGGTTCTGAGGCCGACCAAAGGTGCAAGCCGGATCGCTGAACTCTAGCCTGCATTTCTCACCAGGCGCGGCCTTGCCGCGGCCGCAGCAGAGGCTGGTGAGATATGCAGGCTAGGGGGGCAAGACTGCCAGTCAGTCCTGCGCAGGAGACTGGTCGGGGCCTCATCGGCGGAGACAGGCAACGGGGCCCTACACGCCTCCGGCCGCCGTTTGCGCACCTAGATCAGTTGACAGAACGGCAAGGAAGGCCTTCACGGCGATCGTGACTACTCTTGTCGGTTGGCCCGATCGTCGTCGACTCACGATCAAGATTGTAGAAACGGGCCGGCATCGCCATCGGTCAATTCGCCGCGCTCGCTCGCTCCGGCTTCGCCTGCAACTCCTCCAGCCTGGCTCTCCACTCGGCGGCGTTCTCGTCGTGCCCCGCGCCCGGCTCTGCGGCGTGCCAGGCGTCCTGAAGGTCGATGAGAGCGGCCAGCGCCTTCACGCGATCCTTCACCTTCACCTTCTCCAATCCGTTGAGGATCGCGAAGGCCTCGTTCAGGTCCGCCTCCGCCTCGAGAAACGAACCCGTCGCGGCGCGGGATTGACCGAGTGTCAGGAGGAAGGGGCCGAGACGGCGGATATTGCCGCCGGTGAACGTCTGCCGCGCTGCCGCTTCCGCCGGTGACATGAGGGCGACGGCCTCCTCGGGCTTGCCCATCGAGTTGAGCAGGTCGCCCAGGTTGGTGATGGAGGTCAGCGTTTGCGGGTGGTCGTCCCCCAGCACGCGGCGGCATCCCTCCACGGTCTCCTCGAGGTACGGAAGAGCCTCGTCGAGATTTCCCATCGACCGGAGCAGCGTGCCCAGGTTGTTCATCGTCACCAGCGTGTTCGGGTGATCGTCCCCGAGCACGCGCCGGCATCCCTCCGCCGTCTGCTTGAAGTAGGGGAGAGCCTCGTCGAATCTGCCCATCGATTCGAGAAGGTTACCCAGATTGTTGGTCGAGCTCAGCGTATGCGGGTGGTCGTGTCCCAGCACTCGGCGACGCCCCTCCAACGCTTTCTCGTAGAAGGGGAGGGCCTCGTCGAGCTTGCCCATCGACTTGAGCAGGGACCCCATATTGTTGGTCGAGATCAACGTCTCTTGGTGATCGTCTCCGAACAAGAGGCGAAATCCCTCCAGTGCCTCCTCGGCGTAAGGGAGGGCCTCGTCGAGCTTGCCCAATCCCTGGAGCAATGCGGCCATGTTCTCGATCGAAGAGATCGTCTTCGGGTGGTCGTCACCGAGGACTCTGCGATATCCCTCCAGCGATTCCCGACCGTAGACGAGTGACTCTTCGAGACGTCCCATCCAATGGAGCAGCAAACCCATTTCGTTGATGGATTCCAACGTCACCGCGTTGTCGTCGCCCAGTATCCGGCGTCGGGTCTCGAGGGCCGCCTCCTGCAATGGAACCGCCGGCGGATATCGTCCTAGCTCCCGATACGTGATCGAGACGGTCTGTCGCAGGGCGGCCTGGATCAGCGGCTGGTCGGCGAACTCCTCTTCGATGGTCGCGACCGCCCGCTGCAACATGTGCCCATCCACCAGGCCGAGCGCAACGTCCGTCGAGTTGACGCGGCGGAGAGTCCTATCGAACACGGCCAGCGCCGTTTCCACCTCCTGCGGCGAGGCTCCCTCCGCTTCCAGCGACTCCAGCACGCCCTCGTGCAGATCGGCGACCAGCGCCTGTCCCATCTCCTTGATATCGATCCCGCTCAACATCGACGCCTGGAACTCCGTGACCAGCTCCAACTCCTCCGCCCGCGCTTGCGCCTCGGCCCGCGCCCGTTCCGCCGCCTCGGCCTCCTGGTTCGCTCTGTCTCGCTCACGGGCAATGCGCTGTGATTGGATTCGCTCCCGGCCCGCGAAGCCCAGAAGCAGCAGCGCGGCAACGGCAGCGAGGGTCACTCCCACTCGGTGCCTGAGGAAAAACTTGCCCATCCGGTAGCCGGTACTCGGAGGACCGGCCATCACCGGCTGGTGGTGCAGGTAACGATCGATGTCGGCGGCAAACTCGGAGGGTGATGCGTAACGTCGTGTTCGGTCCTTTTCCAACGCCTTCATCGTGATCCAGTCTAGATCTCCGCGGAGTCGGCCGGTCAACCGAGTGGGGTCGGTTCCACGGCTGAGAGCGGCCGTCTCGGAATCGTCACCGAGGCTCTCCACACGCGTGCTCGGTCGCGGTGGCTCCTGCTCACGGAGGATTCTCAGGATTCCCTCGAAGCCGGCCTTCCGGAGGTCTCGCGGATCGAACGGGGGCGCGCCGGCGAGCAGTTCGTAAAGAACGGCACCGAGTGAGTAGATGTCCGTGCGAGTGTCGATGTTCTCGCCTGTCATCTCGGCCTGTTCAGGGCTCATGTATGACGGTGTCCCGACCAGTTGGCCCAACTGGGTGACGAGCGTTCGCTGGGTCAGAGGGTGACCCATTGCTTTGGCGACGCCGAAGTCGATGATCTTCGGAACCGGGCTCCCCTCGTGCGTGGACACCAGGATGTTCGAGGGCTTGATATCCCGGTGAATGACAGCCTTCTGGTGTGCATGTTGAATCCCGTTGCAGACCTGTACGAAGAGTGCAAGGCGCTCTTGAATGGGCAGGCGGTGTCGGTCGCAGTGCTCCGTGAGCGGCGCGCCGCGAACGTACTCCATGGCGAAGTACGGACGTCCCTCGTCGGTGCTCCCGGCGTCGAATACCCTGGCGACGTTCGTATGGTCCATCAGCGCAAGGGCTTGGCGTTCGGCCTCGAAGCGGGCGATCACCTGCTCCGTGTCCATGCCGCGTTTGATCACCTTGAGCGCCACGCGTCGCCGAATCGGCTCCTCCTGCTCCGCCTCGTAGACCTCGCCCATGCCTCCTGCACCAATCCTCTGCAGGATCCGGTACGGGCCGATGCGTGTGGGCATCGCCTGTCGCCGTGGAGTCTCGCCGGTCTTGGTAGAAGCCTCGGTACCGAGCTCCTGCGCCGCGTGATCGCGAAGTCGGCTCTCGACGACGGTTCTCAACCCGACGTCATTCGCACAGCGTTCGGTGAGGAACCGCTCTCGAGCGTCGGGGGGAAGCGCAAGCGCCTCGCGGAAGATCTCATCTACCTTCTTGCGGTCATCGTCCTCCACGGCAGCCACTCCCGAGCGGGGGTTGAGGTAGCTCGGACCGAAGTATACGAGACGCGGAACTGAGGTGTCAGCCGGCGGTTCGGTCCAGCGGTGCCGCCGCCGACCCTTTCGCGTCGAGGGAGAAGTGGGTGTTCGTGGGCAATCGCCGGATCCGCATGGCGCGGAAGTAGGACGGCCTGACGTTGGTCGGCGCTCACGCGTTGTCAGGGCCCGACCCGGGAAGTCCGACGCGGCGCGACAGCTCCGCGAACCGCGGGTCGGAGCGCAGGGAATCGAGCCGCGGATTCACCAACAACGAAACCAGCGCGTCCTCGCGCCTCTCGAAGGACTTCTCGAGCCATCGAAAGGCCTCCTCCGTATCCCGCAGGCCGACGCAGACAATCGCCATCGAGAAGGAGGACACGAGGCGTCGCTTGGACATCACGGTGAGCTCTTTGAGGATCTCTCGGGCCTCCCCCCGATCGCCCGCCATTCCGTACGCGTATCCCAGGGAGGCCAGCAGCGCGGGGTTCGGCTCGATCAGGTCGATCCCCTTTTGGATCTCCTCGATTCCCTTTCGAGGCGTACCCTTCTGGATCATGCACAATCCGATATCCACGTACACGCGCGCGAACGTGGGGTCGATCGCCAAGGTGTTCGTGAGTTGCTCGAGGGCTTCATCGTAGCGTCGCATGTAGTAGAGAAGGTAGCCCTTGGTCCAGTTGGCGAGCGACAGCGGATCGAGGCGGAGGGCCCTCTCCACCTCGGCCAATCCCTCTTCGAAGCGCCCCATGAGCACGAGGTAGGTACCGAACCAGTGATGGGCCGTCGCGTAGCCCGGGTTGTGTTGGAGGGCGATCCGGAACTCCCGCTCCGCACCCCGCCAATCCCAATCGTAGCGGTACTTGACCGTTGCCAGCGAGCAGTGCGCCTCGGCCACGGTGGGGTCGAGCTCCAAGGCCCGCAACGCCTCGGCCTTGGCCTTCTCGTACGCCTCCTTGGGGGGCAGGTAACCGAATCCGCCCAGGAGCGCGTGGGCGTCCGCGAGACCCGCGTAGGCGAGCGGGAACACGGGGTCCTGCTGCAGTGAAAGCTCGAACTGCTCGATCGACCGCAGGAGTCCTTCCCGGTTGCGCTTGTTCCAGTAGTACCGCCCGCGGAGATAGAGACGGAAGGCCTCCTCGTTCTCGGTCGGCCGACTCCGGAGACGCTTCGTCTCCGTATGGAGAAGCTCGACCTCCAGCTTCTCCGTGATCCGGGAGGCCAGCCTGTCCTGCAACTCGAGCAGATTGCACTCGTCGCATTCGTAACGATCGCCCCAGAGGTGCGCTCCGTCACGCGCGTCTACCAGCTCGACCTCGATCGTGGGCGTGTCCTCGGGGGGGACGATTCGGGCAATCATCACGGCCCGCACGTTCAGGTCACGCCCTACCGTTCGCGGGTCCATGAGCCTGCCCTTGTATCGGGACACGGTGGTGAGCGCCATGACCCGCAAGCCGGAGAGCTGCGACAGCGTGTCGATGATCCGCCCGATGAGTCCGTCGCCGAGACGTTCGATCTCGGGGTCGGAGCTCACGTTGACGAACGGAAGGATCGCGAGCGAGTTGACGGCCTCCGATCGATCGCTTCGCTCGAGTCCCGTGCCGTGGGCACGCCAGCCCACGGTGTCGGCCGTGATCGATCGGAGGGCGATCTCGACGTCGCGGGCCGATCGAACCCGGTCCTCGGGATCCTTCCGCAGGCACGCGTGGATCACCTCCTCCAGTGACGGCGGGACATCCCGGTCCACACCGAGCTCCGGCATGGGATCGCGCAGGATCGCGGCCATCAGCTCCGCGATGCTCCCGCCTCGGAAAGGCGGCTCACCGGTCAACATGG
>JALGZR010000141.1 GCA_025774805.1 bacterium
CTCGGCGAGGATCGCCGCGCAGACGAAGTCCTGCTGCGGGGTCAACCTCTTCTTGAACGTGAAGTCGTCCCACCCGAGGACGTCGCCCTTGCGGTACTCGACCTTGCCCCGGCCGCTCCCCACGGCGAGGACGACGTCCTCCCCGTCGATCCCCTCCTCCGCCTCCAGCGCCTTCCGGAGGAGGTAGAAGGCGTCGGCCTCGGGGTCGTCCGGGACGACGTAGGGGACGGTCACGATCCGCTTCCCCTTCTTCTTTTTCTTTTTCTTCTCGTCGTCCTCCCGGTCCTCGATCTCCTTCGAGAACCAGACGCGGCGGCGGTGGATTATGTCCGTCTCCGGGTGGAGCCAGATGAGAGCCTTCGGCCGCCAGTCCATCCGGTCCGCCCGGACGGTCGTCTTCGTCGCCTCCTTCAACTTCGCGAGGCGCTCCCTCGCCCGGCGGAGCCTCTCCTCGTCTTTACCCTTCTCCATCGTTCTCTCCTCTCCGTCGCTTCCGACGGTCGAGTAGGTTCGGGTCGACCCCGCGTCGACTCATCACGAAATCCACCTGCTTCCGGAGCGAGGCCGCGCGCGACGTCCACGCGTCGGCCATCTGCTTCGCGAGGTTCCTGCTCCGCTCGAGCGCCCGTCGCGCGTCCCGCCAACGGCGGTAGTCCGCGACGTTCCGGGCGACCCAGTTCTCGACGACCTCGTTCGTCACGACCCCCGAGTGGCGCTTCTCCCGCTTCCGCAGCTCGAGGTTCTCCCGCGCGTGCGCCTCCCACTCCGAGCGGGCGGCCTTGAAGTGCACGTCGAACTCGTCGAGCTCCTCGGTCGCGACCTGCGCGAGCATCCCCGCCCGCCGGACGTTCGCGTCGACCGCGTCGAGCGCGCGGGATAGCCGCTCGGGGTCCGACCTCCCGTCCCCGAGGGTCAACCCCGCCTCGAGCTCGGCCCAGACGCCCTCGACGTCGACCCGAGCGAGACGCTCCCGCATGAACCCGAACCGCTCCCCGCGCTCCTCGTGGCGCTCGATCGCGCGCGTCGCGTCTTTCGAGCTGGCCAGCCTCTTCTTCATTCGACCGTCTTCACCCGGGGCGCGCGGCGGAGCTCCGCGAGTTCCGCCTCCCCGAGGTATCCCTTCTTGTTCTCCCGGATCCGCTCGACCGCCTTCCCGACGTTCTTCGGGTCGCGGAGCCACCGCTTGTACCGGGCGAGCAACTTCTCCCGTCGCTGCCTAACCTCGATGAGCCATCCGTCCCAGTCGCGGTCGGGGAAGCAGACCCGGAGGACCCGGAGCGAGGCGGGGAAGATGATCCGGTCCCAGTAGTAGAGCGGGTCGTACGCGTGCTCGTCGGGGTCGAAGTGGTCGAGGAGGACGCCGTCGAGCCGCGGCTTCGCGGAGGTCACGACGTACTCGATCTTCATCCCGATGAAGAACCCCTGCCCCTCGTCGCGGACCCACTCGGCGAGGTTCACGTGGAGGGGGCGCGTCTTGTACCGGTCGGGGTCCTTCGAGATCGACTTCGAGATGACGACCTCCTCGACGTCGAGCTCCCCGGAGGCGACGCGGTCGAAGGTCGGCGCGACGATCTCCCGCTCGATCCGCTCCCCGTCCCACGCCTTCATCAGGATCGCGTCCATCACCCGGCGCTGGAGGTCCCGCTGGAGCCGCGCGGTGTCGCCGCGCATGACCTCGAGCCCCTTCACCTCGACGTGGTCGGTGGCGGTCCCCTTATGCGAGAGCATCCGCCCGGCGTACCGCTTCTTGACGACGAAGAAGATCCGGTCGAAGATGTCCTCGAACTCGAGGAGGACGGAGTTCCACTCCATCCGGCAGCCGAGGGAGCGGAGGATCTCGGCGTAGCGCTCCTGGCAGTAGGCGACGAATCGGTTCCCGATCTCGTTCAACTCGCGGATCCGCGCCTCCTCGGAGGGCCACTCGCGGTCGCTCGGCGCGAGCTGAATGAAGATGCTGTCAGTATCACCATAAAGTGGAATAAATCCAAGCTCTTGTGCATATTTCGCGGTCTCGGTGATGAAGAACTGACCCGAGAGCGTGATCGCCTCCGCGAGCTCGACGTCGTAGAAGCGCGACCGCGGGTTCCCCATATCCCCGTAGAACGAGAGGCCGAGCCGCTTGAAACTGTAGGCCAGGCGGTAGTAGAGGAGGTAGAGGTCGTCCTGCGTCGTCCCCGTGACCTTCAGCCGCTCGTCCTGGAGCGTCGTATACTTCTTCCGCCGCTCGAGCGTCGAGACGAACATCTGCGAGATGAAGCCCTCG
Organism: bacterium; assembly: GCA_025774805.1. Taxonomy (GTDB): domain Bacteria; phylum ARS69; class ARS69; order ARS69; family ARS69; genus JALGZR01. The sequence continues at coordinate 2,264 of JALGZR010000141.1, forward strand.
CGGTCGACCCGGAAGGTCGAGCCCCCGCGGAGCCCGTCGGTCTCCGCGTCGGCCGGGACGAACTCCGGGCAACGGCAGAGCGGGACGCCCTCGGCCTCGAGCTCCGCCAACCGGCCGGCCTTGACGATCGTCTCCGGCGAGATGTTGAACGCGCGGACCATCGACGGGTACAGACTCTTGAAGTCGAAGTCGGCCACGTTCTTATAAAGACCGACCGACGGTGGGAAGACGTAGGCGCCGGTGTACTTCTCGGGCCGCTTAGCGATCCAGAATCGAGACCGGTAGTGGAACCCGTCCTTCCGCCCCTTCTTGAGGAGGAGCTGGTCGACCTTCGTCGAAATACTAAAGTCATTTACGAACCCACAGCCGATCCGACAGAAGATCTGCTCGATGGAAACGAACCCAGTGAACTCCTCGAGCTTCCTGAGGATCTCGACGTCGCGCTCGTTGTACCGGCGAAGCGTCGCCGGGTCCCGGCGATAGAGTTCGATAACCTTCGGCGGGACCCCCGGGAACCGCTCCCGGAACTCCGGCCGCCAGTCGAGCTTTGGCATCTTCAGAACCGACTGGCCTACGGCGTCGAGCGAGTAGGACGTGACGTCCGCACCCGCGCGGATGTAGTGTCTCCTGAAGACCGGGAGGGGGTCGGCGAAGAGCCAGTGACGCCAATTAATTCTGATATCGTAACGATTAAAGCGGGCGAAGATCATCGGGAAGTCGAAGTCCGCACCGTTCCAGGCGAGGAGCACGTCGTACGGCTTGATCGCGTCGCGGAAGTCCCGGAGCATCCGCTCCTCGTCCGCGTCCGACTCCTCGGCGAGCTCGAGGTACCCGGAGTCGGAGGGGTCGCCCTCGAACTCGTCGCCCTGCCAGGCGATCGAGAGGATCCGGTTCTCCTCCTTCCGGTCGAACCCCCCGACGGTGTCGTCGGTCTCGATGTCGACGAACATCATTCGGTACTTCGCCTGGATCCGGAGATCGTGGTCGGTCATGAACCGCTGCTTCGGCGAGAGGTCGGCCTCGAGCGGCTCGACCCCCTTCTTCTGGAGCCAGTTGATCACCTCGTGAAAAGGTTTCCAGCGGTCGCGATCGAGCGGAAAGCGGATACTCTGCGGTCGCTCGCCGAGTGACAGTGGAGTAGACCAATTATATTGCGATGAACCAGAGTCAATTCTATCGAATATTAACTTCGAATCGAACTTCTCCATCGCGCGGTCGACGTAGATCCGGAGGTAGCGGTCGGGGAACTCCGGGTCGGGTTCCACCCGGTCGGCCCAACCGCGGGAGAGGAGCCACGCCCACTTCTCCGGCGGGATCGCGGCGTCCGCCTCCCGCCGGTCGACGAAGAAGTAAAACGGGTACTCGACGACCTCCCGCTTCCTGGCGCCGGTCTCCGTCCGGTAGAGGAGGACGACCTCGTCCCCCTCGGACCAACCGTGGTAGTAGTCGCGGGTCGGGTTCCACTGGTAGCGGGCGTCGACCTCCGTGATCGCGGTCATGTCGTCGATCGAGCGGTCGACGTCGCCGTCGAACTTCCCGGCCTTGACCGCGTCGGCGTCGACGACTTGCTCGTGGAGGGCGGCCGCCCGCTTCCCTCCGTGGAGGTCGCCGTGGAGCGCCTGCGTGTCGTCGTCCGAGATCAGCGCGGCGCCGGTGCGGAAGTCGTCCCGGACCTCGACCGCGTCCCCCCCGTCCGGTTTTAAGAGCGGGTTCGGAGCGAACTCGGAGCGAACCTCGTCAGGAACCCCCGGACCGTCTCCGTCTCGGTCGGGAGCCGCGTCCACTTCCTCAGCGTCGAGATCGGGTGGCGGAGGAGGATCCCCACCGCCGCCGTCCCCTCGACCGGTGAGACCTCCCCGAAGTCGCTTAACCCGAGGGCGACGCCGGCGACCCTCCCGAAGATCAGGACCGCCCGGAGGTCCGGGAGCGCCTCGAGCTCCCTCCGCAAGAACCTTTCTGCGCACGTCGTCACCTCCTCCGGCGTCGGCCTCCGGTTCCCCGGCGTCGCGCACTTGACGAGGTTCGCCGAGAAGACCCGCGCGAGGTCGAGCCCTGCGCCGTCGGCGATCGCCGCGAACGCCCTCGGGGACCCGCCGAGACGGAGCGCCCGCCACCGACCGCTCGCCCAGAACTTCGCGAGGGTCGGGACGAAGAACGCGCCGGCCTCGAAATTCATCGTCCGGACCGACGGGTTGATCCCGACGACCGCGACCTCGGCGTCCGGGGGACCGACCGCCCGGAGCTTCGGGAGCCCGAGCCCGCCGAGGCCGCACGCCCGGCAGGGTCCTGGATCCTCCCCGGTCAGCGCGCGATCCCGCTCGTCCACGGCGCGAACGCCCCCTCCCCGGCGCGGGAGAGCGTCTCGGGGAGGAGCCGCACCACGTGCCGTCTTAGTCCCCCCGGGTTCGCCCGGGCGCGCTCGACCTCCGCGCGGATCGCTTCCCTCAGCGGGGTCGGCCTCGAGTCGACGTACCGCCAGGCCCGTCCGGCGGCGTCCCCATCGTAGAGGTTGTCGCCCTTGTAGTCGAGCGCGCCGCGGACGTCGAGCCGGTCGCGGAAGAAGTCGTCCGCCCCGGTCTCCTCCCGAACGATCTCGACGATCTCACCGTATTTCAGCGCGCTCAGTCCCGCGATCGGGTGGGTCCCGCGAACGTACCGCCCGACCGCGCCGACGACGAAGCGACCGATGTCCTCGTGCCACGTCGGCTGCTTGATCCGCTCGGGGTCCAGCGGGAGGAGCACCCGCTCGTACCCCGGGATCCCGAGCGCGCCGCGAACCATCGCCGAGATCATCGAGATCCCGTCGTTCGCCCCGCCGAACCCGAAGGACGGGTAGAGGACGAGGAGGTTGTCCTCGCGCGCGGCCGCCCGGGCGACGCACTCGCCGAGCCACTTCGTCCAGCCGTAGAGCGTCCGCGGCCGCGGCGGGATCTCCCCGGGGGCGATCCGCCGGTCCACCCCGTAACCGTCCGCGCCGAAGGAGAAGACCGAGTCCGAGGAGAAGTGAACGAGGAGCGCGTCGACCGCGTCGGCCGCCTCCGCGAGGAGTCCCGCGACCGCGACGTTCGAGCGGTGGGCGACGTCGAACCCGACGGCGTCGACCTTGTGCGACCCGACGACCGCCGCCGCGTTGAGGACGACGTCCGGCGCGACGTCGCGGACCCACGCGGCGAACGCCGGGTTCGCGGCGTCCGGCTCCGACCTCCCCGGGAAGAACGGGTCGCTCCACCTCGGGAACTCCTCGGGCGCGTCGAGTCGCTCCCAACCGCTCTCCCGCGCGACGCGGTCCACCTCCGCCCCCATCATCCCGTGGTAACCGGTTATCACGTACCTCATCGGTCAACTCCGATTTCGAGTCCCCGCGAACCGTCGACGACGAGCACCGGGACGCCGGCCGCGGCGACCCTCGCGAAGAGCCTGTCGTAGGCGTCGATCTCCCTTATGACATCCGACGGGGTGGATCCCTCGCCTCGCTCGCTCAGCCTCCCGAGGATGACGCCGATCTCCGCGCGGACGTGAATCAGGACCTCCGATCCGCGTCCCCGGATCGCCCGCTCGACCGGTCCGGAAGCCAGGTGCTCCGGGAGCGACGGCCGATCGGGGTTGAGGTCCTTAAAGACGAAGGTCGTCGGCCAGTACCGGTCGAGGACGAAGTCGTGGTTCGGCGCGACCTGCTCGACGATCAGGTCGAACGACGGCGTCTGCGTCTGAAGGTCGACCCCGGAGCAACCGGCCCGCTGCGCGACCTTCCGCCCG
>JALGZR010000062.1 GCA_025774805.1 bacterium
CACCACGCAGGGCCCCTATGACGACGGGACCGGTGTCTGGACCGTGGGTTCCATGATCGCCGGCACATCGGACACGCTCGGCCTCACGGCTACGGTGGACCTGGGGACGGGTGGGCTGACCATCGTGAACAGCGCCGTCCTTACCGGGCACGCCGGTGACGTCGCGGACACCGTAGCGACGAACAACGAAGACGCCGCTTCCATCGTCGTGCAGGCCACTCTGGCCGTCTCGTCCGCGGAGGACCAGTCGTTCCGGGTCGGCGACCCACCGGTCGCGATAAGCCCCATCACGATCACGGACGACGCCGTCACGCCGACGATCACGGCCGCGAACGATCTGAGGGTCCGCATTTCCCACGGGTTTCAACATGGATTGGGATACGGCCGACTTGACCGCGACGGTCACCGGTCCGGCCGCGGGCAAGGTGTCGGCTGCCGTCAGTTACGAGGATGGCGGGAATACCCTTCTCATCGACGTGACGACCGACTTCGTTGCGAACGACCGGATCACCGTCTCCGGATTGAGCTTCATGAACTTCACGGCGACATCCGCCGCCGACAGCCTGGAGCTCGAGGTGTACGCCGACGACGTGGTCACGGCCTGGGACGACAAGGAGATCGAGATCCTCGAGTCGACCCCGGCCGAGGACTTGCGCGTCGTTCCCACGATCTTCGCTCTCGAGACGGGGTCGCCCAACCCGTTCCGACGTGTGACGACGATCCGATACGACATTCCCGTGGCGGGAACGGCCCGACTGGCCGTCTACGACGTCGCCGGACGGCTCGTGAGGACGCTGCGCCGTGACTCCGTGAGTCCGGGCCGGCACGTCTCCGTGTGGGACGGTCAGGATGCCCGAGGCGAGAGGGTCGCCGCGGGCGTCTACTTCGTCCGATTGGACTCCGGGACATTCCGAGCCACGCGCAAGGTCGTTTATCTGCGCTAACCTGCGGTCGGGGCCTTCGGGCACCCGATCGTCGAGTCCGGGGGTCTCCGGGCCGCCGGACTCATTCGTATCGGAGCGCCTCGATCGGATCGAGCTTCGCCGTCCGAGACGCTTGCCTTCTCCCAGGGAGAGTACGCAAGGACGAGCGCGGGCGGCGTGTCGAGCGATCTGGAGGCATCCGCGGCGGTCATGGGCCCTCTTCCGTCTCCGGACGACCGCCGATGGGTGCCCCGGGGAAGGGTTCGGCAAACGGGGCCTCCATGTGATAGAATCCGGTGCGAGTCGACACGACACGCCCCGATCGCGCTGCAGCCTCCAGCTCCGGTCCCCACGCCGGTGCTGGCGATGGGAGACTCCGCTTGGCCCTTGCTCCGCCCGCCCGGGATCGTTCGCCAGGCTCGGCGCCCCGCTTCCCGTTCGCCGTCTGCTCCTTCGTCTCCGCCTCCCTGTTGGCCCTCCAGACCTCTCCGGCGCGAGCCGGCTTCACCGAGGCGAGCGTCGCGTACGGTATCGCGAACGGCGACAGCATGAGCTACGCGGCCGGTTTCATCGATTACGACGGCGATGCCGACGCCGACTTTTTCGTGAACGACCACTGGCAAAGTCCACAGTTTCTCTATCGTAACGAAGGGGGTCTCTCGTTCCTCGATCAGTCGGCGCACTATCTCGCGGGCGAGAACGACCGTCACGACCAGCTCTGGGGTGACCTCGACAACGACGGGGATCCCGATCAGTATATTAGCCACGGCCGCGAGCAGGACAATGAGCTCTATTGGAACAATGGAAACGGGACCTGGGTCGAAGGGGCTCTGGCGGCGGGAGTCGAGGACTTCGACGGGCGGGGGCGGGAGCTCACCTTCGCCGACTTCGACCTTGATGGATTCCTGGACATGTTCCTGGTCAACGCCCTCCGGGTGGGATTCCCTCGCCCGAACGTCCTGTTCCGGAATGACGGAGACGGGACGTTTTCTCGGATGCCGAACGCCGATCCACTGTATGCGACCCGGCTCCATGCTTCGGGCGCGGATTACGACCAGGACGGCTACGCCGACATCCTGACCACGAATCCTCAGTATCAGCCGGGGGAGCTCTACCGGAACGATGGCGACCTCACGTTCACGGATGTCACCGCGACCGCGTTCGCGGGGATCGTCGATCCTCTTCTGCACGCTCAGGGAATCGCGTGGGGCGATTACGACGATGACGGTGATCTCGACCTCTTCACGTCCTCGGGGAATCGCGGAATGTGGGACCACGCCGTCGTCGAGAGCGACTCCCTGCGCTACTACGTCGAGGTGGATTCGACCAAGGCCAAGACCCTGTCGATCTGGACCTCCGCCGACAGCGTCACCCTGAGCTGCACGACGGCCGACTGGCAGCCGGTGATGTGCTGGTACGGAGCCGCGGGAGATTCCACGACGACGTTTCCGCTCACCGTTCGCCTCGACGACATTCTCGGGACACCGCCCGATCCCGCCGAGGGGGTCTCGGGCCTGCTCCTCTGGGCGCTTCCCGATTCCGGTGAATACGTGGTCAAGCTCAAGATCGTCGGGGGCGGAGAAAACGTCCTGAAGGTCGGGGGGGGAATGCGGCCCATCGGATCGACGGTCACCTCGTCGTCGGCGGAGAACTTCGATCCCCCGCCGGCGTACGCCACCGCGAACTGGTCGAATCGTCTCTACCGGAACGAGGGAGACGGCACGTTCACCGAAGTGACCTCGGGGGCGTTCGCGATGAACGACTCCACGTTCAACAGCATGGGGGCCACTTGGGGCGACTACGACAATGACGGGTCTCTCGACCTCTATGTCTCGAACGGGGGTACCATCGTGACCGGGAATGAGCCCAACGTGCTCTACCGGAACAACGGCGACGGGACGTTCACCGACGTGGCGGCGGCGGAGGGAGTCCAGGGATCGACGCGGGGCATGACGGATGGCGCGGCCTGGGGGGACGTGGACGGAGACGGGTTTCTCGACCTCTACGTGGATCACGGAGCGGAACACCCCCCGTTCGGGGTCGGCCCCCGCGAGCTCTTCATGAACTCTCCGAACGGGAACCACTGGCTGAAGCTCGACCTCCGAGGTCTCGGTTCCGACAACGGGAGCGGTATCGGGGCGCGAGTGCGCGTCGTCACGGAGTCGGAAGAGCGGTGGCGCACCGTTCTGGGCGAGAGCGAGAATTGCTTCTCCGGCGGTACGACCGTTCACTTCGGTCTGGGGACGGACACGATCTGCCAGAGCGTTCGCGTGATCTGGCCATCCGGTGCGACTGACACGCACTTCTCGGTCGGGGTCGATCAGCATTATGTCGCCGTCAAGGGTAGGCTGCTCCGGCTGAGGCAGAATCCTCACCTGGAGATCGACCGGGGGCCGATCGCGGTCGAGTTGGCGCCGAACTCCTTGGCCTTCGAGCCCGTGCCGCTCGATAACCAGGGTGGACTGGCCTGCTATTACACCGTGCGGCTCGAGGACTGTTCCGGGGAGCCGGCCTCCTGGATGACGATGAGCGCCGACTCCGGGGGCGTGTGGCCGGGAGGGGACGGGGGCAACAGCCTCCAGCTGGCGATCAGCTCTACGGGGCTCGGGGTCGGCCTCTACTGTGGGCGCGTAATTTTCGAGTCCAACAGCACCCAGGGCCCCGACACTCTCGACGTTTCCCTCGAAGTGATCGACAGCGGTCTTGCCGTCGCCGGGCCGGTCGGCCTCCCGCTGCGGTTCGAACTCGGTCCGCCGCGGCCGAACCCGACCTCCCAGAGCACGGTCCTATCCCTCGCGCTGGCATCCGGGGGAGAGATCCGCGTGAGCGTCTACGACATCCAGGGCCGGACGATCGTGACCCTTCTCGACCGATGGCTTCCCGCCGGCTTCCACGAGGTCGTCTGGGACGGTCGGAACCCGTTCGGCCGCCGGGTGGCGTCTGGCGTCTACTTCCTCCGCGCGTCCCAGGACGGCAGTCAGGCCGTGCGTAAGGTTCTGATCCTGAATTGAACGGCGTGGAACTCACCCGCAGTTCATGAACCGTTCCCGGGCCGATCCCGGAGGGACTCCCGTCGAACCGTCGACTCACCTGTACGCCGACTGAGGAGGGGACGGTGACGGCGAGGGACGGGGGGAGACCGGCCCGGTGAAAACACAATCTCCGAAGCACAACGAAAAGGGACGGCCCCGGGAGGGGCCGCCCCTGTATGCATTCAGGAGTGGACTCGCTTAGCGATAGGCTGCCTTGAGATCTCCCCAGGAAACGTTCTCGTTCGCGACAGGCCCGCAGTAACCCGGCCCGATCAAGCCGTTGTTGTAGTCATCGAGGACCTGCGTAAGCGGGCTCGAGGTCCCGGGATGAATGTCCCCGCTCCCTACCGGAGGGACGACCTGCGAGCCGATCAGCGTGTGAGAATCATCCAGAACGGTGTCCACGTCGGACGGATCCGCGCCCTGCGCGATGTTCAGCTCGGCCGCGATCAACTGGTGCGCGATGATGATCAGCCCGTTTCCCCGTGCCGGCTCGGTCAGGATCGAGAGCAGCTCACTCTGGTCGTACGTGAGGGTACCGAGAGTCAGCGCGCCTACCGGCCAGAGGTCCGGATGGTTCTTCCAGAAGCCCTGACTAAACGTACAGTTCATGCTCATCTCGGTGGTGGCGAGCATGTCCGGGGAGAACGGACTGGGATCGTTCGTCGCATCTCCGTTCGCGCGAACCCGGAAAATGTACGTGGTGTTCACGTAGAGTTCGCTCGGAGAGTCGGTGTCCACGCCCGTCTCGTCGAAGAGGTCTCCGATCTCCACCACGGCGGACTCCCACGGATCGAGCGAGAAGTCCTCCAGCGTGCCGTCCCACGTGTTCAGCGTGGGCACTCCGTTGAAGTCGGCATCCGAGCGGAGAGGATCCACATCGTCCGGCCACTGCGATCCGTTGGCGAGGAAGTCGGAGTAATCCATCCACTGGATCGTGAAGCCAGCCGGCGCTCCGCTCCCCGCCGCCCCGACGACGACCGCGACCTTCGCCTGACCCTGGATCAGGCTACCGATGCCCGGGGTGTCGTACTGGGCACCGTTCGCGGCCGGCACGGACGCAAGGAAGAGGAGAGCAAGGGCGGATACGAACAAGCGGTAGTTATTAGCCATGTCTCCACTCCTGAAAACGGCCAACCGGAAACGGCCCCGAGAGGGCTCTCAACGACATGAATCTATCACGAGTGACCGTCCCGAGGGAAGGGTCATGGGGCGGGCCGCCCCGGAGACCGGTCCTCCGGGCGGAAGGCGGCGCCCTGCGCCTTTTCCGGAAAATTCCGCAATCTTCGCGGTTACTGACATCCTTGGGCGAGGTCTCGCCGGATGATAGCCCGCCGCGAGCGGATCGCTCGGTCAAGGGTCCGTCTGGCGCCACGCCGCGCGCCGTCTGACGGAGTGGGCGCCCTTGCGGACGATCGTTCTTCCTTCTTCGGGGAGGGGAGGGGGGACCGGCTCGCCGATGATCTTCCGAACGGCGTCGATGCGGCCGGGGCAGGCCTCGAAGCAGGTCCCGCAGCGGATGCACTTCTCCTGATCGATGACGTGAATCCGGTTCTTGCCGCCCGCGATGCCGTCCACCGGGCATCTCTTGCCGCAGATCATGCAGGCCTGGCACTTCTCCGGATCGATGTGATAGGAGACCACTTCCCGGAAGAGCCCGTCGATCTCTTCCCTCGTATAGAGATCGTCGTAGTCCTCCTCGCGATCGAGGCGGAGCGCCAGCTTGTCCTTCTTGATCAGCTTGATGTAGGGAACGAGCTTCGCGACCTCCTCGAGACCGGCGGTCAGATCCCCGTTGCCCTCTTCTGCGCCGTTGCCGAGGGGGCCCAGCTCCCGCAGCTTCTCGGTGAAGTCGTTCATCACCTCGGCGAACCGGTTGCCCTCCGCGGCGGAGATCCACTCGATCCGGAGCCTTTCGGGGTTCACCCCCCTGTGCTCGAGCAGCCTCTTGCAGAGATGCATCAGGTTCAGAGCATCGTAGTTCCCTTCCGTCACGTAGTGGCACTCCCCGAGCCAGCAGCCGCCGACGATCACCCCGTCGGCGCCCTTCCGGAACGCGCGGAGCACGAAGGCCATGTCCACCCGGCCGGTGCACATCAGGCGGATGATCCGGATCTCCGGTGCATAGCTTTGTCTGGTAACTCCAGACAGGTCCGCAGCGGAGTACGCTCACCAGTTGCAGAGGAAAGCGACGATCCTCGGCGAGTGGCCGAGTCCGGTCATGTCCTCACCTCCTCTTTCGCCCGATTCTCTTCACCGGCGGAGCTCCACGACTCGGAGAGCGCCGCGTCGATCTGGTTGAAGACCTCCTCGTTCGTGAAGTGCCTCAGGACGATGGCGTCGGTCGGGCACTTGCTGCAGCAGAGGCCGTCCCCCTTGCAGAGGGCGGGATTCACTTCCGCCTTCTGGCCCCACTTCGTCTGGCGCGCGTGGATCGCGCCGTACGTGCAGGCCTCGATGCAGGCCCCGCAGCCGATGCAGCGGGATTCCTCGACCTCGCAGACCGACCCGGATGCCGTGACCGTGTCGTGGGACAGGAGCGTGACCGCCCGCCCGGCCGCGCCGAGGGCCTGGCTGATGGTCTCCGAGAGGTGCTTCGGATAGTGGTTCGTCCCGCACATGAAGACGCCGTCCGCGCCGAAGTCGACCGGCCGGAGCTTCACGTGGGCCTCCTGGAAGAACCCGTCCGGATTCACGGGCACCTTGAAGAGACGGGCGACCTCCGGGGTGCCGGCCGAGGGAACCACCGCGGCCGAAAGGGCCACGAGGTCGGCGTCGATGGCCAGCCGCTGCCCGAGCACGGCGTCGGGAACGGTGACCTTGAGGACCGGCTTGCCCTCCTCGTCCTGGGCCGTCTCGACCTCGGGCCTGCCGTCCGGCTCCCACTGGACGAACCGGACACCCCGGTCCGCCGCCTCGAGGTAGTAGTCCTCCTTGAAGCCGTACGTCCGCATGTCCCGGTAGAGAATGTAGAGGTCCAGGTCGGGGCTCCGCCTCTTGAGGGTGAGCGCGTTCTTGACGGCCTGACTGCAGCAGACCCGGGCGCAGTAGTCCCGGCCCTCCTGCCGACATCCCACGCACTGGATCATCACGACGCTTCGTGCCTTTTCGATCCGCTCGTCGCCCCCGTCGATCCGCTCCTCCAGCTCGAGCTGCGTCCACACCCTGTCGTCCTCGCCGTAGAGGTACTCGACAGGCCGGTGCTCGTCCGCGCCCGTGGCGAGGACGACGGCGCCGTGCTCGATGACCTTGGTCTGTCCCTCCGACTCCACCGTGGTGACGAAGTTGCCCACGTACCCGGACGCGTCCGTGATGGTCGCCGCATGGGAGACGTGGATGAGCGGATGTCGGTAGACCTGCTGGATCAAATCCCTCACGTAGGCCTGAACGTCCAGCCCTTCCAGCGTGGCTCGGATCCGCCGCGCCATGCCGCCCAGCTCCTTCTCCTTCTCCACGAGGTGGACGTCGAAGCCCTGATCCGCCAGGCCCAGCGCGCAGTTCATTCCGGCCACGCCCCCGCCGACCACCAGGGCCGTCTTGTTCACGGGAAGCTCGAACTCCTGCAGCGGCTCCAGGCCGATCGTCCGGGCCACCGACATGCGGACGATGTCCTTGGCCTTCTGGGTGGCCTCCTCCTTCTGCTTGGAGTGCACCCAGGAGCAGTGCTCCCGGATGTTGGCCATATCGAAGAAGTACTGGTTGATGCCCCCTTCCCGGAGCGTGTCGCGGAAGAGCGGCTCGTGCGTGCGCGGTGTGCAGGCGGCGACCACCACGCGGTTGAGTCCCTTCTCCCGGATCGTGTTCGCGATCTGCTCCGCCGCGTCCGTGGAGCAGACGAAAAGACCCTCCTCCGCGTGGGCCACGTGCTCCAGGCCCTTCGAGTACTCGACCACGGAGGGAACGTCCACCACGCGGCCGATGTTCGCGCCGCAGTGACAGGCGAAGACGCCGACCTTGAGCTCCTCTTCGGAGACGTCCCGCTCCTCGGGATACACCCTCTCCTTGTCCAACTGGCCTCGGCGGGACTTCAGCAGGGCCCCGGCGAGGGCGCTGGCTCCGCTGGCGCTCATCACCGACTCGGGAATGTCCATGGGGCCCTGGAACGCGCCGCTGACGAACACCCCGGGCCGGGTGGTCTCCATGGGATTCACCGGGTTGGTCTTGCAGAACCCGTGCGCGTTCAGCTCGATGCCGAACTGCTCGGCGACCCGCTTCACGTTCGCGGGCGGGGCCAACCCGATGCCCAGGACCACCAGGTCGAACTCCTCCTCCTTCACGCCCTCCCCGTTCGTCGCGTAGCGGATCGTCACGTTCTTCGTTCCCGGAATCTCCCGCCCGATCTCCACGTAGCTCCGGATGAACCGGACCCCGGGCATGTTCTCCGCCCGCCGGTAGAACCGTTCGAAGTCCTTGCCGAAGGAGCGGATGTCGTTGTGGAAGACGACGGCCTCGGTTTCGGCGTCGTGGTCCTTCGCCAGGATCACCTGTTTCTGGACATACGAGCAGCAGACCGAGGAGCAGTAGCTGTGGCCGCCCTCGAGCACCTGTCGGGAGCCGACGCAGTGGATCCACGCGATCTTGTGGGGGTGTTTGCGGTCGGAGGGGCGCAGGATGTCGCCCTCGTGCGGTCCGGTCGCACACAGGAGCCGCTCGAAGTCGAGACTGGTCACGACGTTCTGCAGCGTCCCGTAGCCGTAATCGCCCCGCACCCGGGGATCGAACGCCGCGTAGCCGGGCGAAAGGACGATCGCCCCTACCTTGACGACCTGCTTCCGCGCCTTCTGGCGGAGATCGATGGCCTTGTTCTTACAGACGCTCTCGCAGATCGTGCACTTCTCGTCCTCGAGGAAGCGGCAGCGGTCATCGATGTAGGGAACGAGCGGAACGGCCTGCGAGAAGTAGATGTGGATCGCCTTGTTGTCGGAGAGTTCCTGATTGAACGCGTCGGGGACGTGGATCGGGCAGTATTCGGAACAGGTGGTGCACCCGGTGCAGACGTCCTCGTTCACGCGCCGGGGCTTGCGAACCAGCGTGACCTCGAAGTCTCCGGCCTCGCCTTCGACCTTCTCGACCTCCGTGTAGGTGAGGATCTCGATGTTCGGATGCCGGTCGCACTCGATGAACTTCGGCGACTCGATGCACATCGAGCAGTCGTTGGTCGGGAACGTCTTGTCGAGCTGGGCCATCTTCCCGCCGATCGTGGGATCCCGCTCGACCAGGTAGACCTTGTAGCCCGACGTCGCCAGATCGAGGGCGGCCTGAATGCCGCTGATCCCGCCGCCGACGACCATGACGTCTCCGAGCCCGTTCTCGGACGCGCTCATGGCCTCTCTCCGCCTTCCCCGAACGACTCGAGGACGACCTCGGTGAGGTCCCGGATCTCGAGAACGGCGCCCTCGGGCGGACCCCCGTTCCCCGCGAGACCGAGCCGGCTCTCCTCGAAGTTGCTGATGCAGTAGGGGCAGGAGGTGACCAAGACCTCCGCGCCGACCTCCTGCGCCTGGGCCAGTCGGAGGTCGCCGAATCTCTCCTCCCTGTCCGTGTGCATCCAGATCCGGCCGCCCCCGCCGCCGCAGCAGAGGCTGTTCTGCCGCGTGTCGGGCAGCTCCACCAGCTCCAGGCCGGACAGCTTTCCCAGCACGTCCCGGGGCTCGTCGAAGACCCCGTTGTGGCGTCCCAGGTAGCACGGGTCGTGATACGCCACGCGTTTGTCGAATCGCCCGGTGAGCTCGAGCCGTCCCGCCTCGACGAGCTCCTGCAGATACTGCGCGATGTGCACGACCTCGAGGTTCACCATGAACTCGGAGTACTCGTTCTTGAACGTGTGGTAGCAGTGGGGAGATCCGACGAGGATCCGCTTCACTCCGTGGTCGATGAAGGCCTTGATGTTCTCCCGGGCCAGGGTCTTGAACTCCTCCTCGTTGCCCGCCTTGCGGATGCTCTCGCCGCAGCAGCTCTCCCGCGTGCCCAGGATTCCGAAGTCCACCCCGGCCCGCTCGAGGAGCTTGGCGGTGGCGGCCGCCACCTTCATGTTGCGCGGGTCGTAGCTGTAGTAGCACCCGACGAAGTACAGGATCTCCATGCCCTCGGTGAACGGCTTGACGGACAGGCCGTTCGCCCAGGCGGTCCGCTGGTCCCGCGCCTCCCCCAGCGGATTGCCTTCACTGACGATGCTGGTGCGGACGGCGCGCAGCGAGCTCGCCGCGCCGGAGAACACGTCGTAGCTCGCCGCGAGCTTGCGGATGGCGACCGCGACCTCGATCTGATCGACGCCCCGGGGACACTGCGACGGACATTCCCCGCACGTCGTGCACCGCCAGATGTCATCGACTTCGATCTCCGGCAGACCCAGAGCGGCCTGCCAGACGATTCGGCGCATGCTGAAGTTCGTCACGCGGTTCCAGGGGCAGACGACGTCGCACTTCCCGCACTGATAGCAGTACTTGAAGACCCCGCCGCCGGCGTCCTGGATCTCCCGGGCGATGTCGGCAAAAGGGGTGACGGTCTCCACGCTTCTCTCCATCTCCGTTGAGTTTCTTGCCCGGGCTACGGCCCCTTCGACATCCGATCGATGGCGTCGCGCACCTTCGACCAGCCGTGCTTGTTGGCCAGGGCCTCGAGCCCCGCGTCCACCTCTTCCACGGTCTCCTCCTCTTCGACCTCCTCTTCCCGCTGCTCGAAGGTCAGCGCATCGGCCAGGCACCACTGCACGCACATGGGTTCCTCGAGCGACGGATCCGACTCACACATGTCGCACTTCAGCGGCAGTCCCGAGTCCGGTTCCTTGAAGACGTCGCGGGAGGGACAGGAGGCCCGGCAGAAGGCACACTCCTCGTATTCCTTTCCGTCGATCCGGTACTTGTCCCGACCCGCGCACTCGGCCGCCGTGTACTCGCCCGCGTACACGGGGACGTAGATGTCCGAGAGCGGCTCCCGGATCACGCGGATGCGCGCTCTCGCCGGGTTCGTGCTGCTGTACTGGGGATGGGAGTGGAAGGCGGAGCAGATCACCTCACAGCCCCGGCAGCCGTTGCACTTGTCGACGTCGATGACGATTCGTTTGATGACTCGCGTTCTCTTCTTCTTCGCGGGGCCGCTCACGACTCGCTTCCTTCGCTGGTGGCGGCCTGGCCCACGACCTCTTCGTCCGCCTTCAGGATGCCGCGCTCCCGGAAGTCCTCGACCACGTATTCCAGACCGAGCTCGTGCAGGGACGTGCGGGTGGGGACCCCCTCGAGATTCCACCCCTTGAACTCGTAGTAGGTGTCGAGCAGCTTCTCTTCGAGCTCGGGGAACCTTCTCTTCCAGTGATCCGCCGGGGGCGCCTCGTCGGCGCGCCGCATGCCCCTTCTGATGTTGTTGGCCCGGACCAGATCCCGGTTCCGTCTGGTGAGATGCGTCAGTGACTCCTCGTCCAGTTCGAGCCCGGCCCCCGCCGAGATCAGCTCGGGCAGATTGTGGATGTGGAACGGCGGCTTGTACGGGAAGGACGACAGCCCGGCGCACATCCCGGTGCTGTCGTCGATGTAGTGCATCTTCTCCTGCCAGTTCACGATCTCACAGCTCGCCTCGGCGGAGGGATAGTTCGGGATCGAGTTCTCTCCCCGGAGCTCCCAGTCCTCGAACCACTGCTTGAACCTCTCGTCCGGGACGTGGGGCCAGTTGCGGGTGAAGTCCTCGCGCTCCTCCCGGGTCGGGAAGGGGGCCTGGGGGAAGTTGCCCTCGATCTGGGTGATGTTGGCTTTCTCACCGGTGCAGTACATCAGGAAGTACATCTGGTTCAGCATGCCCAGCTTGAGCGGCAGCTGCTCGGTCTTCTTGATGCAGTTGTGTGCGTACTCCTCCGCGCCCTTGCCGATCCTCTCGGCCGCCCAGTACGTGCCGTCCGCCAGGACGTCGCCGATGCCCTCCCGCCGGACGATCCGGTCGAGCAGCCAGTAGAAGCGCCCTTCCTTGTCGGACGGCATTCCCGGGACGTCCTCGTCGGTCAGGATGCCGGCCTCGAGGAGCTCGATCGCGAACGCCATGGTCTGGGGAGCGCTGAAGGCGTCCACGCCGTGCTCCGTGGCCTTCTGCGCGATCCTCAAGCCGAACTCCAGATCGGAGAAGGCCGCCATCGTATACGTGAGCTTGGAGAAGCACTTCATCATGTACGAGCACATTCTCGTATCGACGGAGATGGCCGCCCCGCACTTCATCGGGCAGTTGTAGCAGCTCAGGAGCCGGGTCCGCATCGACTCCATCGTGTTCGTCCACTGCTCGCTGACCTCTTCGGTCCAGAAGCCCTTTCTGCGCACGCGGGCGTTGCCCCAAACGAAGTTCTCCGTGTGCCACTGCTCGTCGTGGACGACCATCTCCTGCGGGGAGCCGAGGCCGGCCATGATCGGCATGACATTCTTGAGCGGGTTCTCGTTGCGGTGCTTGATGAACGCCAAAGGCGTAGAACACCCGATTCTCGCCGGCCAGTCCGATGGAAGAGACCGCGGCGTCCGGCTGCTCCAGCTCCTGACGGATCACCTCGGCGCTCTCGAGCGTCCCCAGACCCATGAGGTGCTTCGCGTCCTTGAGCTCCACCTTGTCGTCGTGAATCCAGAGGTAGACCGGTTCGGGAGACTTGCCGCGCAAGATGATCTTGTCGTACCCGGCTCGCTTCAGCTCGGGACCGAAGAACCCGCCCATCATCGAGAACCCGAAGAGCCGGGTCTGCGGGGAGATGGAGGACACGATGGTGCGATTGCATCCGGGAGCGGGGGTCCCCACCAGCAGACCGGTGCCGAAGATAAGGAGGTTTTCCGGATCGAAGTGGCCGACCTCCGGGGGAACCCGGTCCCAGAACAGCTTGGCGTTCGTGCCCAGTCCTCCGAGATGGAGCTCGGTGAGCCGCGGGTCCGTCGCCACCCGTTCGATGTTCCCCCGGGTCAGATCGATCTCCAAATTGAACCCGGTTTCCGCGTATCTCATTCTTCTCCCCCGTCGGTTTCGCTGGAGGCGGAAGCGACGTAGCCGTCCAGAAAGAGGGCGGTCTGCTGCGCCGCGAGATCGTCGAGGCTCACCCGGGTCCGCTCCGGGTCGTACCACTGATAGAACCAGTTGAGCATGCCGAACAGGTTCGCGGTGGCGAGCCACGAACGGAGGGGTGCGCCCCGCCGGGGTTGGACCTCCTTGACGAGGTCGTGAACGGCCTCGAAGTAGGAGCGGCGGAGTTCGTAAACCTCGTCGTACGCTTCACCTTCGAGGGTCTCGAGCTCGCGGGCACAGACTTTGAGCTCGTTCATGTTCTCGCCGAAGTGGCGCACGTGATTGCGCACGGCCGCGGCGATCCGCTTCCGCGGATCGACGATCCCCTCGAGGCTGCTCCTCAGACCCCGGAGCAGCGAGTCGAACGTGTGGAGCTGGATGGAGTGGAGGATCTCTTCCTTGCTCGAGACGTAGTGGTAGATCCCCGCGAGGCTGGACCCGGCCTCGGCCGCGATGCGCCGCATCGAGGCCTTGTCGTAACCCACCGCACTGAAGACTCGTGCCGCCGCCGCCAGCACGTGGAGCCGCTTCCTGTCGAAGGTGGGAGGCCGCCGGCGGGTGGTCGCAAGTGCCATCGTCATCGTCCGTTCGAACGTTCGTTCGAAAATGTCGGACCGAACAGTAATGTATTGCCACCGCCCTGTCAAGGGCGGGCGGAGGAGGCTGCCCCGACTCCGGGGGGATGGACCTTGGCTCGGAGGCCCTGAACCCGCGCTCCGAACCGCGCGGTCCGGAGCGCGCCGGAGGCTGCCCCGGGGGGGGGCTACCGCCGCACTCGGACCACTTTCTCCGTTCGCGTCTCGCCGCCGGCCGCGATGCGGATGAAGTAGACGCCGGAGGAGACCGGCCGTCCCGCCCGATCGACGCCGTTCCAGACCGCTGCGAACTCGCCCACCGGATACCGGCCTTCTACGAGTGTGGCGATCCTGCGGCCGGCGACGTCGTGGACGGTGAGCCGGACCGTCCCCGCCACGGGAAGGGCGAAGCGAATCGTCGCCGCGGAGCCGAACGGGTTCGGCGTGACCACGAGTCGCCGGAAGCCGGCCGTGCCGCGATCGGACTCGGCGACCCGGGTGGCGACGTTTCCACGCGGGAGGGCGAGCGTATACTCCTGCGGGCCCTGGGGGACCACGGAACCACGCACTTCGACGGTCCACACCCCCGTCTCGGGGCTGGTCAGCTCGAGAACCTCGACGTTGTCGACGTCATTGACACCCGTCGTCGCGACGGCGGAGGGATCGTCCGGATCGAGCACGTACGGATGGTGCCAGAGGCCGCCCGGACTCCGTGCCACGAGATCGAGATCGTTCACGAGCTGCTTTCCCGCCCCGGGCGTTCCCCTGAAGTCGTCCCAGACGAGTGCGAGCCGGAGTGAGTCGGCGCCCGGCTCGATTTCCATCGAGTAGCGATCGGTCTCCGAGTCGGCGAGGCTGTCGACTCGGATGAGTTGGCCTTCCGGATGATTCGCGATGATGAAGTCGACGGCGGCCTGGATGTCGAGATGGCCGTGCCCGAAGGCGTAGTCCGGTCCCGGATTTCCCAGATCCTCGGCCGTCTCGATCAGCACGGCCTTGTACGTGTGAGGCGCGACCGGATCGTAGCCGAGAAGGCCGAACTGCTGTTTCATGATGCCCAGCGCCCCGGTAACGGCGGGGGCGGAGTAGGATGTGCCGCAACCCCCGTCGGCGTAATCGTTCGGCCGCTGCGGCACGTAGACTCCGGTGTCGCCCTTGCACCCAGGTGCCATGAGATCCGGTTTGACCCGGCCGTCATCCACGGGACCCCAGCCGCTGAACGTCGTCATGGTCTTGTCGATGACGTTCACGCCGCCCACCCCGATGGTGTTCTTGGCCGACGCGCCTGGGGCGGAGACGGTGCCGTAGGGGAAGTGCGGCAGCGAGTCTTGGCACTCGAAGCAGCTCTGATCGTTGCCGGCCGCGAAGACCACGTTGATCGCCGCTCCCTGGGAGCCGCGAACGATTCGGTCGTACCGTTTGCTGAAATCGTCGTAATCGCCGAAGAAGCTGCAGAGGGAGCCACATACGAACCAGCCCCAGGAATTGCTTGACGCCATGATCCCGTACTCGGCGATGGCCTCTGCCGTCTCCTGGTTGAGCTCCCACACGTACGAGGGCCAGCTGTAGGACACGATCTCCGCGGCCGTGGCGATCCCCCGCCACTGGTATGGAGTCCCACCCCAGCTTTCGCTTCGCGAGCCGTCCCCGGCCATGATCCCGGCGACGGCCGTGGCGTGGTCACCAGGCGGCGCGCCGTCGGCGATGGTGAGTCTCCCGAGAAAGTCCTCGTGGGTGGTCGCCGGCGATCCTCCTTCCCACTGGCCGAAGACCGCTCCCGAACCGTCCAGACCGTACGGAGGGGCCTGTACCGTATCGGCCTTGACCGTGGCCCGAAGGTCGTCGAGGAAAACCTGCTTCGGTGGCGGCGCCTCTTCGATCCACTGGACCATCTCCTCGTCGGCGAGCGCGGCAATTCGATCGGCATCGACGTTCATCTCCAGCGTGCTCTCGTCGTGTCTTGTCGCCGTCACTTCCCCGAACGAGCGTGCGGTGACCAGTGCATCATCGATCCACACGTCACCGAAGAGAACCACGACGACGCGCGCCGTTCCGTCGTCGTTCCGTGCATGGTCGCTCGGGCCCCGGTTTCGGAGTCGAGCAAGCATCTTGTCTTCAGATCTGATCGGGAGGGCGGCCCGGAAGATGTCCGTCTCCGCGAGACGAGAGAGTGCGGCTTCGCTGACAAGCGCGAAGTAGGCATGGTTGGGCAGGTAGTCGAGAAGAATGACACCGTTACTCCTCATGAGGTCGATGTCGCTCTCGCCGGGGATCCGCTCGAACTGGATGACGACATGTCGTCGAGCGCCCGCCCCGAATGCCGCTCCCAGCTCCGGGGCGATTCCCTCATCGGGGGTGACGCGACCCGATCGGAGAACGAGTGTGTAGTCCCGGATCCGGTCGGGGGGGTCGGTCGACGGATCGCCGCCGCTGCCGGTTTCAGGGAATGCAGCGAACAGAGCGATCGCCAGGATCGGCGCCGCGAGTCGGGTGCAAGGTCTTACCGGATGCATGGTCTCTTCCTCCTCCGGGGGGGAGTCGAGAGTCGATCGGTTCCGGGACCACGCAGCCCACCTCCATCCCCGAGATCTGAAACGGCTCCCCATTGTCTGCGCAGTCTCTATTCTTCTTCCAACGTCGCTCGCAACGCCACGGCGGGCGCGAACTCCGGGTTCAGATCCAATGCCATCTCGCAGTAGTCCAGCGCCAGCTCCTCCTTCCCGACCTTGTGATACGCGTCGGCCAGCTTGTAGGCCGTGTAGTAGCGGTATTTGGAGTCGGGTTGATCCGCGAGATCCGCTTCCAAGAACGGGATGGCCGCTTCCGTATGACCCCTTCGTGACAGCTTGTCACCGATCTCGAGGAGGACGAACCCGCCGAATCCGTACTCCTCGGAGTGGTTCCTCTTCAGCGTGAAGTAATGCTCGACTGCCGACTCTGCGCCTTCGTGCTTCCATGTGCGGTAGATCGGCTCGAATACGGACTTCTTGGTTTCGTCCTTGCCCTCAATTCCCCTGGCCAGATACTTGATCCAATCATCGACGCTGACATAGCTTCCCGCGTATCGGCCCCATTCCCCGAGCACCTCCCGTTTCTGAAGTTCGATTACATCGTATCCCTCGGACAAACCGTCACGAACGATCTGCGTCGTCTGCACGAGCATCTGATGGTAGGCGCGCAAGTCCTCCCAGGTGCCGATGTCATTGTGCCCAGACACTATGGTCACATCCCTCGGGAGCATCTCCATCGCGCGCGCAACGAGCTCCGGGAACTTCAGCACGTCGCCATCGGAGTCGACGGAGGGGAAATTGAACCCATTGACCAGAGAGCTCAAATGAACCACCCGGGCCTTCGTGAAATGGACGATGATCTCGTTGTCATCGTGACTGCCGGCGAGCGCATGGAGCTCGATTCGCTCGTCGTTGAAGTGCAGAGTCAGTGAAGTGTCGAACGTGATGTCGGGAAAGGTCGCATCGGGGAACTCGTCGAAGATGTGGCTTCCCGTCCTCAGCTTTTCGGGAACCAAGGAGTGAGCGATCACCACCGGCTCTTCACCGAAGATCGCGTTGCCGCCGATGTGCTCGACATGGCGGTGGGTATTGATGATGTACGCGGGGCGCGCCTTTCCGAGCTCCTCGACCGCTCTCTCGAGCTCCTCCGCATCGTCTTCCGACTGCGTGTCCACCAGGAGGAGTCCGTCCGCTCCGACGAAGAGGAGGGAATTGGTGGTATAGGATCCCTGGTCGGTGGCAAGGAGGTAGAGATCGTCGGTCAGCTCGGTGACCCGGATGGCAGGCGAATCCGAGGCGCGGGCGACGGGACTCGCGATCAGGATGAGAATGGAGAGCATCAGGGTGGAAGGGATTCTCATGTGATTCTCCCATGGGGGGTGTTCTCAACGGACGACGTTCGGCAACCGTCGCCCTCAATCGGGCGACGAGCGGCGGCAAGGATTCCCATGACGGCTCACAACAGCGCCCGGACATGACCGCCGTCGATGACGATGCTTTTCCCCGTGATGTAGCCGGCCTGGGGTGAGCACGAGAAGGCACACAGTGCACCGAACTCCTCGATTGTGCCGAGCCGCCTCATCGGCACTCTCTCGGCGTAGAGTTGCACTGCCTCCTCCGAAGAAAGGCCTTCGCGCCCGACCATGTGGGGAGCGAAGCGCCGCAGCAAGTCCGTAACGAACGGCCCCGGCGGAATGCTAGCACCGTGACTCCCGTTGCCGCGACTTCACGGGCGAGTGTCCCGAGGGCACCCGACAGACCGGGTTTGAGCCCGTTCGACAGCGGGGTCCCCGGGGTGGTCTCTTTCGCGGACGTCGAGCTGATATTGACTATTCGATCGTATCCTCGATCCATCATCCCGGGGAGACACCGCTGGATCATATCCAGCGCGGAGAGCATGGTGAGATCGAACGCCGCTTGCCAGTCCTCGTTGCTCTTGCTCAGGAATATCCCCGGGGACGGTCCATCGACATTGGTCACCAGGATCGAGACCTCCCCGAGGCGGGTCCGGGCCTCCCGAAAGAGGCGCCTACGCTCCGCGGGACGAGTCGACGCACACTACTCCTCCGAATCGAGCCGTTCGAGCATGCGCCGGGCGTTCTCGTTCCCCGGGTCGAGCTCGAGCGAACGCCGGTAGCTGGCGATCGCCTCGTCGCGGCGACCCGCGGTCATGTACGCCTTCCCCAAGCTATCGTGGACGTTGGCCGACTCCGGATGGGTCTCCGCGTTGAGGAGGAAGACGAGCTCGGCCTCGGTCAGCCTGTTCTCGCCCAGCAGCCGGTATCCCAGGCGGTTCAGTTCGTGCTCGTCCAGGAACCACCGGTGCCGGGGATCGTCGCGCATCTCCCGGAGGGCGGCTTCGACGTCGGGCGCGTCCTCGGTTTCGAGCATCTCCGCCAACCGCGAGGCCGCCGACGGGTGCAGCTGCCTCCAGTAGGCCAGCAGATGCGTCGCGTGATCTTCTCGCACGCACGATTCCTCGATCTCTCTCCAGATCTGCCACTGCCGCACATGGGGAAAGAGCGCATCCAGAGAGAGGCGTTCGCGGGCGGCCTCGAAGGGGAGGCCCTCGGCGGTGACTCGGTTCACGCCCTCCCAGAGAGCGTGAATGTACTCGCGCTGGTTCGCAAGCTCCTCCACGGGCACCAGGTCGGAGAAACCGCAAATCACGGTCCGGAGCGGGGGATCCGCGGCCAGCACCCCGTCCAAGCGGTCCAACCAGAGGGGCACGTCCAGAAGCCCGCCGGGTGCACGGGGGACCGGTGCCAGGTGCATGGGGCTGATCGGCGCCAGCACGAGGCCTTCCTCCGGCACGTGGACCATGATGTGATGACCGTGGGGACCGGGGCCGAAGTCGGTGAGCACGAGGGTCTGGTTCCCCAGATCGAGGGTCAGCCGATCGGCGAACGTCACCGTGGGGAGCGTCGGCTCGTGGCCTCGCTTCAGACCGTCGGCGACGCGATCGCAGAATATCATCCAGTCGAAGTGGCTCTGGGCTTCCTGCGAGTCGGAAAGGCCGTCGTCCAGAAGCCGCCGCGAGCGCTCGGCCTTTCGCCGGAACACCTCGATCTCGCTCTGAATCACCTCATCCAGCCGGGGTGCGCGGTCGATCATCGTCTCGCGAACGCTCTGGTGAGCGATGAAGGTCGCACCGGCGAACGCCGCGGTGCCTCCGTTCGCCGTCGCGCGGGCCGAGGTGACCACCACGTAGGCGGCGCGGTCGTGGCCGAGCTCCTGCGCGATCGCGCGGCGCCAACTCCGAGCCACCTCCGGCGACCAGAGCGTGCCGAATACGACGAAACCCTGCTGCGAGTCGAGAACGAGCTGATTCGGGTAGCCGGCGGGAGTCGTGAGCAGGAGGACGCCGTCGGCGAGTCGCGTCGCCTCGATCCGTGCGCTCCTGTCCTCCGGCTGGCAGTGGCCGACGGGAGCGAAGCCGAGACAAGAAGCGAACGCGAGGAGCAGGGCCTGGGCCCGCCGGCTTCGACGGATCGCCGGGAACGCACTCACGTGGACCTCCTCCCGGGGCCTGGAGCGCAGAATCGCGCAGAATCGGACCGTGAGCGGCACGCGCCGAAGGCGTGACCTGTCCTACCGGAGATCAGACGGCGCCGGAGACCGTCCTGTTCATCCGCCTTCAGATCGGGGCCCTCGATCGTCCCGCCCCCGACGGTCTGCGGAGTCTGCCCGCTGAAGGGACACCCATGGCCCCCGGGAGCCTCACTTGCGGTTCGCGCTCGAGCCGGTTCGCGTGCCGGCCCGCTCTCCCGTGGTCTCCGGCTGCTCTGCGGTCCTGCCGTCCGTTACCCCCTGCAGCGCGACAGCTGTCCCGGGCTGCGCCTCAGTCACCAGTTGCCCACTGCCGCGCTGCAGTCCGAGAATAGCCGCGCCTGACACGTGCTTGAAATGAAATGATTGGACGAAATGCATGCAGACTGCTAATATATCGGCTGGCCTGCGGGGCCGTCCGCCCGGGAGCGAGTCATGGAGCTGCGTCACCTGAGGCTCATCCGGAGCCTCTCCGAGCGAGGCACGTTGACCAGCGCCGGCAAGGAGCTCTGCCTCTCCCAGTCCGCACTGAGTCACCAGCTGCGCGAGATCGAGCAGGAATGCGGCCTGCCCCTGTTCAAGCGCGCGGGAAGGCGCATGGTGATCACCCCCGCCGGCGAGCGCGTGCTGAAGTGCGCCGTGGCAGTTCTGGACGAGATTCGTCGGCTCGAGGTCGACATGGGGCACATGGCGTCCGGCAACAAGGGAATGCTGCGCGTCGCGTTCTGCCAACACGCTTGCTTCCACTGGCTGCCCGCCGTGCTGGCGTCGTTCCGAGAGACCCATCCCGGCGTTCGAGTGCAAGTCGTCACCGAGGCGACCTATGAGCCCGCTGTTCATCTGCTGAAAGGAGCCGTCGATCTGGCGATCGAGAACCTGAGAGAGAAAGACCCCAGGATCCTCCACGAGGAGCTCTTCCGGGACGAGATGATCGCCCTCGTTCACCGGGACCACCCGTGGGTGGGGAGAGACTACGTGGGGGCGACCGCTTTCGCCGAGGAGCACCTGATCAGCTACGATCGCCCCATCGAGGAGGTCGTCTTCTATCAGCGCGTGTTGCTCCCGACCGGCGTCACCCCGAAGTCGCTGACACAGCTCTCCATGACGGAGGCGATCGTCGACATGGTGAAGGCGGGCATGGGTGTGGCCGTTCTCAACCGCTGGTCCGTCCGTCCCTACCTGGAATCGCCGGACCTGAGGGCGCTCCGGATTACCAGGCAAGGCTTCAAGCGCGTGTGGTACGCGCTGAGTCGGAAGAGCGACTACCGGCCGGCGTACGTTGGGACCTTCGTCGATTTCCTCGCGCGCCAGGGCAACGCGTGACACGCGGACTACTGGTCCAGAATGCCTTTCTCGAGTCGGCTCAGGTGGCCCTCGATGGCCACCCAGTAGGGCCGCAGCCTGCCGTCTCGGGTGGTCAGGTAGATCATGTACCGCCCGTCGGGAGTGACGAGGGGGCAGAGGTCGTGGGTCGGTGAGTTGATCGTGTCCCCGAGGTTTTGGGCTTCGGTCCACGATCCGTCCGCCCGGCGGAACGTTATGTGCAGGTCGTCGTCCCGCGTGAAGATGAGATAGGATCCGTCGGGAGATACGTAGGGACAACCACCCTGGACCGAGTCGTTCCCGTACAGCTCGGAGAATTCGACCGGGTTCTCGTATCGCCCCTCGAGGTGCCGGGACACCAGGATTCTTCCGTCTCCGCTGCCCAGATAGAACGTCCCCTCCCGGTCCACGGAGAACTGCCAGTGCATGGGCGCTGCGTTGAGCACCGCGTCGAACGGCTCGGGCTCCGACCAGCCGTCCTCCGTACGGCACACGACCCAGATCCTCTCCTTCCCGCCCTGACCGTCGATTGGCCGACGCGACAGGAAGTAGAGCTTCTCGCCATCGGGCGAGAAGAAGGGAACGTCGCCCCCTTCGAAGTCGGGCTGGGTCGGGTAGGTCCACCTCCCTGCCTCGACGGTCGTCCCGAGCATCCGGCCGGAGCCGTAGCCCGACTCCCTCGGCGGAATCGAGATTCGCCAGAAGGCGGTCTTGCCGTCGGGCGCGAACGCCACCGACGAGTGCAATGCGAAGTGTCCCATGACGATGCCAGGCGCAAACAGCTCCGGGACGTCCCCGGGGGGGTCTTGACCGAGATAGGCTCCCTGAAGTCCCGGGAAACGGGGCGCATCGGTCTCCGCGCCGGCGTTCCTCAGCAGAGCCGCGGTCTTCTCGTTCCCCTCCTCTTGCGCGATGTTGAACGGGGTCTGCCCCAGGACCGTCCGCGCATTGACGTCGGCACCGCCGTCCAACAGGCGTCGGATGACGTCGTCCCGGCCGAACTCCGCGGCGCCGTGCAGCGGCGTCCATCCGGAGTCGTCCCGGAAGCGGGGATCGAAGCCTTTCTCGACGAGCCTCCCGACAATTGCGCACGAGCCCCCTGATGCGGCTTCGAGGATCAGGTCCGGATGAGACGTCCGGACGTTTGTCAAATCCAGATCCGCAGCGACCAGTGCGTCGAGCAGATTGTCGAGCCTTCTCTTCACGCTGTGCCTGAGGAGGCTGATCCGCTTCGGCTCCGAGTCGGGAATCCTGGCCCCGCTCTCGAGAAGGAAGCTCAAAAACGCGTGGAAGCCCCGCCAGGCGGAAAGCTCGAGCGCGCCGTCTCCGCTCTCGTCCACCGAGTCCAGATCGGATCCCGCCGCGAGGAGGAGCCTCGCCAAGGGAACATCCCCGCTCTCCCGGGCGGTCAGAACGAATGGAGTCCTTCCGTGTGTGTTCCTGTGGTGAACATCGGCCCCCCTCTCGATCAGGACTCGCGCCGAGCGCACGCATGCGTTGTACGCTGTCTGGTGGAGCGGGGTCTCTCCCTCACGGTCGCTCGCTCCGACGTCGGCACCGTGGTCGATCAGCAGCGCGACCATTTCCGGTTGGTCCCGGGCCGCCGCGAAGTGCAGAGACGTGTGGTGGCCGGAGTTCCGCGCGTTGACGTCCGCCCCCTTCGACAGGAGGAACGCCACGATCCGAGGATCGTCGCCCAGACACGCGTAGTGGAGCGGTGTCGTGCCCCGGTCCGTCCTCGCCCCGACGCATCCGGGGTCCTCGGCGACCAGAACCTCCATCCGTTCGAGATCCCCTTCCCGGGCTGCCTCGTGGATTTCCGCCGCAAGCGCTTGGGTCGGCGCCCCGACGCCCACCAGAAGAGCGAGACAGAAACGGAATCTGTGCATCGAGACATCCTCCGTCGGGCCTGACGGCGCGGAGCGCCACGGCTGCGGGCCGTGGGGGGACCGGACTGGGATGTCGCCCCCGGCGCCCGGGGCCAGTGGGCTCGGCTTCGCCAAGGAGCTCGCCGAGGACACCGCGCCGACGACGCCACCACTTTCTCCGTGGACTATCACAAAGCGTGCGCATGAGTGCACATGAATTGTCTTCACATGCGTCATCGATGCAGGGAATGACTCGCGGTCCGGCAGGGACACGTGCGAGTCTCTCCGGATCTGCCCGGCGGGTAGGGTAAGCAGTTTTCTTCCTATGGGGCGGGTCCATCGCTCGTCCGCGCGACACGGAAACCGCCCCAGCTGAAGGCCACCGTCGGCTTTCCCAGGCCGCGGCTGACGACACGCTCCGCCTCGATGGAGCAGGCGAATCCGGCGTCACGGCAGCAGCGCACTTGGTCTGACGCTGTCGTGTCGCGCCGTCCGATTCCAGAGTAGGATCAGGACTTCGTTTCCCATAATTAGAACCTCTGATACTGCTCATGCTGTAAATTCATAGTAAACACAGTTCATGCATCCATGAATGCGTCTTGAGGGGTCAACTGGCCCGACAGGAGCGCAATCTCCGAGGCTCGGTCCGTTCTTTACACAAGGAGTCCGCTCCCTGTTTCTATAGTTAGATTGGCCGTCCCCGCTCATGGAAACACCTTCCAGTAGCTGTTTCCTCCCCTGGAGCAATCCCGATGCGTATTCCGACTCTTGTCATTCTCGCGGGTCTCGTGACCGTCTGCCTCGGGCCGACGGTGGGCCCCGCGCACGCCGAGCCGTCCGGGCCGGCCCGCGCACTCCTCGATTGGTTCGACCACATGGATGGATTCTATGACGCGAACCCCGAACTCAAGAGGACCCCGGGCAGCGGCTGGAAGCCGTTCAACCGGGTCAGGTGGTTTCAGAAGCAACGCATGGTGAATGGTGAGCTGCCGCCCGTCGGCGCCCGCTGGCGCGCCTGGGAGGCTCGTCGGGCGCTGGAGGACCGCCGCGGCCGTTCCTCTCGCTCGATCTGGTTCTCCCTCGGCCCCGTGAACTTCGCGGGTCGCATGCTCGCCATCGACTTCGACCCGGTGGACCCGAGCATCCTCTACGCCGGCGCTGCCAGCGGGGGGGTCTGGCGATCCACGGACAGCGGGATCACGTGGATCCCGATCTCGGACGAGCTGCCCTCGCTCGCGATCGGAGGACTCGCCGTCAGCAAGACGAACCGAGACGTCATCGTGATCGGTACGGGCGAGGGCACCATGAACATCGATCGCGTGACCGGGATCGGCATCCTCCGATCTACCGACCGCGGCGCTTCCTGGATTCCGACGAGCCTGTCGTACCCGGCCACCGGCCTATTCGGCCACGGTTTCCACTTCCTGGAATCCGGTCCCGGCGGGACGTTCCTCGCGGGAGCGGTCGACGGTCTCTACCGATCCTCGGACGACGGCGCGACCTGGACGCAGGTTCGAGGGGTCACGCGCGAGGACTACCGCTGCGGCTACTACGACGCCAAATGGGACCCCGAGGATCCCTCGCGCGTGTACACGGTGAAGGGGAACGACACGTCCGGCAACAACGTGAAGGTGTCGACCGACGATGGGCTCACCTGGGCCAAGGCGGGCACGGGGCAGCCGCCGTCCTTCATGATCGGCAAGTCGAAGCTCGGAGTGAGCGGGAGCACCGTCTATGCGTTCTTCGGAGACCTGGGTGCCGGAACGACTCTGGGACTCTGGAAGTCCACCGACGACGGCGCGACATGGGCGAACACGTCTGCCACCGGGCTTCCTGATTGGCAGAGTTGGTACAACCTCATCTGCGCCGCCGACCCGAACGACCCCGAAATCGTGATCACGGGAGCGGTGAATCTCACGCGATCCACCGATGGCGGGTCGACGTTCGTCCTGGTCGGATCGAACGTCCACGTGGATCACCATGCCGTCGCCTGGGAGCCGGGGAATCCCGAGGTCGTCTGGGTGGGCACCGACGGCGGAATCTGGGAATCGACGGACGATGGCGCCACGTGGACCGACCGGAACGTCGCATTGATCACCTACCAGTTCTACGACATCTGTGTGGGGAACGGCCCCACTTACTACGTCATGGGAGGCACGCAAGACAACGGCACTGACAAGTGGTCCGGAACGACGACGTGGGCGGAGGGACTGGGAGGCGATGGAATGGTCTGCGACATCCCCTCCGTATCCGACAACGTGGTCTACGCCGAGGCCATCGACTGGCACTTCAAGAGCACCGAGTATGGAATCGAGGGCTCTTTCGTTCAGATCGACAACGGCATTCCGGGAGGAAACGCACAGTGGGTCGTCCCGACCGATGCAGCCGAGAGCGATGCCGACTACGTGCTGACGAACCACTCGACGGCCGGGATCTTCCGTACCACGAACGGTGGGGATTTCTGGGTGAACGTTGCGGCCCACACGGCGACGTGGATCTCCATCAGCGAGATGGACGCGGACGTCGCCTGGACGATCGACGGCAATACCGTCCATCGGACGACCGATCGAGGCGACACGTGGACGCAAGCCGCGGCCCTCGGATTCGAGGCGGGGGCCGCTACAAAGATCCTCGCCCATCCCACCGATCTGAGCACGGCGGTCGTGACGTTTTCCGGCTACGAGGACCTCTGCCACGTGGCCTTCACGACGGACATGGGCGCGAGCTGGACGGACGCCACGGGAAACCTCCCGCCCCTTCCGGTCAGCGCGATCGCGATCGATCCGAGTAGACCGGGGGACTGGTACATCGGCACCGATCTCGGCGTGTGGTCGAGCGCGGACAGCGGGGCGACGTGGTCGCCGTTCGAGGAGGGGCTGCCCAACGTGGTCATCGCCGACCTCGAGATCGCGGATGCTCCTCGCAAGCTCGTGGCGGGTACGCACGGCCGTGGCGCCTGGGAGATTGCATTGCCGCCGCCCGGGGGCGTCGGCGTCACCGTGGCTGCGGATCGAGGGGCTCGGAACCTCATGCTCGATCCGCCTTACCCGAATCCGACGGCTGACCGTACGCTGCTTCGTTACGCGGCGCGGAGCGACGCTCCAGGGCACCTCCGCATCTACGACGTGAACGGTCGGGTCGTCGGTGATCTCGCGCAATTCGACCGCGGCGATGGGATCATACGCACGACGCCTTGGCTCATCGATGAGCTCCCGAGCGGACTCTACTTCGCTGTGCTCGAGGCCGGCGGCGAACGGATCTCCAGAAAGATCACGGTTCTTCGCTGACAGGGCATCGTCCGAGGGCGGGCCGCTGATCGACGGTGGCCCGCCGCTCGGTCCCCATGGCGGCTAGCCCGGACTATTCATGAACGACCTGCTGCGATCGCGGATCCGCACCACCGGACGGACGTCCTCGCGTCTCGCACCCTGCGACGTATCGTTCAGATACGCCTCGGGTTCGCCTTCATGAATAGTCCGGGCTAGCCGCCATGGACGATGGTCTGGTTGACGAGGATTCGATATCCTCCGGTGCCCTCCCGGGTTCCGAGCAGCAAGTCCAGATCGCCGTCACCGTCCACATCCGCCAAGGAAGGGATCCCCTTTCCGCCGATTGGTGAGCCCGTCCCGGTGAATCCCCCTCGACCATCGTTCAGCCAAAGGGCGACGTCCTGTTCCTTGCCGACGCCGGCCGTCAACATGTCCAGGTCGCCGTCCCCATCCAAGTCTCCGAGAGCTCCACGCGCGCCGGCTCCGAAGTAGTCGTCGGCAGGGGAGAAGATGTACTTGCCATTGTTGGCCCAGAGCCTGCCGGGCTTCTGGAAGACCGTCACGAACGCGTCGAGATCACTATCGCCGTCGACATCTCCCAAGGTGACGTTTGTACTCCAGTCCTGCGTATCACCGCCCAGCTTCTGTCCGCTGTCGATCAGGTTGCCGGTGCCGTCATTGAGGAACACGAGGTCAGGACCGCCATTGTCGACCAAGAAGAGATCGAGATCGTGGCTCCCGTCGAGATCGCCGAGTGCGGCACCGTGACCTCCACGATTACCCAGACGCTGCCCGCTGTCTCGGAATCGGCCCCGCCCGTCGTTGATCCAGACGTGGCTGGAATCGAGGAAGCTGAGCACGACGAGATCGATGTCGCCGTCACCATCCAGATCGCCGGGTGCGATCTGAAATGTCCGGCGGTCCCCCAGGTGCTGTCCGGATTCCTCGAACCGGACCCCGGTCGTCTGCGGTGAAACGAGTGATGGGGTCATCAGCAGCAGAAAGCCCGTAAACATGGACTGTGGAGTCCATCCGCGGCAGTTACCGTGCATCTTGATTCCTCCGACGCTTGGAGTTCACTGGAGAACACGATGGGATCCGGCTACGCCGCTCTCCGGGATCTTCCCGGGGCGCCCGAACGTGGGCTGTCGGTGACCGGCGTGATCACGGTCCCGATGGAGACACATCTTGGTCCGCCGATCTCGACGAAGAGGGCTGATTCAGGCCTCTCGGGACCCCCGCCCCGGGTTCGTGGAACGAGTGCGCGGGTAGTGTCCGCTCACGGTCCTCTGACGTAGAACGCATCGGCCCATTTCCCCCGCCAGACGCGCGTCAGACCGACCGTTTCGGGCATCCGGGAGGTCAGGTTCTGGTCCAGGAGGACCAGCGTGCCGGCACGGTACATGGCGGGGTCGGCCGCCGCCCGCCTGGGCCGTCCCACCGCAACGATTTCCCCGGTCGCACCTCCCACCAAGTCGTAGATGTAGAAGAAGTCGGGCGGCGCGAGCGCTAGCGGAGAGATCCTGCGGCCGAGGAGGAGGACCCGCGAGGGCAGCAGCCCCTCCCGCCGAACCGCGTCGAAGCAGCTTGCGATCTCGCTGCGGTGAGCCGCGTGCCGCAGCGGCAGTGCGGCGTGGTACAGCCCGACGAACACGAAGGAGGCAAGAAGGACCCCGCAGGCGGTATGGGCCCGGTCGCCTACCCGGCGACGCATGGCCACGGTTGCGACGATGAAGACCACGGCGATCCCGAGCGTGACCCCGACCGGGACGAGCGATAGTGGGCTCGACACTCCCGCGAGCGGCGTGAGGTTCTGCTCGAACTCCGGCCAGAGCGGCGACATCCGGGAGTAGGGATCGTAGGTCGGCACCGGGACGTACAGGGCCGACAGCGTCAGGGTGATCGCGGCAACGATGCACACGACGCAGAATCCCGCCTCGTACAGGCGATGACAGAACACCGCGACCAAGAGCGCCAGGGGCGGGAGGATCGGAACTACATACCAAGGGAACTTGGTCCAGATTACGGTGATGGTCAGCCCGTAGGCGGCCGTCCACACCAGCAGAAGCCACGGACCACGATCCCGCGGCTTGCGGACCAGATTCCACAACAGGGAGACGAGGCCCGGGACGATCAGGAGACTCCAAGGAAACATGGAGTAGAACACGACAAGCGGATAGAACGTCGCCGCCCGACCTGTCTTGATCGTCCGCACGGCAGGCAGCCCGTCGGCCGAGAGGCTGACGTCGGTCCCACCGGTGACGCGCCCCAGCATCTGGTTGTTGACGTACTCTCGGACGAAATCGTCACCGTGGGCGACGATCTGGTGGACGTGCCACGGGGCGACGATCACGAGAAAGAGCAGCGCGCCGAGCAGGCCTGTGCGAAGGGACATCGCTCGCCACGCCTTGGTGATCAGTGCGTACAACAGGACGATGATGACCGCCGGCCCGACGATCGGCCCCTTGATCAGCACGAGAATTCCGAGGCTCGAGACCAACCCGCAGAACCAGCGCGCGTCGCGAGGGATTCGCCAGAGACTGAAGACCGTCAGAACGTAGAAGAAGGCGGTCTCCGGCTCCTGCTCGGCGGTCCGCGCGCAGTGCTCGTGGAGGAACTGAGTGGAGGACAGCAGAACGGCGGCGCCCAACAGGCCGACCGTCCATCCGAAGACGGCGCGTCCGAGAGCGAGCGTCATCGCGATCGTGCCGAGCGCGAAGAGGGCCGAGCTCAACCGACCTCCCCACTCGTTGATTCCCAGCACCTTGTACCCCAGAGCGATGAGCCATATCTTCCCCGGCGGCTTGATGAGGAACGGTCGTCCATTGTAGCGAAGGGTAAGGTAGTCGCCGCTTTCCACCATCTCGCGCGCCGACTGCAAGTAGACGCCCTCGTCGCCGTTGTGCAAGCTGGTGGCCCCGAGATTCCAGAAGAGAAGGAGGGCGGCGATGCCAAGAAGGAGGAGGGCCGAACCGAAGCGAAGGACGCGCCGCGAGAGGGTGCCACCGTACCTGCCCGGAGCGAGCGCGGTCGGCACGATGTCTGCCCGCGCTACCGGCGCGCGCCGGGCGGCCGTCTGCTGACCGTCAACGCCCATAACATTGGGTCCTTGAGGAATTGAGGATTCAGGACGGCATTCGACCCTTTGCCCACGATCCGAGCTCCGGTGCCCACCGGATCGGCACGGATCGCTCGGCGTCCCGGTCGGTGTGCTCCTGCGCATCCACGGCTTCCGGGGCGGCCGAGCTCAACGGGTGGTGTCGTCAGTGTCGTCGTCCAGCCGAGGCGAGCGGCCGAAGTCGACGCTCGCCTCAGCCGATCCTCTCCGCGGAGGTTGGCGAGGCCGGGGCACACGGTTCTCGTCGGGGCATCCGGGTCGGAGAGAGTCACGAGGGGGCCGCCGCCCTTCTGGGGAGACTTCCGTGCCTCCTGTCGCGAAATCCGCAGTCTCATCGAGCTCGTCGATTCCGAAGGACGTCACCGCGGCCGACCCGAAGATCGGCGGGCAAACCGAGCTGTATCTGGTCGATGCTTCGGCTCGTCACTCCCGGCTCATTGGCGTCGGGACGCGGGGGGCAATACGCGCCGTGCAACCCGCCGCAAGGACTATCGCAAAGAGCAGGTACAGGGATTGGTGAAACGTGTTCATGTGTTCCATCGACTCGGCGAATGGAATCGGGGGCGAACTGCGTGAGCTGTTCGGACCGCGTGCCGGGGGGTCTGCTTCGAGAGAGGATCGTGCTCATTCAAAGCCACGGTGCGTCGATGAACTCAGTCCTGACCCAGTAGATGTCCCGGTGGCTCGTGAAGAGCAGATACCGTCCATCGGGCGTGATGTGCGGGATCGACTCGACGTCGTGTGAAATGACCCTGTTGCCGAGATTGAGTGCTTGGCTCCACGAGCCGTCGGCATTTCGAAAGCACACGTACAGATCGGTCAGGCCAAGACCACCGTCCCGCTCCGAATCGAAGACGATGCACCTCTCATCGGGTGCCACGGCCGGATGTCCTCCGGCATGCAGGCCCCGAGGATCGTCTCTCTTGTCGGGTAGCTGCGGTCGATGCGCGGGAAGCGGGCCCTCCGGTGGCCGGCCAGGCAAGTCGTGTAGACGGTCAGTTCGGCGGTGGCCGAGACGTGCATCCAGCTCTCACCCTCGGGGAATGGGCGTGGTTCTTTCCCCTTGCCTCGAGGATGTACATGCCGCCCCCTACTCGGACCCCGTTCGTGTCCTTCAGGACCCGTCCGAACCGCACCGATGCGCCGTCCGGCATGATGTGCGGCAAGTAGTCGACGTGCCCCTGCGAGAAGTCCGGTGTCCGCGGAGAGCCCCAGCCACCGGCTTCCCATCGACCGCGGAACCTCGCCGCGTGGTGCTTCCCGAGGTTCGCGCAGAAGTACATCTCCTAGGCACGGTTTCCGAGTCAACCGGTCTGCCCGTCTCCCGGTCTGCGATTCCATACCCCCCCGACCAAGCGAGCTCGCCGTCTTCGATGAGGGCGATGCCGACCCGGGGACGCCGTAGTGCTCCATTCTCTCCATCAGGGAGAAGCCGCCTCGCGGGCGACTCGTCACGACAACGAGGGGCAAGAGGTTGCTCTCGATCCTGACTTCTCTCTCATCGTCCGGGCTCGACGGGCCGCGCTCCTCGGATCCTGCGGCGATCGCGGCCACGATGGACAAGACGAAGTACACGGCAGAGCGCGTCACCGTAGATGTTCGATTCCCCACGAGCTCCCTCCAGCCCACGCAACGCTCATCAGCAGGACGGGAAATACCCGGACAGCGCCCCGACCTTCCCCCCAGATCTTGTTCCACCCAACACGCAGCCGTTTCGAGCCTGCGGTCTTCTTCCTGCCACACGTCTTCTCGGGGGTATTCCGGAGACGGTCTCTTGTGGAGCCGTAAGCCTTTGATTTGACGAGAGATAGTGGTAGGGGCCGCGAGAATCGAACCCGCGGCCCGGCGATTCCCCGAACCATCGAGCCCGTGGTCCGGTGACGACGGGCGATCACGCGACTCCCCGGCCGGCCGCCGATTCCCGGTCCTCCTGGGACCCCGCCCTCCTCTGCGTCCCGTAGCGCCGTCCCGGGCGGAAGCGGCCCCGGAGAGGAGCGCCCGGGGTCGGGAGCGGCCCCGCCTGGGGCCACCTCCGGTCCGGCGCTTGACCCTGTCACCACATCACGGGAGATTGGCGGGATGGTGCGTGCGCTCGAGCGGATTGCGGTGTCGATCCCCGCCGCTGTCCGGTCGAGCGCCGAGCCGCCGTTTTCCGCGTTTGGGACTTTTCCGGGTTGAAGGAGGAACACCGATGATTGTCGGCGTGATCGGCTCAGGAGCGATAGGGCCCGACCTCGCTTACGGGTTCGTGTCCGCCCTCTCGAAGGGAGGGAGGGGCAAGGTCTACCTGATGGACATCAAACAGGAGGCGCTCGACGCCGGCATGCGCCGCATCGAGGGATACATCGGGAAGGGTCTCAGTCGCGGCAAGCTGAGCCCCAAGATCGCGCAGGCGGCTCGGGAGGGTCTCGTTCCGACCACCAACCTCGAGGATCTCGCGGACTGCGACTACGTGCTGGAGGCGGCCACCGAGGATCTCCCCGTCAAGCAGGCGATCCTGAAGAACCTGGAAGACGTGGTGCGGCCGGACTGTCTGATCGGCTTCGCGACGTCGGGAATCCCGCGGGCGCGGATCGCCGCCGGCACGAAGCACCCCGAGCGCTGCTTCGTGAACCACCCCTTCTTTCCCGCGTGGAGGTCCGCTCCGATCGAGGTCGTGCTGTCGGACGACGAGAGATTCAGCGCACGGATGATCGAGACGCTCCGGACTCTCGGCAAGGTCCCGATCGTGACCGCGGACGTGCCCTGCTTCGCGGCCGACGACGTGTTCTGCAACTACTGCGCCGAGGCGGCCCGCATCTTCTCCGAGGGCGTCGCCACCCCCGCCCAGGTCGACGCGATCGTCAACGACGCCATCGGCGGCGGGGGACCGTTCAACGTGATGGATCTGACCCGCGGCAACCTCCTCAACGTACACTGCATGGAGCTGATGCGGGACGCTCCGACCGGAAGTCCGTGGTTCGAGCCGCCGCCCCTGTTCGCCGAGCAGGGCAACAAGCCCTACCACGACCGGAAAAACCCGGGCGATCCGACCTATGACGAGGCGCTCGGCAAGAAGGTCCTCGACCGCATGCTGGCGGTGCTCCTGGGACGGACGTACTTCGTCGTCGACAACGAGATCTGCTCCGCGAGGGAGTTCAACTGGCTCTCGCGCATGGCGCTGGGGTTCAAGGACGGCCTGCTGGACCTGGCCGAGAACCTGGGCGCGGACCGCGTCCACGAGATCTGCACGACGTACGCCGCGGAGCATCCGGGATACGAGGTGCCCAAGAGCATCGCCGAGAAGAGGCTACCCGCCTTCTACCGGAACATCGATTCGCAGCGGGACGGCGAGATCGCCGTGGTCACGATCTTCCGGCCCGAGGTCATGAACGCCCTGAACGAGTCGACCCTGGAGGAGCTGAAGGCCGAGATCGGCAAGCTGGCCGCCGACGGCTCGGTCCGGGGCATCGTGCTGACGAGCTACGACGGCTCGCTGGCGGGGGCGGACATCCTGGAGCTCGCCGCGCTGAAGACCCCGGACGAGGCGAAGGCCAAGTGCGTCCGCGGACAGGGGATTCTCGCGGAGATCGCCGCCCTCTCGAAGCCGGTCGTCGCCGCCGTCAACGGGCCGGTCCTCGGTGGGGGCGCCGAGCTCTCGATGTCCTGCCATGCCCGGGTCGCCGGACCCGCCCTGATGCTGGGACAGCCCGAGGTCAACCTCGGCATCATCCCCGGCTACGGGGGGACGCAGCGTCTTCCGCGGCTCATCGGTTTCGACAAGGGCTTCCATCTGCTGCGCACCGGGCGTCCCGTGAACGCGAAGAAGGCCTGCGACTGGGGCTGGGCGACCGGTGAGCCGGCCGCTGACTTCGTCGGTGCGGGAAAGGCTCTGATCCGAAAGCACCTGGCCGGAGAGGTGAAGCTCTCCCCGGTGAATCCGGATCCGATGTCGCTTCCCGAGGTGCTGCCCCCCGTCGACATCGAGCACCGTTCCCTGGCCATCGACTCCATCCTGGTGGACGTGATTCGCCGGGGTCTGAGGAAGCCGTTGGACGAGGGGCTCCGGGTCGAGGCCGACGGGTTCGCCCGCTGCAAGGGGACCATCGACTACGACATCGGCATGAAGAACTTCATCCAGAACGGCCCCCGGGTACCGGCGGCCTTCATGCACGAGTAACGGGGGGACGTCATGAGCAAGAACGGGTCCGTGATGATTCTCGACGGGGGACGCCGGACGCCCCGGCCGGACATCCTGATCGACAACCGGGAGCCGGGGCTGTTCTCCCGTTTCACCACCACGCAGCTCGGGGGAATGGCCATCCAGGCCACGCTCGAGAACACCGCCGTCGACAGGGACGCGATCGGGCACGTCGTCATGGGCATGGCGACGCACAGCCACCGCGACTCCATTTACGCGGCCCAGGGCATGGCGTGGCGCGGCGGTCTCGCCGCCGACGTTCCGGCCCTGACCGTCGCCCGGATCTGTGGGAGCGGGGCGGAGGCCGTGGCGGTCGGCGCGGAGATGATGCTCGCCGGAATCCGACACGATCAGAGCCGCCCCTTCACCGTCGTCGGCGGCGCGGAGAGCATGCAGTACCCCTTCATCGTCTACAACCTGAGGGGGAAGAAGGTGGGCACGGCGGTCCAGAAGTACGGGCCGGTGGACGCCAGGGCGCTTCCGCCCGGAACGCACCTACAGGACTCGCTCCTGATGGGCCTCTACGATCCGTCCGCCAACATGGCGATGGCGAACACGGCCGAGGAGCTGGGCCGCCGCTACAAGATCACGCGCGAGGAGGCCGACCGGTTCGGGTACCGCTCCCACACGAACGCGAAGAAGGCGCGGGACTCGGGTTGGTTCGACGAGGAGATCGAGCCCGTCATGGTCCAGAGGGACGGTGCCGAGGATCCCGTCGAGGTGAAGCACGACACTCACATTATGGACGACGTGACGCTCACGAAGATGGCCCGTCTGCCGGCGGCCTTCGAGCCCGGTGGGATCATCACGGCGGGCAACGCGAGCGCGGTGGTGGACGGGGCGGCGGCCATGGTGATCGCCAAGGAGTCGGACGTCGAGAAGCACGGCCTCAAGCCCCTCGCCCGAGTCGCGGGAATGGGCGTGGCCGCCTGCGATCCGCACATCATGGGTTGGGGTCCGGTTCCGGCCACGAAGAAGGCCCTCGAGAACGCCGGGCTCCGGGCGAGCGACCTCGATCACGTGGAGCTGAACGAAGCGTTCGCACCCCAGGCCCTGGCCTGCATCCGCGACTTCGGCGAGATGGGCATCGACCCCGAGAAGGTCAATCCCATGGGCAGTGCGATCGCCCTGGGTCACCCCCTCGGGGCCACGGGGGCGATCCTGACTCTGACGTGCGCGTACGCGCTGCGCCGGAAGCAGGAGCGCTACGGTCTGGTCACGATGTGCATCGGCGGCGGACAGGGCGCGGCTCTGATTCTGGAGTCGATGTAGGGCACCGACCGGCGACGGAGGGACGCCGGGCGGCGTGTCACGCGACGCTCCGCTGTCCGTAGCAGGATCGAGCCGTTGACCCGGGTCCCCGCACCCCGCCCTGCTCTTCCCGCACTCTTCACCACCCGGGTCGTTCGTGTCGACGGGTCGAGGGAATCCCCCGCGCTCCCGGCGGCGATGATTCCCGGCCGCCCCGCTGGCCGACCAACCCGGGAGGACGACCTCATGTGGCCGATTCGGTTCCGGCCGCCGCTTGTCGCGGCGGCGTTGCTCACGACAGTCTTCGCCACTCCCCCGATCTCCGCTCAGACCGGCGTGGACGGACTCCGCCTCGTCGGGACGAACCTGGATCAGTTCGCGCACGTGATGTCCATCCGGGTCGTGGGCGACTACGCCTACGCCTCGATCGGGTTTCCGCCCGGCCTGGAGACCTACGACGTCTCCACACCCTCGAGCCCGGTTCGGGTGGCATTCATCGGCCGAGCGGCCTGGCGAACCTCCGTTTCGGGGGACACGCTGTTCAGCTACTGTCACTTCGACGGGGTCGAGTGGTACGACATCTCCTCGGGGATCCCCGTGGCCCTCGGCTCCTACGATCCTCCGAGCGCGACCACCGCCTACGAGGGGGGCGCCCGCGTGGGCGACTCCCTCTATGTAGCGGCCCTCCAGGCCGGGATCGAGATTGTCGACCTCGGAATGGCGCCGTCGCACACCGGGACGATTCCTCTGAGCGACGACGCCGCCTGGGACGTGGAGGCCTCCGGCGGGCACCTCTTCGTCGCGAACGGTCGTCACGGCCTGGCGGTCGTCAGCCTCTCGGGGACGCCTGCCGAGGTGGCCACGCTTCCGCTGCCCGGCCTGGCGAACGACATCGAGATCTCGGGAACCACCGCGCTCCTGGCCCTGGGCGCGGACGGCGTGGCTTCCGTCGACATCTCCAATCCCACGGCTCCGGCTCTCCTGGACGTTCATCCGACCTGGGGGAACGCGTTCTCCATGGGGCGGATCGGGGATCACCTGGCCGTGGGCGCCTATCCGTTCTTGGAGGAGTACGACGTCTCCGATCCGATGAATCTCGTCCGTTCGGGTTGGGACCAGACCCGGACCTATGCGATGGGCGCGGGGGCGGGCGTAAACAGCGCGGGCGACACCCTCTACGCCGTCGCCGACTGGGAGGGAATGGCGGTCTATGTTCCCGAGGAGGATCCGGGGCCGGACATCGCGATTTACCCCACGCGACTCGACTTCGGCGCGGTCACCGCCAGCCGGGACACCACCGCCGAAGTCCGGAACAACGGAACGGATGCGCTCGACGTCTCCCTCATCACCGCACCGGCCGGATTCTCGGTCTCGCCGGCGACGTTCACGGTCCCGCCGGGGGGGGTCCAGAACGTCGTGGTCACCGCCACGAGCACTCCCGAGGTGCGGGGAGAGATCCGCTACTTCTACAGCGCCTCCCGCGGTCCGGGGGCCCCCTCCTTCGCCAACCAGTTCGTCTATCAGAACAACACGACCTTTCCCCAGGTGGGATCGGTCGCGCCGGACTTCGATCTGCCGGGCACCGACGGGAACAACCACCGGCTCTCCGACTATCGAGGGAGGGTGGTGTACCTGGAGTTCGGGGCGAACTGGTGACCCATCTGCCCGCTGCAGGCTGCAGCGACGGATGCTTCGATCTACTCGCGCTATGATACGACCGAGGCGGTCGTCTTCGAGATCACCCAGTTCATCGACCAGTCCGAGGAGTTCCGGGACACGTTCGGCATGCGGTTCGTGGGCCTCGAGGACGCCGGGAGCGCGGTCTACTCGACGTATCGGACGCCCGATCCCTACGCGCCCTATCCCCAGGACTACATCATCGATCCCGGCGGAGTCGTTCGGCACTGGTCGACGGAGTACGAGCCTCTGGAGGTCATCGCCGTGATCGACGAGCTTCTCGGAGCCACCCCGATCACCGAGAGCCCGACCGT
The DNA here is from genome assembly GCA_025774805.1 of bacterium. GTDB lineage: Bacteria > ARS69 > ARS69 > ARS69 > ARS69 > JALGZR01. Next base: position 36,608 of record JALGZR010000062.1, read on the forward strand.
CGCTTCCGGCCCCTGGCTCTCGACGCCCTCGCCCAATCCGTTCCTCGAGGGCACGACGTTTCGCTTCGGAGTCCCTCTCCGGGGCCGGGCCCGCGTCACCGTGCACGACATCGGGGGGCGCCGTCTCCGCGTGCTGGCGGACGGAACCTGGTCGGCCGGGGTGCACCGGGTGACCTGGGACGGACGCGACGCCTCGGGCCGCCGCGCGGCCCCGGGCGTGTACTACGTTCGTTTGGAGACCGACCGGGAGACGCGAACGACGCGGGCGACCCGGCTGCGGTGACGCGGGAGCGGCCGTCGCATCGGACAGCTACGGCCGCAACTCGGCTTCAAATCACGACTTGAGAATCAGGAAGCCGGTCCGACGGCCCTCCGGACCCCCCACGGGGACGGAGCGGCCGTTCGTTGCCTCGGACTCCCCTTGATCCGGCGCGCCAAAGCGGGTAGCAAGCAAGGTGCGCGCGGTCGACCCGGGGCGTGACAAACCCGTTCCTCTCCACCGGCCGCGGGAAAGCCCCCAAACCTTGAGGAAGATGATGAAGCGAATCCTGGTTCTCGGCGCCGGCCTCGTGTCCCGTCCTCTGGTTCACTACCTGACCGACCGCGAGGGCTTCGAGGTCACCGTGGCATCCCGCACCGTAACCAAAGCCGAGGCGCTGGTCCGGGGCCGCGCGCGCGGCAAGGCGCTGGCTCTCAACGTCAAGGACGAGGGCGCCCTGGACGAGCTGATCGCCGGGCACGATCTGGCGATCTCCCTGCTCCCGGCCACGGAGCACCTCAAGGTCGCCAAGATGTGCCTGAATCGGGGCAAGCACATGTCGACGACCTCGTACATCGTTCCGGAGATGCAGGCGCTCGACGCCGAGGCCAGGCGGGCCGGGCTCACGCTCATCAACGAGTGCGGGGTGGATCCGGGCATCGATCACATGTCGGCCATGCGCATCATTCACGGAGCCGCAGACCGGGGCGGCAAGGTCGTCGCCTTCCGCTCGTACTGCGGGGGTCTGCCCGCGCCCGAGGCCAACACGAACCCCATCGGATACAAGTTCTCCTGGGCTCCGCGGGGCGTCCTGATCGCCGCGACCAACCCGGGCAAGTACCTCGACCGGGGGAAGGTCGTCGATGTCCCCGGAGACGAGCTGTTCGCCTCTCCCGAGATCGTGACCATCGAGAGCACCGGCGTTTTCGAGGGCTATCCGAACCGGGATTCGCTGCCCTACATGGACATGTACGGTCTCCGGGACGTCCGGACGATGTTCCGGGGCACTCTGCGGAATCAGGGACACTGCCAGTCCTGGTACCACTGGGTCAAGCTGGGCCTCTTCGACCCGACTCCGCGCCCGGACCTGCCCGGCCTGAGCTACGCCGGCTACATGAGAAGCGTGTCCGGAGCCAACGGAGATCCGAAGCGCACCCTCGCGGAGAAGATCGGCGTCCCGGACGACCACCCGGCCATTGCGAAGCTCGACTGGCTGGGGATGTTCGAGGAGGAGCCGATCCCGCTCTCCGAGGGAGGGAACGTCGACATCATGGCCGTCCGGATGCTCGAGCGCTGCTCCCTGGAGGAGGGCGAGCGGGACATGATCGCCCTGCAGCACGAGTTCGAGATCGAGTTTCCGGATCGGACGGAGAAGGTCTACTCCACGCTGGTCCAGTACGGCATTCCCGGCGGCGACAGCGCCATGGCCCGCACAGTCTCCCTGCCGGTGGCCATCGCCAGCCGTCTCCTGTTGGAGGGTAAGATCACCCAGCGGGGCGTTGTCGCCCCGGTCGAGCCCGGTGTCTACAACCCGATCCTCGACGAGCTCGAGACACTCGGGATTCGCTGCGAGGAGAGGATGGAGTAGGATCGGGTCGCTCATGCGATCCTACTTCCAGTTCGTCACCTCCCACCCGATCGGGGTGCTCGCGGCCGCCGCGCTCCTCGCTCTGGGGGTGGGGAGCTTCCTCCTCGGGATCACCCGGGATCCCGATCCGGACGCGTTCATCCCTGCCGGTCACCCGGCTCTCGCCCGCAAGCATCAGGTCGAACGGGACTTCGGCCTGAAGGAGCCGATCGTGGTGGCGATCTTCCGGGATCGGCCCGGCGGCGTCTTTCATCCTCCCACGCTCCGCCGGATCCGGGAGCTCTCCCGCGCCATCCGGGAGCTTCCGCGCGTCGGGGAAGACGACGTCGTCAGCATCGCGACGGAATCCGGCGTCTACTTCGAGGACGGCGTTCCGGGGTTCGAGCCGCTCATGCGGGAGATCCCCGAGACGCCCGAGGGGCTCCGGGCGCTCCGGGAGGACATCCTCGGGTACGAGCTCTACCGGGGGACTCTCGTCGCGGCGGACGGCTCCGCCGCCTGCATCATCGTCCGGACGGAGGGCGATCCGGAGGACGACGAGCTCTACCGGGATCTCCAGCGCCTGGTCGACGGCTTCCCGTTCGAGGACGAGTGGGCGGTGGTGGCGGGAGAGGCCGCGGTGCGGGCCCACATGGGAGTCGCCGTCTCCGACGACGCGCTTCGCATGAACTTCGTCTGTCCGCTGGTCATGGCGCTGCTCATCGTGCTCGCCTACCGGACCGGTCGCGGCACTCTGCTTCCCCTCTCGGTCATCGGCGGCTCCTCGGCCCTCGCCCTGGGGCTGATGGCCGCCGCGGGGGTCCCGGTCTTCATCGTGACCAACGGGATCTTCGTGATCATCATGGCCCTCGGGGTGGCCGACTCCCTTCACCTGATCGGCCAGTACTACGAAGAGCAGCTCTCTCCCCGGGGACGCAGCAAGCAGGAGATAGTCGTCGATTCGTGCATGGCGCTCTGGTATCCGCTGCTGGTCACGACGCTGACCGACGTCGTCGGGTTCTTCGCGCTGTATCTCGTCGGGATCATGCCCCCGATCCGGTACTTCGGACTCTTCACCTGTGTCGGGGTCGTCGGAGCGCTCCTCTACTCCTACACCGTCGTTCCCGCCGGCCTCATGATCCTGCCGTTGAAGATGAGCCGGGCGTTCCAGCACCGAAGGCTCGCGACGGGCGGAGCGGCCGCCGCCCCGTCGGGCGGAGCGGCCGCCGTCCCGTCGGGCGCCGCGCGGACCGGCGGCGCCGTCGACGATCGGGAAGGCCCGTCCCGCGGTCCGGGCCCGTCCGATCCGGAGTCCCTGGACGCCATCGGGCGGTTCATGGCCGGAGTGGGGCGGGTGGTGTTCTTCCGGACCCGTCCGGTTCTCGTGCTCGCCGGAGTGATCGTCGTGATCGCCGGCTGGGGAGCGTCGAAGCTCGTGCTCAACGACGCGCGCATCCTCGCCTTCCGGGGAGACCACCCCCTGGTTCGGGCGACGGGGGAGATCAACGAGCGCTTCGACGGCACGAGTCATCTCGACGTCGTGGTCGAGGCCTCCGAGGAGCGGGCCCTGCTCCGCCCCGACATGCTGGGGAGGATCGAGACCCTCGAGCGGTACACCGAGACGCTGCCGCACGTCGGCGGCACGCACTCGCTGGCCGGCTGGGTGAAGCGGGCGCATCAGAAGTCGAACGACGAGGATCCCGCGTTCTACGTCATTCCCGAAGACGAATCGGACACGGAGTTCTACCTCGACGTCCTGAGTGCCCGAACGTCGCCGATGGCAAGGCTTCTGCTCGAGGTCACCGACCCGACCTACACCCGGGCGAATCTGATCGTGCGGATGACCAGCAGCGAGTTCGTCCATCAGCGGGAGGTGGTGAACCGCCTGCAGGACTACCTCGACGAGCACCTCGACGACGAGACGGTGAAGTCCCATCTCGCGGGCCGCGGAGACCTCGACTACCACTGGCTGCGAACCGTGCGCTCGAGCCACGTTCGGAGCGTCGTCTTCTCCCTTTTCTGCGTCGTGTTCCTCACCGGTCTCATGTTCCGCTCGCTCCTCGGCGGGCTCCTCTGCGGGGGGACGGTGGGATTCGCCGTGCTGGTGAACTACGCCGTCATGGGGTTGGGCGACATTCCCCTCGGCGTGGGGACGTCGATGTTCGCCAGCATCGGCATCGGCGCCGGGGTCGACTTTCCGATTCACATCCTGGATCGATTGCGGGTGAGCTTCCGCCGCGGCGAAGCCGATCCGGCGGAGAGCTTCCGCACCACGCTGGCGTTCACCGGCCGCGCGCTCTTTTTCACCGCCATGATCGTCACGATCGGCTTCCTGCTGCTGCTCGTCTCGGAGTTCCGAACGCTCAACCGTTTCGGGTTGCTCATCGGTCTCGGCATGGCCGTGAGCTTCCTCACCAGCGTCACGGTCCTGCCCGCGGTCGTCGCCCGGCTGCGGCCGCGGTTCATTTGGGGCCCGGGAGGACGACCGGCGCCCTCAGCCCGGACGATTCATGAATGATCTACTACGATCGCCGACACGCTCCACCGGACGGGCGTCCTCGGTGTCCGTACCCTGCGACGTATCGTCGAGATACGCCTCGGATCCGAACCCCTGCGGGTGCCCGTCCGGTGGGCGTCTCCGCGATCTCGCGACGATCTTCACGAATCGTCCGGGCTTAGGAGGGAGTGCGATGAAGAGGATCGGTTCTTGGCTCGGCTTCACGACCCTGGCGGCGATCGGCCTCACCGCCTGTCAGCCGGAGCCCCCGTTCGATCGCGCGGCGGAGGAGCGGGTCCTCCGCGCGATCATGGCGCGGGTCAACGAGGCGTGGGAGACCGAGAACCTGGAATCCTTCGGCGAGCTCGTCGCGCACGACGCGGACATGCTCAACTTCGGCGCGGACATCAACGAGCACTGGACGGGCTGGGACGCCCTCGTCGTGGGACTGAAGCGGCAGTTCGAGTCCTTCGACGAGACGAAGGTCACGCCCCACGAGCTCGTGGTCGAGCTCTCACCGTCGGGTGACGCCGCCTGGCTGGCCCAGACGATGAACATGCGCTCGATGATGCTCGGAAGCCTGGTCTCCCTGGAGGCGCGGATCACGGCCGTGTTCGCGAAGCGGAACGGGGAGTGGAAGATGGTCCAGTTCCACTACTCCCTGCCCATCTCCGAGAGCGTTCGGTTGGGGTCGTAAGGGTCTGAGGCGCTCAGAGCTTCAATTGGCCTCTCTCTGGCCTCTATGAGAGGAACGTGTCAACGAATTCCAGGACGAAAGGCAGGACATCCCTTTCTAACCGCCACCATGTAGCGCCCACCTGTCTTGTCCCCGAGTCGGCCGGGGAATCACGCGACACGTCACCCTCGATCTCGGGCAACCTGTAACGGCCTCAATGGGCCCCCCGGAGCGCCCTCCGTCACCTTCGGGACAGGACCCCCACCGTGGATCGATTGGGACGCGTGTTGTACGTGGCGAGGTAGTCCCGCAGGGCTTCGGTGTCGGGGTAGCTCTCGGACGCCGAGTAGGGATAGCCCGACATGCCGTGGAAGGGGAGGGGAGTGATCGTGTCGGAGTGCTTCGTGTTGAGATCGCCGTCCTTGACCCAGCCGTTCGCGTAGAAGACGTAGTCGCGGACCCAACCCGCCGGCAGGTCGGGGAGCGCGCGGGCCGGAAAGCGCATCGCGAGCTCGTCCCCCGGTCCGAAGATGACGTAGCGGTCGTCGGGATCGTCGAGGAGGGCAGCGACGTCCCCGTAGCGCGTGAGCCGGCCCGCCGGCGGACTCCAGGAGCCGGTGGGGCTCACGTCGGCGTAATCGAACCGCTCGTATCCCAGCGAGTCGCGCTCCAGGCGCGAGAAGCCGCGGTAGCGCAGATTGGCCTCGCTCACGGCGAGCTCGGTGATCCGACAACGGCGCGCCCCGTTCTCGGTCGCGACGAAGACCTGATCGAAATAAACGCAGAGATTCGTCCTCAATCGGACGTGGAAGTCGTTCGTCGGAAACCGGCCGGTCAGGTCGACGGGGACGATCGCTCCCTTGCTCGTGGGCAGACCCACGGAGGGAAGGGCGGTCCGCCAGCGACCCTCGGCGTCGCGCACCTCGAGGGAGAGCGGAGCCAGGGCGTAGCGGGGGTCCTGCGCGATGGCCATCACCGTGCTGGACTCGGGCCAGTAGATCCACCCGTCCAGGAAGAGAAGCACGGATTCGGCCTCCGCGAGATCGCCGAGGTCGACGATCAGGTCGTGGGACCGGGCGAGGCCGTCGTAGGGCGTCATGGGGAACGTCGGGAACCGCCCGTCGCGATCCCGCACCAGATCCAGCACGTCGTTCCCGCGCTCGTCGACCGCGGAGACGGGGGCGCGCCGCCGGGGCACCGCGTAGAGCTTGTCCTCGGGGAACGGGGGAGCGGTGAACATCTCGTTCGGGACGATCAGGAGCTCGCCGGGGTGATCCACGACGCGCAGCCGGACCTGGTCGACGTAGGCGGTCTCTCGGAGCTCCTCGGTGAGGCGCAGATCGAAGAAGCCCTCGCGAGGCACGAGCTGATCGGCGGCAATCATGGTCAGCTCGGTGCAGTCCGGCCGGTGGTAGACCCCCGGCGCCATGGGCACGCCGAGGGGACCGATTCCCAGAATCTCGTTGACGAGCCGATGCCCCTCCCCGTCGTACGCGTACAGAAACGCGCACGAGGCCGAGACCTTGACCTGCTCCTCCACCGTGAGGGAGGTGTCGGCGGCGGCGCCGAGCACGTTCTGCGCGACCCCGTTCGGCCACGTCACGCGAATGACGTCGACGTGGTCCAGCTCGCCCAGCCCGAAGTGGAGCTCCCCGCGATCGTAGATCCGCCTCTGGTAGTGTCCCCCCGAGGCGATCTCGACCTCGGCGCCGAAGCCGGCCCGATTCACTCGCTTCCCGGCGAGTCGAATCCGGAGCCAGTGCCGTCCGCGACTCGCATCGTTGCGAAGGAGCCGCACGCCGTGATCCCGGGTGAGCAGCACGAGGTCCTCGTCGCCGTCCGCGTCGAGGTCCCCGACGGCGAGATCGGCGATCTCGCCGAGCTCTCCGCCGAGACCGGCGCCTTCCGTCACGTCCCGGAAACGGTTCGCGCCGGCCGCCGCCAGCAGGACGAGGGACCGGCCCTCCCCGGCCACGAGCAGGAGATCGCACCAACCGTCGTTGTTGAGGTCGCCGACGCGAAGACGCTCGACCGCCGAATCGTCCGCGCCCGCGGGCAGCGGAATCGGCGTTCCCGCGAAGGAAGCGCCTCCCTCGTTTCGATAGACGTGGAGGCCCGCCGAGAGCCCCACCACCAGATCGTCGTCCCCGTCGTGGTCCGTGTCGACGACGGCCACGGACACGGCGCCGGAAGGGAGCGGGGGAGAGAACGTCCCGCCGCGGACGTACGCGCCGAAGCGCGCGTTGAGAAACAGCCGCGAATCGGCATCGGCGTTCACGACGAAGAGATCGGTGTCGTGATCGTCGTCGAAATCGGCGTACGCGGCGTCGAGCGTCTGCGCCAGCGCCACGAGGAGACCCGCCTCGTCGGATTCGTCCGCAAACGTGCCGTTTCCCAGGTTCCGCAACAGCGTGTTCGACTGCCCCTCGAAGTCGGAGGGAAAGCGCGGGGGGCTCGAGGCCGTCGCGAGGGGGGAGGCGAGGTCCGCTCCGTTCCCGATGAAGAGGTCGAGGTCGTTGTCGTGGTCGTAGTCCAGGAAGAGCGCCCGGCGTCCGAAGTGGGGCTCGTTCGCCTGGGCCGCTTCGGAGGCGTCCGCGAACGTTCCGTCCCCCGAGTTGCGGTAGAGCCGGTTCGGCCCGGCGTTGACGACGTAGAGGTCGGCGTGTCCGTCGTTGTCGTAGTCTCCGAAGACGACGTCCATGGCGAGGCCGGCGTCCCCGACCCCCGCGTCCGCGGTCGCGTCCGCGAACGTGCCGTCCCCCCGATTTCGCCAGAGTCGGTTCACGGACGCGACGGGGTCGACGGCGCAGTGAGCCACGTAGAGGTCGAGATCCCCGTCGCCGTCGACGTCGGAGAGCTCGACCGCTCCGCCGACCGCCGGGGCGTGGCGACGACGCAGCGCCTCGACGGCCGCCCTCCCGTCGTCCCCGACCACCGGAGGCTCCTGCGGCGCCCGCTCCCGATCCGCCGGGCGGCCGTTCCCGGCCGGCCCCGAGGAGGCCGTCACGTCGACGAAGCGGCCGACGTCCTCCGGACGCGCGACCAGCTCCCCGGTCAATCGAGTGGCGGCCCGGACGGAGGAGTACTCGCTGCGCTCCAAGGCCTCGACGGTCTTCTCCGACTCGTCGACCGTGTCCTTGACGCGGGCGAAGATCTCCTTGTGCCGCTCCGCGTTCTCGACCTCGCCTCGGAGCATGTACAGGCTGATGAGCTGGTAGTGGGTGCTCGGATCCTCCGGCGCGAGCTCCGCCTTGCGCCGGAAGCTGGCGATGGCCCGCCCGTAGTCCTGCACGGACTTGTAACAGACTCCGAGATTGTAGTGGGCGCCCTGGCAGAGGGGATCGCGGGCGGTCACCCGCTCCAGGGAGGCGATCGCCTTCTCGAACTCGCCCCGGCGCTTGTGGATGATCCCGCGGAGGTAGTGGACCGCAAGGAGGTCGGGATCGCGGGCCTCGGCCTCGGCGAGCGACGCGAGGGCGGACTCGTAGGCCTTGCCGCGCATTTCGGCGAGCGCGAGGTTGAATCGGTCGGCCGCCTCGTCGGGAGCGAGCTCGATGCAGCGGCGGTATTCCGCCGCCGCCTCCCGGAAGTCGCCGTTCTCGTAGTGGGCGCGCGCCCGGAGCCGCCGCGTGTCCAGCTCGGCCGACGCCGGCTCCTCGCTCCACGGCGCCGGCTCACCGGATGCCGGAGCCGGCTCCGCGGCGCCGGCACCGGCGAAGCCCGCACCGACCATCACCGTCAGAGCGATCGCGGCGCGGGCGGTCCTTCGATTCGTCTCTCGCATCTCGTCACTCGCGGTGAGCGGGGCCTTGCCGCACTCCGAGGCTCGGGCGGGTTCCGCCCGTCCTCCTCGGCCTACTCCACCCAGACCCGGGCCAGGTCCGTGTCGACGGGATCCTCGAGCCCCCGCAGCTCCTTGATGTAGGCGATCAGCTCGTCCTGCGATTCGTCCGCCAGCCGGAGGCGGAGCGCGAGCTCCGGAGAGTCGGGGTACTCCTCGAGACCCCTCTCCCACGCCGTCCGCGCCCGCGCGAGGTTCTCCTCCAGTCCCTCCTCCCGGTTCTTGACGTAGCTGTCGCCCAGTCCCACGTAACCCAGCGCGAAGTAGTCGCGCTGGCTCTCGGGGGGTAGGGTCTTCTGGAGCGCGATCAGCTCGGTGAAGTCCTGAATCGCCAGAGGGGCGTGGCCCAGCTTGCGCGGCCAGTGGAGGTGGTTCATCGCCCGGATGTACTTGGCCGACCAGCAGTTCGCGTCGAGGTTCAGGATGGCGTCGAGCTCCGCGAGGGATCGGTTCGACAGCTTGCCCTGGCTCACGATGCCGAGCTTCGGATAGGGCATCTTGTCCACGTAGGAGAGCGCCTTGTTGAGCCGGACCATGATCGACTCCGGGTGCTCCTCCACCATTGCCTCGAAGAAGCGAATCGAACGGTCGAAAAAGGCGTGGCCGTACCGGCGGATCAACTTCCGGTACTCGTTCGTGTACGTCAGAGAGTTCGGATCGAGTCGGATCGCCCTCTCCATCTCGTCGAGAGCGCTCTCCCGGCGGCCGCGGCGATCCAGGAGCATGGCGAAGTCAACGCGGAGCCGGGGGTTCTCCGGGTCGTCGGCGATCTCCTGCCGGAACTGCAGGAACTGTTTCTTGAAGTCCGCCACCTCTTCCCAGGCGAGCTCCGGCTTCTCCGCTTCACCGGTCTCGGCGACGACCGCCTTCGCCTCCCGCTGCGCCTCCCCCCGGCGCGCCTCGTGCTCTGCCTCCCGGAACCGCTTCCGCTCCTCGAGGAACGAAGCCGGCGTGCTCTCCGTGTAGCGGACGATCCGATCGGCCGCGACGTCGGTCCATCGCTCCACGTATCCGGTCGGCCAGCGGATCTCGAGCGTATCGACGACCGTTCGCTCTCCGAGCCCGAAGTGCAGACGATACGGACACTGGCTGTGGTCGCCGTTTCCCCCGTCGAGCTCCCGAATCTGGCGCAGGTCCCCCGCCACCGCCGCGACCCGCGTCCCGATCGCGTCCCGGTTGCAGTTCGTCCCGGTCAGCTCCACCTGGAGCCAGTGGTTCCGGTTGCCGACGTCGTTCCGAAGGAGGACCCCGTTCTGTCCCTGGTTGGAGATGTAGACGTCGAGATCGCCGTCGTTGTCGAAGTCGGCCATCGCCAGCCCGCGGCCGTCCCCGATGTGGTCGAGCCCCAGCTTCGAGGCCACCTCGGTGAAGACCTCGCTGCCTTCGTTGCGCCAGACGCGCGAGGGCTCGTAACCGGCGAACGTCTTGTCGGCGAGCTCCGGCCACATCTGCGCGTCCCGGGGATTGAATCCGGGCATGGTCACGGCGGTGGCCAGATCGGTGAAGTACTCACCTTCCCCGGCGGAGATGTAGCCGTTCGCCACCATGATGTCTAGATCGCCGTCGTTGTCGAAGTCCCAGAATCTACCCGCCCAGCACCATCCCGCGTCGTAGACGTTCGTCTCGAACGAGACGTCGCTGAATCGGCCGTTTCCGATGTTGCGGTAGAGCTGGTTGCCCTCGCGGACGTACTCCTTGGTCCAGATGTTCGTGATGTAGAGGTCGAGCCAGCCATCGTTGTTGTAATCGCCGAAGTCGACGTTCATGCCCTTGTTCGTGTCCCAGCCGATGGCGTCGTCGGTGACGTTCGTGAACGTGCCGTCCGCGTTCGTGCGGAACACGCGGTCCTGACCGAAGTCGTTCGCGCAGACGAGATCCTGGTCGCCGTCGTTGTCGACGTCGGCCACTCCGACGTCAAGGGTCCAGCCCGTGTCGTCCAGATCCAGCTCCGCGCTGACGTCCGCGAACGTGCCGTCCCCGTTGTTCCGGTACATCACGTTGGGACCCCCGTCGCGCGCCGTCTCGAAGTCCTCGTGCATCTGATGGGCGTCGCGAAGACTCCACAGATGGACGTTCCGGAAGTAGTTGCCCACGTAGAGATCGAGGAAGCCGTCGCCGTCGAAGTCGAACCAGACCGCGGCGTTCCCGTTTCCGGGATCGCTTACCCCGGCCGCCTCGGTCACGTCCGTGAAGGTCCCGTCGCCGTTTGCGCGATAGAGGACGTTCCAGCCCCACTTCACTACGTAGAGGTCGAGCCAGCCGTCGTTGTCGTAGTCCCCCCAGACCGCGTCCATGCTCGTGCCGCGGTTCTGGTAGACCTGGATGCTTTCCGCCTCTCTCTTGAGGACGAAGAGCTGGCCCGGGTCGACGAGCTTCCAGGTCGTGCCGGAGTGCAGTACGGAGAGCGCCGCATCGCCGGAGAGCGGAAGGCCCCGGTCGGCGAACTCACGGCCCAGGGCCGGCGAGATCGTGCGCGCATCCAGATCGACTCCGTGAAACGGCTCCAGGGCGAAGAGAAAGGCCTCGTGGTTGGTCCGGGCCACCCCCGCGTCTTCGCCGACCTCGTCGAACGTCGCGTCCCCCCGGTTCCGGAAGAGACGGTTCGGGGTGCCGATCCGGGAGTTCGTGACGTAGAGATCGATGTCTCCGTCGCGATCGTAGTCGGCGGCGGCCACCGACGCCCCCACCGAGGCCATCCAGGCCATGATGCGGTTCAGCTTCTCGTCCATGACCGGCTTCTCGTGCCGGTGGAGCACGCCGGCCGCGGTCGTGATGTCCACGAACGCCGGACCGCCCGGACGGGGCTCCGTGTCGGGGTCGGCGGCATCGGCCGATCGACCGGTCGCCGGCAGCGTGAGCAGAAGAGCCGACGCCAGCAGAGCCGCCCGGCTCCACTCTCGGAATTCGCTCATGCGCCCTCTCCTCTCGCACCTCGGTCCGGCTTCGGACCGCCGCCGCGGGGAGCCGATGATACCGCCTCGCCCGCGTTTCTCACCAGGCTCTGCTGCGGCAACGTCTCGCCGCAGCCTCGCGACGAGCCTGGTGAGAGACGTTCATGTACACGCGCGCCCTGGCGGAGGGTCGTCGCTTCGTGCCGCGCGAGGCCCGGGCCGCCTCCCAACCGGAGCGGGGGGGGCCGTCCGCGGGGTCTCTCGTCTTCGACAAGGCCTCCCGCCTGGAGGCCCGCCAGAAGGCGCTCACCCGTTATGTCGAGTCCCTCGGCGCGGCGGTGCGGGAGTCGGACGAGGAGGCGTCCGGCCCGGGGTAGTGACCTCGCCCGCCTCGCCGCGAGCCCGGTGCCAAACCCGGCCCGACTCCCAAAGCTCCCCAGCCGGTCAGGTTTCCGGTAAATTAGCGCGGTTCCCGAAGCTAGATTGCGACGGCCCGACGCTTGGCCGCGGCAAGCACAAGAGGTGGACGCGGGTTGACGACTGATGTTCAGGTCCCGAACGCCGGGAGCAGGTCTCGACCGTCCGCCGCGAGCCTCCTTCGGCGCCTGCTGGCCGTCCCCGAGATCCGCTATCCGCTGAGCACCCGCCCGCTCCCGCTCCAGTCTCTTCCGAACCCCGCCTCGCTCAGCTTCTTCCTCGGGACCCGATCCGAGACCCGCCTCGCCCCGGCCGTCCAGATCGGGGACGAGATCCGCGCCGGGCAGCCGCTGGCCACCGACGGCAA
>JALGZR010000063.1 GCA_025774805.1 bacterium
CGACCGCATCAGACAAGATCATGTGCCTCACCTGCCACCGTGCCCACGCGTCGTCGGCTCCCGATGCCGGACGCTGGGACTTCAACGTGACGCTGCTGCATGAGGACGGAGACGAATCGGGCTCCTACGAGATTCCGGATCCGTACAGTTCCGTGAACCAGCGGTCTCTCTGCAACAAGTGCCACAAGAAGGACGTTGACGACCACATCGAGACCCCGTAGCCAAACGGGGGCGAGACCTGTTAAGGTCTCTACAGACGACAAGACGAGCGCCCGGGCCCCTGTCGGCCCGGGCGTTTCTTGAAGAGGTGGGTCGAGGATGTCCCGAACCAGCCCTGGCATGCATATCTCACCAGCCTCTGCTGCGGCAGCGGCAAAGCCGCGCCGGGTGAGGAATGCAGGCTAGGCGGATCGGCCGGGCCGTTCTCCTGGGTGCGCTCTGCGCGCTGGCGCATCCCGGGCCCGTAAGGTCCGCCGGTGAGGCCGACGGGGCGCAGATCGTGGTGTACGTCGAGGTCCCCCCGAACGTCGTGGAGAAAACCCTCCTGCGACTCGCGAGCCTTACCCTCCAGGGGGCTTCCGGACGCGTGCCGATCGGGCTCCTGGTCCGGGAGCTCGATTCGAGAGCGATCTCCGGACGTCAGGTCCGGCTCGCCGAGGAGGTCGTCCCTCCCGGTCTCTACGTGGACCTCGAGATGTGTTTCGAGCTCATGGAAGCTCACCTCGGCCCGGCCGCGGTACGACCGGCGGTCCCGCCCGGCGGCGTGCGAATCCCGTTGAGCCTGGAGCTTTCGAACGGGGGGGGAGCGCTGGTCGTGCTCCGCTGGTCTCCGGAGGCGATCGATCCGGAAGAGGAGTTTCATCGGCCGAGACTCGAGGTCGCGGATCCCGAAGTCCCGCCCCTCGGATCTCTCGCCTTCGTGACGAATGAAGGGTCCGACAACGTGTCCGTCGTCGACCGGTTCTCCCAAAAGATCGTGGACGTCATCCGGGTGGGAGAGGGACCGCGGGGTATCACCGCCTCTCGGAGAGAACAGTGGCTCTACGTGGTCAACTCCTCTTCGAACGATCTCACGGTGATCGACGCGCGAACGCGCAGGACGATCAAGAGAGCGACCTTGACGTTCGGCGACGAGCCGATTCGGGTGGCCCTGTCGCCGGACGAGAGCGAGCTCTATGTGCTCAACCGCGGCTCCAACATGCTCTCCGTTCTCGACGCCCGCTCCCTCCAGGAGTCCTCGCGAATCGTGGTCGGAGAGGGCCCGCGGGCGATGGCGGTGGATCCCGTCACGGGATTCATCTACGTCGCGAGCGAGCTGTCCCGGACCGTCTTGATCGTCGATCCGGGGTCGGAGGAGACGGTGGCCTCGCTGTCCGTGGAGGTCTCCCCCGCGGAGATCCTTCTCGATGCCACGAACCGGCGGCTCTACGTATCCGGCGCCGATCAGCGGAAGCTGTCGATCGTCGATATCGAGACGTTGGAGACGGAGGAGAGGATGAATCTCTGCTCTCCGGCCGTCGGTCTGGCGTACAATCCTCGATCGCGTCAGCTGTACGCGTCGCTGGAGGACTGTCGCGAGCTCGCCATTCTCAGCACCGTAGGCGTCTTCGAGATCGGCTCGATCGGCCTGGACGATCCGCCCGGCCTGATCTCCCTCGATCCGGAGTACGGACAACTGCTCACGATCCTGCCGACGGCCGGCGAACTGGCGTTTTACAGCGTCAACAGCAAGAGGCTCACCGGTATCGCCACTGTCGGCAAGCGTCCCCACATGGTCGTCGTTCCGAGATAGAGATGGACTTTCGCCCTCGCGTGTCACGGACAAGCCGATGGGCCTCGATCCCGGGAATCGTCCTGGGGGCGGTTCTGGCGACCCCCCGAATCGGCGAGACGATTCTCTCGCAGAATCTTCGGGGCAACGTGGACCTGGCCGCCGTTGAATCCGAAGTCGATGGGGTCGGTCAGAGCACTTTCCGTCAGGAGTATACGGCGCGCTGGAGTCGACGACTCGCTCCCTATGTCACCCTTCGCACCGCCTTTCGATACTTCAAGTTCGATCTCGATCGGGACCAGGCGACAGGTTTCTCGCGAGACGAGTACCAACCGTCCGGGGAGCTGGCGTGGAATCACCCGCGGTTCGCTCTCAGTTCGAGCCTTCGGCGGCGGAGTGCGCGGCTCCACGAATCCTCCGGCCGGCGGATCAATGATGACGTCTCGATTTCCCTACGATCACGGGATATCGACTACCCCACCGTGTCCCTTCGCTTGGACTGGGGTCATATCTACGATTCGGAGGACCAGCGCGACCGAGACATCCTCGATCAGAGGCTCCAGACCGCCGCGGATTACTCTTTTCGCGGGCAGACGATGGCCTACCGGTTCACTCGTCGCACGACGGACAACGTCGTGACGAACGTCGACGCCTCGACGAACACCCATCTCCTCCGCTGGAACGGTACGGCCGCTCCCCATCACCGCATGCGACTCACGTCGAACTACACGTTTTCTCATCGGTCCCGAACCCAGGAGACACCCCAGGAGGGCGGATTCCTGACCGTCCTGTCCGGTGCGACCGGCCTGTACGTAGAGGATTCCTCGATCGACTTCGGCGAGCTCGACCGTGCTCCCGCTCTTACCGACGGTAACACGGAGGACCCTGCAGTCCCGAGAATCGACATCGGAGGAGCTCTCGGGGATCGGAACCTGGGACTCGATCTCGCCTTCGTGAGAGAAGTGAGTACGCTCCATCTCTACGTCGACCGCCCGTCGGGCACGCAGCCGACCTGGAAAATCCTCTCTTCAAGCGACAACGTCTTCTGGCAGCTCTGGACGGCGAACCCCGCCGTCGAGTTCAACGCCGGACCGAGCCGGTACGAGATCTCCTTCGAATCCACGAGCACGCGCTTCATCAAGGTCGTGAAGGGGGGCGTGAACGAGGTGCCCGAGGTCCTGGTCACGGAGCTCGAGGCGCTCGTTCAGGTCGAGGAGCGGGAGAAAGTCACGCGAAAGGGAAGTACCCACTTCGTCGATGCCGGTGCCACCTACAGGGTCTCCGAAGCAATGCTCTCGACCGCCGACGTATCGTACGAGAAGGATTTCTCGGACAGTCCGGACGGAGGCCGGGACCGCGGCGACTACGTCCTCGGCACGAGATATCAGCAATCCCCGGTGGTCTTTCACCACATACGGTGGCAGCAGGGTTTCCAGTCCCTCGGCGGGCCGCTCGAAAACCTGACGAACCGATCCCTGGCGTATTCTCTCCTTGTCACACCGATCGAAACCCTGGACATTACGGCGAGTGCGACCTCCCGGTGGGAGGACACCGGAGACCTCCAGACGGATCGCATCCACACGGCGCTCGTACAGCTCACGGGGAATCCCCTGATCGGGATCAACATGTCCACGGAGGTCTCCCGGACGCGGAGGGTCCAGTTGATCCTCGGCACTCGTGACGATGTCTGGACCTACCGGTTTTCCGTGGACGGAACGGTGACGCGCTCCCTGGAGATGGCCCTGACTTACCGGCACCAGCGGATCACGATCAATCCGGGGTCCGACTTTCGCCGGCGCAGTCAATACACCGTCGACTTGAATTATCGCCTGACCCGGACGATATTCATGAGAGGCTCGTACAACCTTCTCGCCGAGGAGACGAACAGGGTAACTCAAGAATACTTCATGGGCTGGAATGCGACGCCGAAGCTCCGCCTCAGCGCGCTGGCATCCTTCACCGACCCGGGGGCGGACCGGGTGACCGAAAGATACAACGCGAACCTGACCTATGATCTCGGTCGTCGAACGACCTTCTACTCTACGTATGCGACGTCCGACTTCACCGAAATCGGTGGAACGGAGACGACGTCGTTTCAAGCCGGTATGAGAACGGGGTTCTGAGGCCGTGCGGTTCTTCTCGAGGATGTCGGTCGGAGCAACGATCTGGCTCGCCGTTGCCGATCTTCTCGCGGGCTGTTCCGGTATGGGCGCGACCACGTTCCTTCACCGGGACTTCAACTTCGGTTTCATCGAAAGGGTTGCGGTCGTTCCTTTCGAAAACCTGACACGAGATCAAGGGGCCGGATTTCGGACCACCCGGTACTTCGTGTCGGAGCTCCTGGCCGCGGAAGCGTTCGACGTCGTGGAGCCCGGTGAGGTCGCGCGTGCCCTGGAGAAGCATGGAGAGGTTCGAACCGCCCAGCTGACGCAGGCTCAGGTGATCGAGATCGGGAAGGACCTGAATGTCCAGGGCATCATTCTGGGATCGATCAGCGAGTCGACGACCACGCGAAGTGGATCAGGGAACTTCAGCGTCGTCACGTTGGTCGTTCGAATGCTCGAGACGGAAAAGGGCACGACGGTCTGGTCCACCACGCACACGGAGGGGGGTCGGGGGTTCTGGTCCGCGCTCTTCGGGACGGGCGGCAAGTCCCTGAGTGAAGTCACCCGGCAATGTATCGAAAGGAGTGTGAAGACGCTTATCAAATGAGGGCGCCGACGATTCCGTGGGACAGACGAGTGCAAGTTCTCGTCGTGGCAGTGGCGATGGGAGGGGCCCCGCTCCCGGCCGCCGATGCGGGCGGAGGTCTGGGCCAACTGGACCGTGAGGAGGCCAAGTTGGGAGTCCTTCTCTTTCCCAACCTCACGGGCACGAGCCGGGCCGTGGAAACGATCATGCCCCACATCTACGAGGAGCTCGACTCCCGAGGAGTCGTCTATACGGACCACGCGACCCTGCGCCCGACGCTTCGAAAGCACCGGATTCGCTTCGGAGGAGGCATTGGGGCCGAGGACGCTCGTTATATCCAAAGCGAGGCGGGCGTGACGTACCTGCTTCTGGGATCCCTCGACATGTTCAAAACGGAGGACAACCCGGAGGTTGCGGTGTCCGTCCGCCTTCTCGAGATCGAGCGAATGAGTGTCTTCGCGGGCGCGAGCGCGGCGGCCACCGGTGAGGACTTTGCCGGCCTCTTCGGAGTCGGCCGGGTGACTTCCGTGGAGGAACTGGCGGGTCGCGTGGTGGCCCGGGTCTTCGAGCATCTCGATGAGGTGGTGGCGGAGATCGAGCGGAATCGCGAGCGCCGCGGCGGGCGACCGAAGGTCGCGGTCGTTTCTCTCGACGACATGTCCGGCACGGCGCACGCAGGTGACATCATGTCGAGTATCCTCGTTTCCGAGCTGGTAAGGGCCGGCTTCTCTGTCGTGGAGCCCGGAATGGTGACCGAGGTCTTCCGAAAGAACCGCAGGGTTTTCCGAGGCGGTATCGACTATCCCACCCTCCGGCGGCTCAGAGAGGATCTGAAGATCGACTTCCTTCTTACGGGCGAGGTGGAGACGTTCCGGGCCGCCGTCGGGGCGATCGAGCACGCGCGGCCTTCGCTCGCCTTCGGAGCTCGGTTGATCGCGGGGCGAGACGGACGGTTGCTGATGACGTTCGACGAATCGCGAAACGGTGACGACTCCGAGACGGTATTCCGCCTGGGGCGGTTCCATTCGCTGGGTCGTTTGGCCCAAGACTCCGCCCGGAAACTCGTCCGGGAGGTCGAGAAGAGAGCGCAACGGGAGATCGAGGAAAGCCACATTCAAGAGTCCACGCCGGAAGAGACCGTGTCGCAGGAGCCGACAGAAGGCACCGGGGAGGGCACCGGCGAAGTCGCGGGGATGGAGGGGAACGGAGACGTCGCCGTCGCGCCGGAGGAGCCGACGCAAGTCACGAGCGAAGGCGCCGGCGTGGTGGAGAGGGCCGCGGACTCTCCGGTCACTCCACCGGGGGCTGCCCCTCGCCCGCACACCGGGACTCAGGTGTCGGAGCCGGTTTCCCCGGTACCGGCACGGATCGGGGAGGATGGCTTCTCCGCGCCTTCCGCTTCCGCTCCGGGGTTCGCCGTCCATGTCAGCTCTTGGCGGAGAGAGGACTCCGCGCGCCGTGAAGCGGCGGCGCTCGAGGCGGTCGGGTATCCCGCGATTTGGCGGAGGGTCCTGGTCCCCGAGAAGGGATCCTGGTATCGAGTCTATGCCGGCCCGTACGGCGATCGCCAGACCGCCCGGAACGCCGCCCGGGAGATCAAGTCCACCGGATTGAGCGAGTACGTACAGGTCCATCGCCTTCCGGCGGAGGAGGACGAGGGCGGGTGAAAATGGGAGAATCGATGAATCTCGGGAATGCGGTTGAGCACGTGGAGCGCGTGGTCGATCGCAAGTCGGTTACGGAGCGAGGAGGTCGGAATCGTCGATACGATCCGGGGGACCCGGGAGCGGGGCGAGGCGACCAAGACCGTCGATCCCGACCGGGCGGAGATCGCGGGGCTCGACGTCCCTGGAGAGAGCGCGGGCGAGCCGGCGGGCACGCGACGGCGGCCTGGACCCTCCTGATTGCCGGGACTCTGGTCTTCGGCGTGCCGCCTTCCGAAGACGGGGGAAGAGTCGAGGCCCGGCCCGCCGAGAATCCCGAGGCCATCGTCCTGGCCCGCGTCAATGGCGAATCCATCACGAGCCGAGATCTGGACGCCCTTCTCATTCGGTCTCACACGACCATGGGAGACCGAGAGCGAGCGACATTCGATTTCCGGAAGCTTCTCGACCGGTTGGTCCACGATCGACTCCTCATCCAGCAGGCCCGAGCGCTGGGACTGGATCAGGACGAGGAGCTCCTGGCGCAGCTCTGGGACCGTCGGGTCGGCTACGCGACCCGTGAGTATGTGCGCACGACGTTCGAGGCCCCGGACTCGGTCGCCGAATCGGAGATTCGAGTCGAATTCGAAGAGTTTTACTGGAAGATTCAGTTACGCCAGATCTCGGTTCCCACGAAGGAAGCGGCCCAAGACCTCGTCGGGAGAATTCGGAAGGGTGCATCCATGGACAGTCTGGCCAAGGAGGTGTCCGTGGACTCGCGCCGCTACCGGGGCGGCCTCCACAATCTCGTGCACTGGGTCGACGTGGATCCGGTACTGCGGGGCCCGTCCCGCGACCTCGCCTCCGGAGACCTTTCCGAGCCGTTCCCGTATCGCAACGTGTACGCCTTCGTGCGCGTGGAGGAGAGACTTCCCCCCGATGACGCCGAATACCAGGACCGCCGACGAGGTATCGAGAAGGCTCTTCTCTCGAAGGAGAAGAAGGCGGCCTGGAGGCGATTCCTCCAGGGGCTCGGCCGGCGGATTCCGGTCCGGGTCGACAGTCTCACCCTCGCGGAGATTGCCGCCGACTCCGCACTCGCGTTCACCGGAGAATTCCTGGTCGACTCCGATCGCCCCGTACTGACCGTGGACGGGGGACACACGGTCACCTCCTTCGAGCTCCGGAAGGAACTTTCTCACAATGCCATGCAAAGCGCCCGGACCCCTTTCGACACCCTTCTGGCGGAGGCAATCGAGAAGAAGCGCGAGGACCTTCTCCTCCTGCGGGCCGCGGAGGAGGACGGCTGGCTCGACAATGAGGCGGTTGTTGCGGAGTACGAGAAGGATCTCGAGCGGACCCTCATCGACGCGTATCTGACCGAGACCATCGTGCCTCAAATAGAGTTCCGTCGCTCGGAGTTCCAGGAATACTATGACTCTCATCTCGACGACTTTCGCGGACCGCCCCAGGTCCTGCTCGGAACCGTTCTCCTCGGTTCCAAAGCCGAGGCGGACGAGGTCGCGTCGAGACTCCGGGAGGGTGCGGACATCGGATTCCTCCGGAAGCAGTATTCGGCCCACGGGACCGAAGCGATCGAGGACTCGAAGTGGGTCTCGGCCAGCATCTTCTCCGGTGAGATTCGAGATGCTCTGTCTCGCCTGGAAGTCGGACAATCCACCGACGCGTTCGAGGTGGCGACCGGCTGGATGGTGTTCAAGCTCAAGGATCGCCGGGCCGGCCCCCTGAAGAGCCTGGAGGAGGCCGACATGCAGATTCGTGAGATCATGTATCGGAAGATCTTCAAGCGGCTGCTCGACGAGCACCTGGAATTGCTGAGGGACAGGTCCGACTTGGAACTTTACGGTGAGAGAATCGATGAGTACTTTGGATCGAACCCCTGAGCACAAAGATGAGGGTGGGACGGGCTTCATTGCGATCGACGAAGCACAGCACAGCGTGCAAGGGGAAGTTTCCGCCACCCGGGCTCTTGTTGCTGGGGGTCCTCTTGTGTCTTGGCGGTGTGCTCGAGTGGCGGGAGTCATCCGCTCAGATCAAGCGCGGAAAGAGGTTCGAGGCGGCGGGCGAGTGCCAGAAGTGCCATGATCTGGAGGAGTTCCCGGGCGACCACAAGCACAAGCCCTTCGCGAAGAAGGAATGTGAGTCCTGCCACAAGCCTCACGGTCTGGTCGGCACGCTTCGTCTGAGAAACGATGGCGCGGAGCTGTGCTTCGACTGTCACGACCGGGACGACCTCGGGCTGAACCGCTCGATCGTGCACGACCCCGCGAGCCGGGGACGGTGTCTCGATTGCCACGATCCCCACGCAACGTCCCACCCGAATCTCCTCACCGAGTCCTTGGAGGATCTCTGTTCGTCCTGCCACGGCACCGACGGCTTCGACGCGGAGCACGTCCACGCGCCGATGGAGGAAGGATGCTTCTCCTGCCACGAAGTTCACGGCGGCGACCACGCCGGTCTTCTGAAGACGAGTGAGACTCAGCTCTGCAGTGACTGCCATGATCCCACGAAGCCGTCATTCGCATCGGCTCACGGCGGATTCCCGGTCGAACGAGCCGCGTGCGGGGAGTGCCACTCCCCTCACTCGTCTCCCCACGAGAAGCTCTTGACCGTCTCCACCCACCCTCCCGTCCTCGATGCCGACTGCGAGGTCTGTCACGTTGCGCCCGACAGTCCCGCTCCGTTCGGCCTTCTCGCCGAGGATCCCGTCGGTCTCTGCATCGACTGTCACGACGAATCGGAGGTCGCGCCGGCCGGCGTCCACTCTCCGGTCGCCGATGGAGAGTGCCTGGGCTGTCACGGGCCCCACGGCTCCTCGCAGAAGGTTCTCCTGCGAAAGCCGGCCGGAGCACTCTGTCTCGAGTGTCACGATGAGATCGGCGGGGAGCTGATCAAGGCCTCGCGCCACGATCCCGCCCGGGAGGATTGCAGTCTCTGTCACGACGCCCACGGTATGGCGGACGACAAGCTCATCGCGGGGAGCGTGGACGATCTCTGCCTGGACTGCCACTCCGAAGTACGGGCGGAGTTCGAGAACACCACCGTTCACTCCGCGTTCGAAGACGGCGAGTGCCTGGACTGCCATGTCCCCCACGGTTCGGATCACGGCAATCTTACCACTTCCCCCCGGTTCGAGCTCTGTGGCGAGTGCCATGAGGATGCGGGCGGCTGGTTGGAGCACACGAGCGTCCACGTTCCGGCGAAGATCGGCCAGTGCAACGAATGCCACGCCCCGCACTCTTCAACGCACGCCGGTCTTTTGAGGAGCGAACAGAACGAGCTGTGCGCCGGGTGTCACGCCGGGATTCTCGATGAGGCCGGTCATGATGTCATTCATCCTCCCTTCGAAGAGAGGTCCTGCGACACCTGTCACAGCGCCCACGCGGCGGATCATCCGCATCTCATGCCGGAGGAGATGTCCGCGCTGTGTGCGACGTGCCACGACGACATCGCCGCCGAATCCGCTTCCAGTGTGAGTGGCCACCTTCCTGTCGCAGAAGGTCGCTGCACCGACTGTCACTCGCCGCACGCCGGCGCCCTCGAGGGTCTCCTCCTCGACGTGTCCGGAAGGCTCTGCTTCACCTGCCATAGGGGATTGCCTGGAGTGTCATGATCCTCATTTCAGCGCCCATCCTCCCCTGTTGGCCGAAGCGGTTCCCGAGCAGTGTCTGTCATGCCACGACGGCGACGACGAGGACTTTCGTGCCGCCCATCTCGGTCGGGCCGGCGATTCGATCGACTGCCGCAAGTGCCATGATCCCCACGTTTCGAGCGATGAGGGGCTGATCAAGGCCGTCGGGCACGATCCGTTCGTCGAAAGCGCCTGCGACGTCTGTCATCCCGACGGGCAGGGAGAGGGGCCATGACACTGCGCTCGATCGCGCTTGCGGCGGGCCTCTGCCTCGCGTGGCCGTGTGGGACCGGCGCCGAACGCGTCGTGGTCGACGAGCCCGCGGTCTGCTACGAGTGTCATTCCGAGATCGAGAGCCTCGGTGCCGAGAAAAACGTTCACACCGCTTTCGAGGCCGGCACCTGTTCCGATTGCCACAACCCGCACGCGGCCAAGCACGCCGCCCTGCTCGACCGGGAGCTGGGCGATCTCTGTCTCTCCTGTCACGAAGACGTACGGGACGAGCTCGAGAGCGTCGCGACACACGTGCCCGTGCTCCGCGGAGAGTGTGGTCACTGTCATGACCCGCACGCATCGGGATTCCCGAACCAGTTGAGGAAGGAATCCATCGCCCTGTGTAGGGACTGTCATTCCACCGTGGACGACTGGACCGCCCAGCCGGTGGTGCACCGTCCGGTGCGACGGGGGGAATGTCTCCGCTGCCACGCGGCGCACGGCTCTGACGCCGAGGGGCTTCTGTCCGACGGCGTTCCGACTCTTTGCTTCCAATGTCACGAAGCGGGTACAGCTTTTGCGAGCGCCCACGGGGGGCGCTACATCACGAACTCAAACTGCACGGCGTGTCACGATCCCCACTCGGGATTTCTCCCCGGCCTGGTGCGCAGGAACCAGCACGCCCCGTTCGCCGGGGGAACGTGCACCTCCTGTCACAGTGAAGGAAGCAGCGCCGGCACATTCGCACTCTCGACGGACGTTAAGGTCCTATGCATGAAGTGTCATCGGGGAGTCGAGGAATACGGCAAGACCGAGTTCCACGCTCACTTGGACACCGAGGAGTCCTGTCTGGCGTGTCACAACCCGCATGCGTCGAACGCGGAAGCCCTTCTAGCTGCGGAGCAGCGCGTCCTCTGCATGCGGTGTCATTTCAATGAGGAGGGTCGCCGAGACAAGGAAACCTACGTGACTCATGGCGGAATGGACTGTTCGAATTGCCACACCCCCCACGGGGCGGAGAATCCCAAGTACTTAGCGACCCTCGACGTGGACCTCTGTTCGAGGTGCCACGAGAGAGCCCATCGCGTCTCTCATCCGATCGGTCCCGACATCATCGATCCCCGCACCGAGATGCCAATGACCTGCCTGAGCTGTCATCGGTTGCACGGCTCGGAGTTCGAGGACTACCTTGCCCTCGACCCCTCCATGGATCTCTGCATCCAGTGTCACCAGCGCTAGTCTGCATTTCTCACCCGACTCGCCACGAGACGGCGGATCGTCGTGTCTGGCGAGGAGACGGGGCGCTTTCGCCCGAGGCGGGGCCGTAGCCCCGTCGGAGGGCGGAGGCGCGGCAACGGCGGGCCAAGTGCGGCTTGGCGTTGCTTCCGCGGAGACCGGTGAGGAATGCCGGCTAGTGGTAGCCGAACAGCATCGAGTAGATGATCAGGCCGATGAGGGTGACGCCGATTCCCAGGAACGCGAATCCGAACACCCGCACCGTTCGCTGCCACCTCTTCGCCACGTTCGCGGCCACGAGACGCTTTCGCAACTGGCCCCTTCGTTTCAGCTCCTCGTACTCCCGGGGCCTCTCTCTCCGGTACTCGTCCACCGACACCAGACCCGTGAACACGACGGTGTCCATCGGGAACGCCTCGGGTCTCAGGTGCGTGTTGAAGAAGTGGATGGTGAAGATAAAACCGACCGCGAGCAGGGCCTCGTCGCTGTGCACGATCGTCGCGACGTTGATCACCCAACCGGGAATGAATCGAGTGAAGAACTCGGGAAACCAGAGCATGAGACCGGAAACGCCGATGATGGCCACGCCCCAGAACACCGCGAGGTAGTCAAACTTCTCCCAGTAAGTCCACCGCCCGTACTCGGGGCGGGAACCCGCTCCGAAGAACCAGCAGACCGATGACAGAAAATCCTTCACGTCCCGTCGGTTGAACATGAGGGAATCTCTGCCGAAGACGAGCTCCCTCAGCCCGATCCTCCGACGACGCTTGTGGCGGATCAACGTGAACAGGTGAAAGAAGAAGTAGCCGAAGGTCACGACCGCGGCCGTCCGGTGGATGGTGCCCGCCTTCATCACTCCGCCGAGGAGGTCCGCGAGGGTGGCGGCCCACGGCATGGCGGAGAACTTGAGCATCATGCCGGTGAGGGCCAGCGACAGGAAGCTGACGATGACGAAGAGGTGCGTGATCCGATGGGCGAGATCGAAGCGACGGATGTAGTACTGCTTCCTGCTCGCCGCCTGCGCCCGGTGTCGTGCCTTCTCCCGCATCATCTGGAACGACCGTGGGATCCACAAAAGGGTATGGATCCCGAAAAAGCTGAAGACCGCGATCAGGAGCGAAGTCATCGCCCAATACGTCCAGTAGAGAATCGGATACTTCACGGGGTCGTGGTGGGTCGCGTGGGTCAGGTATCCCGTGAACCGCTCGTTCGCGTCCTCGTGGCACTTCGCACAAGTCTCGACGATGTTTCGGAACCCTACGGTGGAGTTCGGATCGGTGCCCGCGAGGATCCCGTGGGCGCCGTGACAATCCGAGCACTTGGCCGCGCCCAGATACCCGAGCTGGTAAGCCTTGCCGTGCATGGTCGTCAGATACGTCTCGGAGAGATCTCGGTGGCACGAGCCGCACTGGTGCGTCACCTCGGTGAGGAAGGCGTCCTGCTCAACCTCTCCGATCGTGTGCGAGGAGTGACAGTCGGCGCAGTTCGGCAGCTCCTCGGCCTCCTCGCCATCCCTCGAGAAGTGGACGCTCTTGATGAATTCCTTGTAGATGCCTCGGTGGCACGACGCGCACGTCGCCGGAAGATTCTTACGGTGCACGGTGGAACGCTCGTCGGTGTGCTTCAGCACCTGATGAGAGCCGTGGCAGTCGATGCAGACGGCGCTTGGCAGGAGACCCTTTTCCTCCAATCCCCGGCCGTGGACGCTCGTCGAGTAGTCCGACAACGCGGACGTTTCCGTGAGAACGGCGACTTGCGATGCCGATCCCTCTTCTCGGTGACAATCACCGCACAGCGTGGGCACCGACGCTCGAAACGTCGGTGACGCCTCGTCGTCGTGCTTAATCACTCCGTGACTGCCGTGACAGGTCGTGCAATAGGGAACCTCGGGAATTCCCTCGGCGCGAGCGACGCCGTGGCCGCTGATGTCGTACTCCTCGGAGATCCTCGCGTGGCAATTGGAGCAGTCGGCGAGTTCGGAGGGCTCGCACGGGCGCCTCAGGCGGGGGTCGACGTCGGTGTGGCACTTGACGCAGGGGATGTTCTCGTGGGTGGAGTCCCCGAGCTCCTCCTTCGAGACGAAGAGGGAGATCGTGTCACCGTCGGCGACCCGGTGAAGGTCGGGATCCTCGTGACACCGGAGGCAATCGCGATCGGAGATCGTGATCGCGATGGTCTCCTTCCGGACTCGGTGGGGCAGGTGGCAGTCCGTGCAGGCGGGGATTGCGCCCGGTTGCTTCTCCCAAAGCTCGCCGCGAATGACCTGGGCGTGCACATCTTCGATCCGCGTGTGGCAGACCATGCACTGAATCGCGATGTTTCCAGGAGAGATCGTGGCTTCCGGATTCGTGTGGGGCAAGATCTTGTGGCTGCTGTGACAGTCCGTACAGGTTGCGGTGACCGTGAGCCCCTTCTTGAAGAGCCCCTCGCCGTGAATGCTCAGGCTGTAGTTGTCGATGATGTTGTGCTCGGCGATGTCGTACACCCGGGCGACGGGCGCGCCCTCCCGGTGGCACTCCCCACAGAGGTAGGGCTCGTTCATTTTGAAGGCCGGTGACGCCGGGTCGCGGGGAGGACGAATGTCGTGTTTCCCGTGGCAGTCGCCGCAGCGGGGGGCATACGGTGCACCGCGGTTCAGCGCCTGACCGTGACTGCTGGCGTCGAAATCGACTTGGGCATCGTCATGACAGGCGCCACAGAAGACCGGCTCCAGAAACTCCTCGTGAGGGAATTCCTCGACGTCGGCATCCGAGTGACAGTCGATGCAATCGAGATCCGCGTGGATGGAGGCGGAGAAGACTTCCGGATCGACGTGGAGAGAGACGGTGACTCCACCGCGCTCCGTATCGAAGTCCGGATCGTTGTGACAATCCAGACACGTCTCATTGTCGGAGGCGAAGGCCGCCCCGCCACCGAGAAGGACCGAGGCCAGAGCCAAAACCGCCAGGGGGCGCGGGCGTCCCGCTCGGGGAACTTCGGAATCGAAAGTTCGGGTGGTCGGTCCTGGCCTGCACCTCTCACCGCGCTCGTCGCGAAGCTGTGGATCGTCGTGGCCGGCGAGGAGATGGGGTGCCTTCATTCGAGGCGGGGCTGTAGCCCCGTCGCAGGGTGGGAGCGCGCCAGCGACGAAGCCAGGCGCGGCGAACCGCTTCCGAAGCAGAGGCCGGTGAGGTATGCAGGCCAGGCTCAAGTCGACGTACCTGAGGCGGAGAGGCGCGGAGAGACGGTTGCCGGTGGGGGAGGTCGCCGGTTCCCCTCCCCTCGGCACCGCCGGGTCATCCGGGTCATCGAAGTCGAAAAGGCCGAATCGACGTGCCGCCCGATCGAGATCGGGGAGGCTCCGGTGGCCGGGCCTCCCCTCTCCCATCGATCGCGCCATGCGGAGCGGCGCAGGGCGTCGCGAGTCGCCGTCAGAAGGCCGGCCTAGGTCTCGGCCTCCGCTTCTGCCTCGGCGTCCGCCGCTTCCGCCTCGCCTTCCGCCGCCTCCGGGATCGGATGGGGGATTTTCTGAATCCGCTCCTCGTAGACGAACTCCTTGAAGAAGCTGTTGCCCTCCGGCGTGTGGCACTCCACGCAGACTTCCTCGGTGGGTTGGATCAGACCGAGGCTGGCGCCGTCGACCTCACCCGCGCGGATCGCCGTCATCGTCTTCTTCTTCATGTAGCTCTTACCGGGGCCGTGGCAACTCTCGCAGGAGACGCCCTCTTCCAGTGTGATCTTCTGGTTCTCGAGGTCGTCCATCACTGCAAAGGCCGTGGCGTGGCACTTGAGGCACTCGGGTGCGGTCTGGGGATTCTCGATGCCCCTCTCCTTCGCTTCCGCCAAGGCAGCGTCGGTCGCCAACGTCTCGAACGCCTTCGCGTGACCGGTCTTTTCCCAGAGCCCGAACTGCTCCCCCTGTTTTGCACTCTTGTGGCACATCTTGCACTTCGTCACACCGACGTACTCGAACGTCTCCTCTTCGGCGCCGAGAACTTCGGTGCTGGAGGGACCGATCAGGAAGATGCCGCTGGAAAGCAGGAAGAAGAGCGCGATGACCAGGGATCGCGCGAGTCGGCCGTCGTGCATCACCATTCTCCTTGAGGGCCGTGACCGGCCCGTCGTGTGAGCCCACCGGAGGGGTGTCGGGGCCCGGACCTCAATTGCGGGCCCACTGATCCTGATATCTATCAGGTAAACGCGGATCGGACCAGACTGGTTCCTCGGGGTTCACCCTTCATAGGATGAGACATCGCATTCTAGTGAAGAGTGGGGGGAGAGCACGGGCGCGCGCGGATCCGCGGTCCGGAACCGATCGTGCCACTCTCCGGGACGGACCTGCGGGCGTCGCGACACCCGAACCGGCGTCACCCATCACCTCGACGTCAGCGGTGGCACGAACCTCTCGGGCACGAGTATCGATTCTCAGGAGTTGAAAGACGAGAGCTCGCTCCGGAGCGGTGCGACCGATGCTGGCCTGCATATCTCACCGGTCTCTGCTGCGTTGGAACAGGGATGCCCCCGGGCGTGTCGGGGTATCGGTCTATCTGGACGGCGACGGTCATGACGTCCACGTTTCGACCCGGGTCTTCACGAGCCTGCACGTCGTCGGGAGCGTCTCGGCCCTCCTGGACCTCTCGACGGATCCCGGCTTCGGCGTCCGATTCCGAGGGATCGCCCGGGGCCGCCGGGTCCGGTGGCCGTTCTCCCGGCTGTTCTCTGAGCAGGAGTTCGGCGGGCCCTGACCGCCGGCCGGGTGGCCTGCCACGAGGGAGGCGGTCGACACTGCCAAACCCGCCATCATCTCTGACATCTTGACTGTCAGATTGGCGGTCAGAGAGCCGTCCTGGCGGACCGGCGCGCTCGCCGCCGCCATCCACTGATCCGCATCTCCCTGGAAAAACAGTGGGTTAGAGCTCGTGTCCACCGGGGCGACCCCACGGCATGGCTCTTGCGATCCTCCTCGGCAGACTGAATGGCATCCACTCCTCCAATCAGGGAGAGCCCCGTGGGCAAGATCATCGGCATCGACCTGGGGACCACGAATTCGTGTGTGGCCGTCCTCGAGGGCGGGAACCCGGTCGTCATTCCCAACTCCGAGGGATCCCGGACCACGCCCTCCATCGTCGCGTTCACCGACGACGGCGAGCGTCTCGTCGGGCAGGTCGCCAAGCGACAGGCGGTCACGAATCCGGCGAACACGGTCTACTCGATCAAGCGATTCATGGGCCGCCGGTACGAAGAGGTCGGTACCGAGATCTCCGAGGTGCCGTACAAGGTGGTCAAGGGCAGTAACGGCGACGCGCGAGTCGAGATCGGCGGCAAGACGAACTCGCCGCCCGAGATCAGCGCGATCATCCTGCAGAAGATGAAGCAGACGGCGGAGGACTACCTCGGTCAGAAGGTGACCGACGCGGTCATCACCGTTCCCGCCTATTTCAACGACGCGCAGCGCCAGGCCACGAAGGACGCCGGGCGGATCGCCGGACTCGAGGTCAAGCGCATCATCAACGAGCCGACCGCGGCCTCCCTCGCCTACGGCCTCGACAAGAAGAAGGACGAGACGATCGCGGTCTTCGACCTGGGCGGCGGCACCTTCGACATCTCGATCCTCGAGATCGGAGAAGGCGTCTTCGAGGTGAAGGCCTCGAACGGCGACGGACACCTCGGGGGCGATGACTTCGACCAGGCGGTCATCGACTGGCTCGCCGAGGAATTCATGCAGGGCAACCCGGGCATCGACCTCCGGAAGGATCCCATGGCGCTCCAGCGTCTGAAGGAGGCGGCCGAGAAGGCGAAGTGCGAGGTCTCGACCACGCCCGAGACCACCGTGAACCTCCCGTTCGTGACGGCGGATCAGTCGGGTCCGAAGCACCTGAACATCAAGCTGACGCGATCCACCTACGAGAAGATCTGCGACAAGCTCTTCGATCGCTTGAAGGACCCGTGCCTCGCCGCGCTCGCCGACGCCAAGCTCGGAGCGGGAGACATCGACGAGGTGATCCTGGTCGGTGGCTCCACGCGGATACCGAAGGTCCAGGCGATCGTCCAGGAGATTTTCGGAGCCGAGCCGCATCGGGGGGTGAATCCCGACGAGGTCGTCGCGATCGGGGCGGCGATTCAAGGAGGCGTCCTCTCCGGCGAGCAGAAGGACGTGCTCCTTCTCGACGTGACCCCGCTCACCCTCGGAATCGAGACCCTGGGCGGAGTGAGCACGGCGCTCATCGAGCGAAACACCACGATCCCAGTCCGGAAGAGCCAGATCTTCTCCACCGCCTCGGACAGCCAGCCGGAGGTGGAGATCCACGTGCTCCAGGGCGAGCGACAGATGGCGATCGACAACAAGACGATCGGCAAGTTCAACCTGACCGGGATCCCGCCGGCGCCGCGTGGCGTTCCCCAGATCGAGGTAACTTTCGATATCGACGCGGACGGCATCCTCAACGTGACCGCCAAGGACAAGGCCACGAACAAGGAGCAGTCGATCCGTATCGAGGCGTCCAGCGGACTGTCCGAGGCGGAGATCGAGAGGATGGTCAAGGACGCCAAGGGTCACGCGAGCGAGGACGCGGAGCGCCGCGAGAAGGTAGAGGTTCGCAACCAAGCCGATCAGGCCGTCTACCAGACGGAGAAGCAGATGGCCGAGCTCGGGGACAAGCTCGAGGCCGACTCAAAGAAGAGCCTCGAGGAGGCCGTGGCCCGCGTGAAGAAGGCGCTCGATGGCGAGAACATCTCGGAGATGAAGGAGGCCACCGAGGCGCTCCAGAAGATCTGGCACGTGGAAGCGGGCAAGATGTACGCGGCGGCCGGCGCCAACGCCCAGCCCGGCGAAGCGGCGGGCGCCGCCGCGGACGCCGGGGCGGCGTCCGCCCCGGGGAGCGAAGGCTCGTCCGATGCCGGGAAGGGTGGCGAGGGAGGCGCGGTCGACGCGGACTTCGAAGTCGTGGACGAGGACAAGTCGTGATCCGGACCTGATCCGGAGCGGGGAGGCTTGCGGAGCGGGCCGCCCGAGGACACAGCAATCCGGCCGCTCGGGCCCAACCGGTCCCGGGCGGCCGGTTTTGGTATAGTGGAAGAGCGTTTCTGGAGGCTGGGCCGGTGCCCAGAAGCCGCCTGGAACCCGACGGCCGCGGCCCCCGCCATCGAGGGTCGACCGGCCGGCACCCGCCGACAGACCCGAGGAGAGCCCGATGAAGATCCGCGCGCGGTACGGACCAGCGCTCGCCGGATTCCTGATTCTCACCGCCGCACCGGCAGGTGCCCAGTACACCCTCTACTACGGCAACTTCCACAGCCACTGCAACCTCTCGGACGACGCGACGGGGCAGGACTCGGGTCCGCCCGACGAGGCGTTCGAGTATGCGCGCGACAGCGCCGGTATCGACATCCTCGCCCTGACGGACCACACGCACTGGTTGAGCTGGTCGGAGTACACGGTGCTCCAGACGGAGGCGGACAACTACACGCAGAACGGCGTCTTCGTCGCTCTCGCGGGCCAGGAGCACGGGAGTCTGAGCACGAGCCGAACCGGAGCCTTCGGCCACATCAACTTCTGGGAGGCCTCCTCGCTGATCCCTCAGTACATCAACGGAGACGACTTCCGGTACAACCTTCCCGGCACGTACCAGTGGATCGTCTCGAACGTCGACGACACGGTGGGCAATCCTCTGGTCGCCAGCTTCAACCACCCTTACGAAGGATCGGGGGCGGGCGTCTGGGCGCAGTTCGCCGACTTCGCCTATGACTCCCTCGGGGACTCCGGCATGCAGCTGACCGAGGTGTTGAACGGGAAGAGGAGCGCCACCTACGAGGCCCAGTACGACGAGGCGCTCGCAAAGGGCTGGCACGTCGGAGTTCTCGGCAACCAGGACAACCACGAGGGGATGTGGGGTGATCAGCCCAACAACCTCGGGAACATCCCTCTCACGGGAGTCTGGATGACGAGCCTCACGAAGGCCGACGTCCTGGAGGCCCTCGGGGCACGGAGAACCTTCGCCTTCGAGGAGGATCCGGCGGGCGACCGCATTTCCGTCGCGTTCCGGGCCGACGGCAACTGGATGGGAAGCGAGTACTCCACCGCCGCGGACTCGATCGAGTTCGAGGTCGAGGTCGCCGCCCCGACGAACATCGCCTCGATCGCCCTCCACCGGAACGGGATTCTCATCGCCTCGACCGGGGTGGGCGCCACGAGCTACACCTGGACCGTCTACGAGACTCCCGGCCCCGGCAGCTTCTATTATCTGGCCAAGGTCTATCAAAGCGACGGCGACCGCGCTTTCACGAGCCCGATCTGGATCGAGTCGAGCTCCACGTTTTCCATCCCGATCGAGGTCGTGAACGAGGACGATGCCAACGGACAGCCCACGCATTGGTTCCAGTCCGTGACGGTGCAGGGCCTGGCCACGGTCGATACGGA
Source organism: bacterium (assembly GCA_025774805.1). GTDB lineage: Bacteria > ARS69 > ARS69 > ARS69 > ARS69 > JALGZR01. Next base: position 19,602 of record JALGZR010000063.1, read on the forward strand.
TACGCTCTCCACGACCGAGAACCAGTTCTTCATCCAGGATGTCACGGGCGGCGTCATGATCAAGGAGACAGGCACCCAGACGGTTCACGTCACTCGCCGAGACAACGTGCTCGTGTCGGGGTACGTCGACTTCGTGCAGGGTCAGACCTTCATCGAGGCCAGCAGCATTCAAATCCTCGGAAGTGACGTGGGGCAGCCCGCTCCGATCGTGATCACGACGAACAATCTCGATACGAGCGGCGAGACCTGGGAGGGCTCGGTCATCGAGATCCCCGGCGTCTCGATCACCGCGGGGACCTGGCCCCCTCCCGGATCCGGCGGCACGGTGACGATCGACGACGGCTCCGGTCCGGCGACCCTCTACATCGACGGCGACACGTCCCTCGATGAGATCGGCGCCCCGGCCGACTCCATCTTCACGGTTCGGGGAATCGTCCTCCAGTGGGATCCGTCCTTCCCCTACCTCTCGGGCTACCGGATCATGCCGCGGTACGGGGAGGACATTTTCTCGCCAACCGGCGTGGATTTGTCCGAGCTCCCGTCCCACGAGGCGACTCGGCGGACCCGACTCCACCAGAACTCGCCCAATCCGTTCCGGCCGACGACCGTGGTCCGGTTCGATCTCGGGGGCACGCAGGAGGTTTCCGTCCGGCTGGACGTGTTCGACGTCAACGGTCGTCTCGTACGAACGCTGATCGATGCCGAGATGCCGCCCGGGGAGTTCGAGGTGAGATGGGACGGCCGGAGCGACGGCAGGGTGAAGGTCGCGGCGGGCGTCTACTTCTATCGCCTCACGACGCCGGAGACGGTGACGTCCCGGAAGATGGTGCTGCTCAAGTGATATGGAACGGCCCTGTCAAGTCCCCACCTGCTCCCATCAGGGAGCGCGTGGGGTTTGACTTTGTGAAGAACGGGTGACGGACAGGGCCGGGAGGCAGCCGAGCCCCGCGATCCGTCGGGCCCACCTCACCGTCCTCGCTCTGGCTCTTCTCGTCCATGCCCTCGTCCTGATCTTTCCGACGAGGCATTTCCTCGGGCGGTTCGGATGGGGCCTGTTCTATCCCTTCCGCTTCCATCCGGATTTCAGCCTGCCGACCGCGATCCTGGTCTTCGCGACCACGTTGCTCTGCATCATCTTCCTGACCCGGCGCGTCGGAGGGTCCCGATGGAGCGGCCGGGGAACCGTTCCGCGTCTCGGCCTCCTCCTCCTTCTGGGGATCTTCGTGAAGGTCGGTCTGATTCACACCACCGGGGACGGGCTCTCCAACTACCGAATTCGAACGCTGACCGCGGGACACTCGGAGTTCCTGCTCGAAGCGGTACAGATCGACGATCTCGGAGCCACGGTGCTCGACTACGAGTCCTTCGTGAGAGACAGGACGGCGAAGGACCGCAGAATCTACCTCAAGCAGAAGGGCCCCGGGGTCATCGTCCTGTTTTCGCTCCTCGACCGGGCGGCCAACGGTACCGTCGGTCGATCCGTTTTGCGGAGATGGGCGGAGGACGAGGCCTTCCTCGGAAAGATGTCGGTCACTCTGGACCACCGCCGGCCCCGGGAACGGTACGACCTCACGGAGAGTCGGAAGAAGGAGCTCGCATATCTGGTGACCCTGGTCGCCCTGGTCTTTCCCGTCCTCACGGCGACGCCCCTCATTCCCCTCTATCTCCTCGCCGGGGCCCTGATGGGGGCAAGAGCTGGTCTCCTCGTCTGCCTGTCGTGTCTCCTCGTCCCGGGAACGACGTTGATGGTCGGACATCTGGACTACGCGGTCTTCCCCGCTCTCTTCTGCGCGGTGGTCGCCTCGTTCGTTCTCGGCCATCGGCGGCGCCGATCGCGATGGATCGTTCTGTCGGCACTTCTCTTCGTTCTCTACTCGACCATGACGTTGGCGGCCACGGTTGCCGTCCTTTTCGTCGCGGTCTTCGTTGCTCTCGAGCTCGTCCGAACCGGGATCGCCGGGAGACTCGGCCGCGGGGAGCTCCACGGGAGCCTGGGAAGGCTCGGTCTCTTCCTGGTCTCCGCCGCGCTGCTGCTCCTGGTCCTCCGTCTCGCCATGAACTTCGATCCCTGGACCCGATACACGTACGCGCGCGAGATCCAGGTCAACTGGATCGCCGGGGGAGACCGGCCGTACTGGCTCGTGACGAATGCCGCCGAGTATCTGCTGGCCTTCAGCTTCTGTTTCGCCCTGCTGGCCGCCGTTCAGTCTCTCCTGTCGATCCGGAAGATGACGGCCGGGACGGGCAAGGACCTCGACTCGGTCGTCTTGTCCTGGTCGGTGGTGCTGATCGGCCTCGCTCTCGGGGGAGGGCAACACGGGGAGACGGGTCGCCTCTGGGCATTCATGAACGCGATCGGCTGTCTCGGCGCCGGCCGCCTGGTCGCGGTCCTCTTCCGACGACGGCCGTGGATTCCGCTCGGGGGGTTCCTCTCGATCCTGATTCTCTCCCGATTCTGCCTCGCGTATTTCTGAGCAGTGCCTCACGAAACCGAGGCGCCACGGAGTGGAACCGCCGGATCGCTCGCGAACGGGCATCCCGACCGCCGCCAATCCACCTCGTCTCCTGTGGTATAATCCGACGCCAATTGCAGATTGACTCTAGCCTGCATTTCTCACCAGGCTCGTCGCGAGGCTGTGGATCGTCGTGTCTGGCGAGGAGATGGGGGGCTTTCACCCGAGGCGGGGCCGTAGCCCCGTCGCAGGGGGGAAGCGCGCCAGCGACGAAGCCAGGCGCGGCGAGCCGCTGCCGCAGCAGTGCCTGGTGAGATATGCAGGCTGTGTCTTCGTCACCGCACTTGCCGGTCGGTTGGGCAACGTCGCCGCGGGCCGCCGGTGGCCGATCGACGAGAGAGAGCACGTCGATGAAGGTACTACTCGCGGACCCTCCCATTGCGGAAATCGGGACCGAACAAGCGGACACATCTCCGAACCTGGGCATCCTCTATCTCATCTCCAGCCTGCGAGAATCGGTCGAAGGTGTGCAGATCGACTACGTCGATGCCTTGCGCAAGATCGAATCCCACCTGGCGGAGGTGGATCGCATCAGGCCCGACGTCTACGGGATCTCGTTCGCCAGCTTCTACGCTCCTCTGGCCTACAAAGTCATCAATGCCATCAAGGAGAAGTATCCCTCCATCCTCGTGATCTGCGGAGGCGCTCATCCCACGGCCCTCCCCGATGACGTGTTCGAGCACTCCCGCGCGGACATCTGCGCCCTGGGGGAAGGGGAAGAGACCCTTGCGGATCTCGTCCGCGGCTACATGTCCGAGGAAGACTTCGCCCACGTGGCCGGCATCGCGTATCGGGTGAACGGCGAAGTCCACCGAAACGCCCTTCGGCCCCTCCTCCGGGACCTCGACGCGCGCCCCGCTCCGGCCTGGGATTTGATCGACTTCAGCAAGTACCTGGGTTGCCGCAAGTACAAAGGCACGCCTTCCACCTCCGTCGTCGCCAGCCGAGGGTGTCCCCTCGACTGTGTCTTCTGCTCCAATCCGGTCTGGAAACTGCAGAAGCCCTGGGTCCGGCTGAGAAGCCCCGAGAGCATCGCCCGGGAAGTGGAGTACCTGTACCGTCGGGGAATCCGGGAGGTCTACCTGCGTTCGGATGAGATGAACCCCAATCCGAGGTGGTGTGCCGACGTCTTCCGAGCTCTGGCGGACTTGGGTCATTCCGATCTCTACTTCCAGTGCAACCTGAAGGCGACGCCCATCGATGATGAGCTCGCGGCGTCCTTGAGTCTGGCCAATTGCTGGGTCACTCACGTGGGAATCGAGAGCGGGAACGACCGAGTTCTGGCGGGCATCCGCAAGAAAGTGGCCGTGACGGATACCCTCGAGGCGTGCCGGACTCTGAAGAGACACAACGTCAAGGTCTTCGGCTTCTTCATGATGTACCAGGTCTGGGAAAAGGACGGTGAGCTGCAGGTCGAGACTCCGCAAGAAGTGGATCAGACTCTGGCCTTTCTCCGCCGACTCCGCCGAGAGAAGCTCGTCGACTACATGAGCTGGTCCTATGCCACCCCCTTTCCGGGATCGGATCTCTACCGGATCGCGAAGAAACACGACCTGATCAAGCCCTCCCTCAAAGACGGCAGCGAATACGGGGCCGCGGCCAGCATTTGGGAGATATCCATGAACCTCCCGGGCATTTCCGAGAGGCGGATGGCTCTCTCGCGGGCGAAGGGCATGTTGCTGCAAGGTCTGTTCGTCGTGCAAAGCGAAGGCTTCTTTCGACGGAAGAACTTCTTGGCGAACATGAAGCGTGCCGCCAAGAAGTTGAAGCTCGTGCTACTCCGCAAATAGGGCGACCTACCCCCCCTTGCCCGGCGCCCCTCGCGCGAGAACGTCGCGATAGACCGAGAGGATCTTCTTCACTTTTCGTGAGGTGTCGAACTCCCGGATCCTCTGCTGCGCCGACGACGCCATCCGCTGACGCAGATCGGGTTCCGCGACGAGTCGCGCAAGCGCATCGGCGGTCTCCTCGACGGATCCCGGTGGCACGAGTATTCCGTCTCGACCCGAATCGATCAAATGGGGGACGCCCCCGACCCTCGAGCAGAGAACGGCGCAACCGGCCGCCATGGCCTCCATGACGGACACGGGCATGCCCTCGCGATACGTGGGGAGCACGAAGATGTCGGCGGCACGGATCCACCCCCGGGCCACTTCGGGGGGCAGTATTCCGAGCAGCGTCACCTGCCCCTGCATGTCGTCCCGCTCGATCCTGCGCCGGTACTCTTCCAGGGAATGTCCCCCGATCAGGTACACGTGAGAATCGGGGTTCCACCGATCGCGTAGCCGCGCCACGGCATCCAGAAGGAGGGGTGCCCCCTTCGATTCGAGCTTCACTCCCACGAAGAGCACGACGACCTGCCCCGAGGGGAGACCCAGGGACCTCTTCTCCTCCTCCTTGCTGCGCACGGCAAACTCGTCCGTCGAGACCCCCATGTCGTTCACGGTGACTTTGGACGGATCGACCCCGAAGTCGCGGACCATCACTGCCTTCAGATCGTCGCTGACCGCGATCACGCAATCGGCGCACTTCAGAGCTCTTCCCGTCAGCCATCGGTGCACGGCGCCTCTCGCGGGGAAGAAGTGGATGTCACTTCCGTGGCTCGTCACGACGAGGGCGCTGCCCCGCATCCTCGAAGCCAGCCACCCGATGAGACCGGTGGGGAAGAGGTTGTGGGCGTGGATGAGGTCGTATCTCCGCCGCATCGCGGTCGCGAGAGACCGGACCAGAAGTCCGAGGTACTTGCCCAGGACGGCGATCCGCCCGCCGGACTCGCCCCGGGGCGCCACCAGATCATTTTGGATGCGGAGCCTCGCGAACTCCTCCTGATGTCGCCGGACGAAGATCCCCGAGTAAGGCTGTCGGGCCGTGGGATACATGTTCGTCACGGTGAGTACGGCGAGGTCGTCCCGATCGGTGCGCGCTCGGCTCGGGGAGGAGCCCGTCACCGCGCCGCGTCCATGGCGCGTCGCAGCCGGCGCGCCGACTCCTCCGCTCCCTCCAGCGTGAACCCGACGGGAAAGACCTCACTTCCTACCCCCACGGCGACCGCGCCCGCAGCCAGGTACTCGGACAGGTTGCTCGCGGTGGGACCGCTCGTGGGCACGAGGGGGACGTCGGGAAGCGGTCCGCGGATCGACCGGAGGAAGTCCGGCCCGCCGAGGGGTCCGGCCGGGAAGACCTTCACGAGCCGGGCGCCCTGGCGGTGCGCGGCGAGAATCTCGGTCGCACTCCCCGCCCCCGGAACGGCGAGAAGACCGAGACGGTGCGACTCATCGACGACCTCGGGAAGGAAGACGGGAGAGAGAGCGAAGCGACCGCCCGCGCGGGCGACAAGACGGGCGTCCTCCGGGGAGAGCACCGTGCCCGCTCCCACCACGGCCTCTCCCTCCTCCGCGAGGGTGCGGATGACGTCCAGCGCTCCGGGGGTGGTGAGCGTGATCTCGAGAACATGGAGACCCCCGCGAAGAGCGGCGCGACAGGCCTCCAGAACGGGATCTTCGGAACCCATGCGGACGGCGACGATGACGCCGTCCTCGAGAACCGCCCGGCGGGTTCTCTCGATGACCGCGTTCCGGTCTTCGGGGGGTTGCGATGAAGAGGATGTCATCTCACGCCGTCCCTTCCGGGCTCTCGCGGAGGAGCGACCCGCGGAGAGAGACGACATGCTAGCCTCGATCCGTCAGAAAATCTCGGCGAAAAGCGCTGGCGCTCGCACGATAGCATGCCATCCGCGGCCGTGCTCGCCCTCGCCAATACTCACTTATCGTGAGATAAGCTCGAGGGGTTTTCCGCGCGGGTCGCCGTCAGTGGAGCCGGATCGCTTGGGCCGTCCGCGCCTCCCCTTCCGTCTCCAGGCGGAAGTAGTAGACGCCGGCGGCCGCCCGGCGGCCGGTCTGGTCCCGGCCGTCCCAGACGATGCGATGCTCCCCGGGCCGCCGGATCCCGTCGGCCAGAACCCGGACGCGCTGTCCCGCGATGTCGTACACGGTGACGCGGGCGCGGGAGTCAACCGGCAGCCGGAAGCGAACCGTTGTCGCGTCGAGGAAGGGATTCGGCGACGGGGGGGAGAGCAGGAGGCCGGGCGTCACCGAAGCGGAGACCGGGGAGGGGACGGCGGAGCCCCCGCCGTCCGGTCTCTCGATCCCGAGGAGCTCGTCGATCACCGCGATGATCTTCTGCGGGTCGTACTCTGGGGACCAGTACCGTACGATCCCCTCCTGATCGATGATGAAGTCCTGCGGGTAGGGCGCCCAGGGATCGGGCACGCGATATTCGAGGTAGACCGAGTTCCTCCCGTCCTCGAGTCCGATGAAGCGCATGCCGTAGGTGTCCTTGAACTCCTGCGAGTGGCTCATCCTCCGCGTGATCTCGAAGACGACCACGTCTTCCGGATCGTAGCGGGAGTGGATCGAGGCATCCGTCGCTGCAGCCTGCAGCGGACAGATGGGTCACCAGTTCGCCCCGAATTCGAGGTACACCACCTTTCCGAGATACCGCGTGAGCCAGTGGAAGTTCCCGTCGGTGCCGCGGAGTTGAAAGAACGGCGCCGGCGACCCCGCCTGCGGGAACGTGGTGTTGTTCTGGTAGACGAACTGGGTGGAGAAGATCTGATCCCGTGCGAACTCGTCCGGATCGTTCGAGAAATAGTGGATCTTCCCTTGGACGGAGGGGGCGCCGGTCGCGGTGACCGTGACGTGTTGGACCCCTCCCGGGGGAACCATGAAGTCCGTGGGGGAGGCGGAGAACCCGATCGGGGTGGTGATGAAATCGACGTGGAGGGTTCCCGATCCGGTGTTCCGGACCTCGACCGTCGTGTCCCGAGGGGTGGTCACCGCCCCGAAGTCCAGGTGCGTGGGGACGATCTCGATGTCCGATCCCGGATCGTCCTCCGGAAGGTAGACCGCCATCCCCTCCCAGTCGGCGACGACGTAGACCGTGTCACCCGCGCTGTTCACACCGGCCCCGGCTCCCATCGCGTACACCCGGGCCTGATCCCATCCGGTGCGGAGGATGCTTCTCGGATCGGAGACGTCGTATTCCTCCAGATACGGATAGGCCCCCACGGCGAGTCGATCTCCGACGAGCCCCATCGAGAACGCGTTTCCCAACGTCGAATGGATGTCAAGGAGGAGGGGATGGTTCGGATCGGCGATGTCGACGGTGGCGACGCCGTCCGGTCCCAGCGCCAGGATGGCCGTGGCTCCGGAGATCACGATGTCGTTCGCCAGACCGGGAAGGGGGAGGGTCGCCACCGGAGCGGGAGTCCCCGAGAGGCGCACGACTTCGAGACCGAAGCGGCCGTTGGCCACGAACAGATACCCGCCCGACGCCTCGATGTCCCAAGCGGCGTTGGAGGTCAGTCCGATCCGGCCGCCGTAGGAGAGGCTCATCCTCGGGCCGACCCGTGTTCGTCCGGCCACCTGGGCCTCCCCGGCCCGAGCCCCGTCGGCCGGTGCTCCATCGACCCGACCGTCGTTCACTCGACCGTTCCCGGCCCGCGCGTCCCCGGTCCTCGAGTCGACACCCCACGGTCGGCCCGCGCTCACGCTCGAGTCCGGGAAGCCACCCTCGCGAATGTGGAGAATCTCGATGCCGATTTGGTGGGAGGCCACGTAGAGCGAGTCCCCCACGCGGACGCCCCCCTCGTAAGAGGTCCTCGCCTGCAGGGGATCGTAGGCGTCGAGGAGCACCGGAATGCCGGAGGAGATGTCGTACGCCTCGACGCCGTCGAGGTGCCGGTAGCTGAAGAGCGCGTGTTCGGAGACGGAGGCCCGCCAGGACGCTCCCCCCTGCGTCGACACCCGGACCGGATCGGCCGGATCGGAGATGTCGTAGGTCTCCAACCCGGGACGGCCGAAACCCACCGACGCGTAGGCGTAGTCCCCGACGACCTGGAAGGACATCACGTGAGCGTACTGATCCAGGTTTCTACCGACGAGGCGGAGCCCGTCGACGCCGACCTGGGCGAGGGTCGGTCCCGAGGCGGCGAACACGGTCACGGCGAAGATCCCCGCCGCGGATGCCGGGCGGCCGAGACGAGACGTCTTCACGGGGACCGCCGAACCCCGCTCACCGCGGCCCGTCCGGGTCGAGATAGTGAGCCTTGATTCTTCCCCAGCCGACCGCGTCGACCGCGACCTGGTCGCACTTGCATGCCGGGCCCCGGGCTCCGATCGGCCCGCACGGCGCCCCGTCGACGAACGGGGAGCAGTCCTGCAGATCGGCGGCGTCGGCACACAGGTGCGGATCCACGGATACATTGCCGTCCGATTCGGTGGGATCGGTCACGAAGCCGGCATACTCGTCGCCCTGGTTCCCGTAGGTGTCACAGCAGGCGAAGGCCGGCGTCGCGAAGGGAAAGGCGACGTGGATGCCTCCCGCTCCCGAGTTGAAGGCGGTGATCACTCCCGTGAAGGACGGAGAGGACACGCCATCGATGAGGATTCCCCCCCCGCCCGACGCCGCGGAGTTGAAGGCCAGCGTCGCGAGCTCCACCGACGGGGACGAGTCCATGATGTACAGTCCCCCCCCGTACCGTCCGCGGAGTTTCGGACCACGGCGTTCCCCCGAAAGATGCCGTCACTCGACCGCGTCCACGCGACGGCTCCCCCGTGGCTCGTGGAGTGATTCCCCTCGAAGTCATTGTCCTCGATGGTCGGATCAGAGCTCTCCAGGAAAATCGCGCCCCCGAACGCGGCGCCGTTCCCCACGAACCGGTTTCCGCTGATCGTGCCGTCCCCGTTCTGCATGGCGATCGCGCCCCCGTTGATGGCGGACGAGCATCCGAGGAAATCGTTGCCACGGATCTCCGCCGTTGCGGCCAGAACGAACAGAGCCCCGCCGAACCCACAGCAGGCGTAGCTGTTGTCGAAGACATTGTCCTCGATGATCGGTGACCGCTCCGAAACCGACGAAGACGGACCCCGCCTGGCCGCCGAACGCGTCGAGGAACACGTTGTTCCGCAGGGTCGGGGATCCGCCTTGGATCCAGACGGCCGCCCCCTCGAAACCGTCCGCTCCGGTAATGGTGAATCCCTCGATCACGGTCGACGCGGAAGCCTGGGGACAGCTCACCCCCCGCGTCGAGAGGGCGGCGTCGGTGACGTCGATGCGAGTGACCGCGGGGCCGTCCGTGGAGAGCAGAACGACGCCGGAGGTCATGGTGACCCCGACCCAATGATCGAAGGGATCCTGAACGAGATCCGTGTAGACGCCGGGCGTGACGAGCACGGTGTCTCCCGCCGCCGCCAGGGCCATGGCGCCGGGAATCGTGGGGGCACTCCCGGATCCGTCGGCGTGAACGACCCACGTGGCCGCCGCCGCGGGAAGGGAGAGAAACACGACGAACAGACCAACAATTCCGAACATCGCCACGACCCGTTGACGGGCACGACCAACCGGATGCCCGTGGGAGGGTGGGGCAGACTCGCGACGGCGACCCGGACGATGCCGAGGCCCGGACCGGGGGACGGTGACCCGAGCCGACCGTCCTCCTCTGCTACGGATGCTACGGACGCCGGGGAGGATCGTGACCGAAGGCACGAGCGGAATCGGAGATCGAGTGCGGACCGGGGCTGCGTCGCGGGCTCAGTAGTCGGCCGTCGTCCGTCGACGGGAACGCGAGGGCTCTTCCGCGAGGGCTCGCCGGGTGCAGTCTCCGAGCTCCCGCATGAGATAGGGCTTCAAGAGGAGCGTTTGAATTCCCAGGTCTCGGGCTCGCTCCGGCGTGATCCGGTCGTCGCGGTCCGTGCAGATGATGACGGGGACTTCGGGGCGAATCTCCCTCAGGGCCCGGGTCAGCACGTCCCCGTTCATCTTTGGCATCGTCTGATCGGTGATCACGAGACGGATGGAGTCCGGCGTCTCGCGGAATCGCTCCAGGGCCTCCGCCGCCGCGGTACACGCGACCACCTCGTAACCCATGGAGACGAGCATCTGCTCGGCGAACCGGACGATGGACTCCTCGTCGTCCACGAACAGAATACGGCCCTGGCCCTTGGTTCCGCCGTCCTCCTCGGAGGAGATCTCTCCCTGGTACCGGGGCAGGTAGACGTGGAAGGTCGCGCCCCCCGCCTCCGGGTGCTCCACAGTGACCGCTCCGCCGTGACCCTTCGCGATTCCGTAGACGGCCGACAGACCGAGTCCCGTTCCCTGGCCCACCTCCTTCGTCGTGAAGAAGGGATCGAAGATCCGATCGACGATGCGGGGGTCGATTCCGGGACCGGTGTCCGTGATCGTCAGGCGCAGAAAGGATTCGCTGCCGGATCCCGCCGATAGGATCCGCTCCGTCTCCCGGTCGAGGCGGACGTCCTCGATCGAGACATCGAGGGAACCGCCGCCTTTCGACATCGCATGCGCCGCGTTGCTACAGAGATTCATGACGACCTGGTAAATCTCGATCGGGTTGGCGCGAATCAGATCCCGAGACGCCAGCCGGGGTTCGCGGATTTCGATGGAATCCGGCACGGATGCGCGGATCACTTCGATCGCCTCCCGAACCACCTCCCCCAGCTTCACGACTCTCCTCTCGCCGGAGTTCTCGCGACTGAACTCGATGATGCGTCTCACGAGGTCCTTCGCCCGGAGGCTCGCCTTGAGGGTCTCCTCGAGATTGCGACGGACTTCCGTGCCCTCCTCGGTCTTGGCCAGACCGAGCTGGACGTTGCCCAGGATCGCGGCCAGGATGTTGCAGGATGTTGTTGAAGTCGTGGGCGATTCCCCCCGCCAAGGTCCCGATCGCCTCCATCTTCTGGGCCTGTCGCAGGCTCTGCTCGAGCACGTGTCGCTCCTCTTCGGCCCTCCGCCGCTCGGAGATGTCCCGGGCGACCACACAGAAGACCTGCCTCTCCTCGTACAGGATGAGGGTCACCCGCACCTCGACGGGTACGACGGTGCCGTCCTTCCTTCGGTACTCCCGGTTTCCCAGGAAGCTCGTGCCTTCGACGAGGATCCTCTCGACGCTCTCATCGATGGTCGCTCTCGGAGTTTCCACGAAGTCGTAGAGGGTCATCCCCAGCAGATCGGCGCGCGGGTACCCGAGGAGCGACTCCATGGCCGGATTCGCCTCGATGACTCGCCGGGAATCCACTTCCACGAGAAAGATGCCGTCGCCGCTCTGTTCGACCACGGCGCGGTACTTCTCCTCGCTCGCACGAAGCGCGTTGAGCGCCTCCACCTGCTGCGTGATGTCCGCGTCGGTGCCCATCATCTTCAGGGCGCGACCGTTCTCGTCCCGAAAGGCCTTTCCCCGCACTCGAATCCAACGGATCGATCCGTCCCGGTGGATCATCCGGTGCTCGTTGACGTACTCGGGAGTCTCGCCGTCCAGATGGGCCTGGGCGGACGCCATCACTCGGGGGTGATCCTCCGGATGGACGCGACTCGCCCAGATCTCGAGATCGTTGGGCATCTCGTCGTCCCGGTATCCGAGGAGGGCCTTCAGGTCCGGATCGAGGTAGAACTCGCCCGTCTGGATATTCCACTCCCAGAACCCGACCCGGGCTTCCTTGCGAACCAGCTCGTTGCGCTCGAGGTCTTTCACGACCGCCCCCCTGCCGGGCTTCGATCTGCGGATCCGGAATCCACTCGGATTCGTCGTCCGCTTCCCTCGTCTCGATGCCCTCGCACCGGTTTCCGGGCCGCGACTCTCACCTGGCGGCCCCGGTCGAGTCGTGTGGAAAGGCGTAACAGGCGTAGTCTCAGGGTGTTAACTCACCCCGCGCCGGAGAGCGCGAGAAGAACCGGAGAACTACGCCATGACGCACGATATCACGCCGCCCGCCGTTGTCCCATTCCCAGTTGATCTTCGAGCCACGATCCGCGGCCAGATCCGCGAGGCGATCGAGGAGGTCCTCCAGGAAGAGCTCGAGGAGGCCGGGCAGCACAGCATCCGAATCAACGACCAGTAAAACCTGCTTCGTCTGGGCTCGCGGGGATGCCCACGACGTGGAGATCGTCGATTACCTCCGAGGCGACCGTGGCTCACAAGGGAATCGACCCCGTCCACCCGGGGAAGATCCTGCCCGAGGAGTTCCTGGTCCCGATGAAGCTCAGCCGGAACCGGCTGGCACGCGAAATCGGGTCCCCCCTCTCGCGTCAACGAGATCGTGCTCGGAAAGGGGCGGATCACGGCGGACACGGCGCTTCGCCTCACGCGGAAGTCCATCATGTCGCCGGGCTTCTGGATGGGCCTCCAGATGGACTACGAGCTGGAGGTCGAGAAGGACCGGCTCGAAGGACGCCTCGACCGGGAAGTCGGGCGCTACCGAAAGGCCGGGTAGTCCGTCACCCGGCGCCGCCGTCTCCGGGACCGGATCGACGACCTACGAAGAGGCGGCGCCCCGAAGGACGCCGCCCTGATTCTGCCGTTACCGACTACGGCTGTGGATCGCTACCACAAGAGGAACAACCGGAGCATCCCCGCCCAGCTAGGGTGTCGTACCTCCCATGCGCGTGATGCCGTCCTGGAGCAGCGCCCTGGCGTAGTCCGCGTTGTGAACCCCCAGGCTCTGGTCCTCATGAGCCACGTACAGCCAGTTCCACAATGCGATCGCCTGATTCTCGGGCGCCTCCGTCACGATCGGATGACCGTCCTCGGAGTTCTCGTTGATCAGCCCGGCGGCCAGCAGCAACGCCCCGAGATCGTTCCCAAGGCTATCGATCTCGGTCTGCACGCCGTTGTAGTCGAAATCCGTGGCGTCGGGGTGACACCGCTCGCAGGTCTCCTCGTCAGGCTCGAAGGTGTGGTTTCTCCCCTCGCCCATGTGGCAGGTTACACAAGTGTTCTCCGCAGCCCCGTAGTGCCCGGACAGGCTGCCGGTCACACCGGGCCCCCCACCTACGCCGAGCAGCATCGCGCTCTGCGGCCCGTGGTGCGGGCCCCAGTGTAAGGAGATCCCCGAGATCACGCCGCTAACGGCGTCGGGAATGACCCGACGGGGCTGGTGGCAGTTGACGCAGAGGTTGCCTTCGCCTCCGTCGAAGGTCACGCCATCCATGGCGTAGAAGTCCACGGGCTCTTCGGTTCGCAGTCCGAAGTCGGTGCCCGTGAAGGTCTCGTGGATCATGTGGCACGTACGGCAATCCTGACGCGTCGGCTCAGGATCGCCGTCGTCCACGGACCCCGGATCCAGGCCGGCCGCAAGCATCTCCACGAAGGCGCTCCCGGAGTGGCATCCGGCGCAGCTCGAGCGGGTTCCCCGCACGTAGGCATCGCCCATGCCGTGCGCCGACTCGGCCCACTGGGTCGCCTTCCCGGTGATCTGATCGCTGGAGTCGTGGCACTCCGCGCATGACAGCGGCATTCCCTCCGACGATCCGTCGTCCACCAGGTTGATGGTGCGATCGCACCCCTGAGCCCACACCAGCAGAGCAACCGCTGTGAGCGCCAGAAGCGTTCTCTGGAATGACATCTCCCGGCCTCCTCCTTTGAGCCTAATCGACGCGGAAGTCGTAGGCGATCGTGAACCAGACAGCATTGGCGGTGTAGTAGCGATCCAACAGCACGTAGTCGTCGTAGTTGTACACGTTGTACTTCACTTCGAAGTGGTAGTCGTCGGCGACGGTGTACATCGCCTCCAGGAACACGATGGACTTCTCGATGTCCACGTCCTGGCCGACATCGAGATAGGTGACCCCGCCGCCGAGCCGCAGGTTCTGGATCCGCTCCAGATCCGCCCTGGCGGTGACCACGTGGCTCGTCACGTCGTACCCGTCGGCCAGGTCCGTGTACTCGTCCTGCATGAAGGTGTACGTCCCGGTCAGCCCACCCCAGCGGGGATAGGTGTAGCCCGCGTGGCCGCGGAGCATCTCCCCCCTTGCCTCCACGCCGATGTCGGGGAACTCCCGGTCCCGAACCTTGAGCCCAAGACCGATTGCGATTCCCTCCCGGGGCCTGAGCTCGAGATCGGCCTGGATACGGGAGGCCTCCATCTCCTGCAGCAGGGTCCGATTCTCGGTGTCTTTTTTGTCGCGACCCGCGTACCGGACGCGCACGGTGTGCCGGTCGCCCCGGAGGAGCGCCCCCGCCCGCCAGCTGTGGTAGCTGGTGAGGTGACGGTCGTCGTCGTTGGTCTCGTAGCCGTATCCGACTGTCGCGTTCCCGTCCTCGTGATAGAACGTGGCGTCCACGTCGTGCTGGAAGCGATCGGTCTTGAGGTCGGTCGTCTCGTGTTCGATCCGCTGGCCGTGGAACCCGTACTTGAACTGGAGATCGCCCACGACCCGGGCGACCCCGGTGTAATGGAAGCTGGAGAAGGTGTAGTCGGTCGCGTCCGCCGTTTCGCTCACTCCGTAGGCGGCCCGGACCACGTGAGTCAGGTTCCGGTGGAGCAGGCCGGGAGCCCAGAGTCGGGCGGAGACGACATCCCCGGTGCGGTCGGCGACGGGATTCAGGTCATCGGTGAATTCGGTTCCCCGATAGTCCACCGCCACGCCACGTCGGTCCTTCCGCACCTCGGCCGACAGTCCGCCGGTGCGCATGGAGTAGTCGTACCCGTTCCCCAGCCAGCTCGTGCTCTGGGTCCTGAGGACGGCCCGGGTGCCGACGGGGTAGGGCAGCCGACCTCCGTCCCGATCCATGACGCCGAAGTTGCCCGATAGCCTGAGCCACGGGACCGGAGTCACGTCGGTGCCGAGCTTGAAGTCCTTCCGGTCGGAAGTGACGTTCCGCCGGGGATCGAACACCTGCCGGTGCTGATCGAATGAGGCCTTGAGCCGGAGGACGCTCGGCTTCCGGAACAAGAAGTCGCCCCTGCGACCATCCAGGTTGATCTCATGCAGGTTCAGCATGAGGTAGGTGTCGTCGGTCGGCGTTCCCGTGAGCCGTACCTGCGACAGGGAGAACCCGTCGTGAATGTTGTACGTCTCCTGGACGGCCGATTTGTCGCCCTCCTCGTCGAGGACGATGCCTCCCACCTTGAGCGTGCCTTCCCAGCCGGCCCCCGCGGATGACGCCAAGAGGACCATCAACACGATCGGTACGGTCGAAAACGTCTTCGTTCTCATTCGGACACCGCCCTACTTGTGACAGCCCGCCGTCAGGCAACCCAGGGCCTGAAGCGAGGGACTCAGGAAGTTGCGGCTCACGTACGACCCGTGAATGTCGGAGTGGCACTCGTTGCAGGAGATGCCGGCCCACAAGGATCCGTGTTGAGAGTTCTGGCCGTGGAGAGGCGGGACCATGTGGCACTGAGTGCACAGCTGGAAGTGGGGTGCCTCGTAGGGTTGCGTCAGCATGCGCGGCTGCGACGAACCGTGCGCCGCGTGACAGCTCAGGCATCCCCCCTCTTCCGTCGAGTAGTCCAGCGTCGCCTGGTGCTCGAAGGGGAACGGTCCTTCGAACTCGATATGGCACCGCACGCAGGCTCCGTTGATCCCGTTCCAGGACAGCTCGCGGGCCGTCTCGTCGAGACCGAGATGGCACTCGCTGCACTTCACGATGCCCTCGTGGACCGGGTGGTGGAAAGGCTGGGCGAACTGCCCCTCCACGCCGGCGTGGCAGGAGACGCACAGGTCGACCTCGGCCGACCGCATGAGCCCCGTCTCCGCGGCGCCGTGGACTCGGTGGCAATCCGAACAGCCGACTTCGTTGGTGAAGTGAACGTTCTGATCGTGCACGGTCTGCTGGTGCGAGTTCTGGTGACAGGTAGAGCAGATCCGCGCCTCTGCCGCCGCCCCGACGCTGCCCGGCCCGGGCATGGGGTACGCTTCGGGATCTTCCTCCCAGTGCCGGGAGTCTCCGATGTGACATTCGGTGCACGTCACCAGCGGTTCCATCCCGTCAGGGACTTCCAAGTCCACCCGATGCGGAGAGGTGGCGAGGTTCGTGTCTTGACCTTCGTGGCAGTCGAGACAGACGCCGGTCTCACGCAGAGGTGGCTCCACACCCTCGACCGACGGTTCCGCTTGCACCGTGGCCGGAGCGAGTACGACGCCTGTGGCGGCAAGCAACAGGATCGGACGGCGAAACAGCGCTTTTCGGTGTGAGGACTCCAAGACATGCCCCCCACGTAGAGACTCACGAGAAGTGACCGGACCTTGCGGACAACTCACTCAGGGGACTTATCGCCAATTCTGAGTTGTCGATTCAGTCTTTTTCAGTCTTTTGAGGATCGCCAGCGCAAGCGCGAGAGAGCACATCCGCAGGAGGGTGAAAACGGACTCGCCGCGATCGCGAGTTCTCAGCGCGGACAGTGTTGCGTCCACCAAGACATGTCCCACCTTGTGGGTAGGAATCGGTTGACCCGTCCCCTTGGGGAGGCCGCCGCTATCCGGGTAGATTCCGGCATTTCCCCGTGGATCGTCGCTTTGCGGCCTTCGTGCAATGTGTGGTTCCGCGCTTCAGCGACCCGCGCCAAGCAGGATGCCAAGACGCGGCCACGGAACGACGCGGTCAGGGGAACTGCGTGACGGTTTGGCAGTCGGAGCCGGCCGCGGTCTTGTGCCTGGCGGAGTCCGGGCGAGTCGGTGAGTCGCCGCAGGCAGAGTGCGCTGCTCTACCGGCGGCCCGGCGTCTGACATCCCGACGCCGCTCTCAGCCCTCAGCCATTCACTGAGCAGGAGCGGATGACGGGCGCCAGTGGACCTGCCCCGCTTCGGTTGGAACTGAGGAGAACTCTGGGGTGGCCCTGTATCGATCCGAGCTGAACGCGGAGCTTGTGAGATCAGCGGATGCGCTTTCTTGGGTCCCGAGAGCGGGATGAACCTGTGGATCCCTGACTGGGTTCGAGGCACGGGCTATCACCGCTCCAGGAGGGCGGCCCACGTCTCGAGCTCCGCTGCCTCTGGCCCCCGGTCGTGCAGCCGTAAGTTGGCAGCGCGGTTCCGCAGCATCAGACTGTACTCGGCCAAGATGTTGCTCACCCGCACATCACGCGTCGTGGCCCGGATGATCCCCGGCCGGCGACCTGAAAGGTGGCAGCTCCCGAAACGAATCCTTCCACGCCAGCCGCGCGACCAGTCCTTCGCTGATCAGGTGGATCCCCCGGAACGAACGGTGACGGAACAGGTCGCTGGTGGCGTACGTGGGGCGTCGCTCCTAGCCTGCATTTCTCACCAGGCTCGTCGCGAGGCTGTCGCTCACGGTGTCTGGTAAGAGATGCAAGCTAGCATCGTACCTTCCGACCTGGCAATCGCCGCGCCCGGGACCGCCGACGGCGATCAGCATCATTTTGCTGACCTCCGTCATGTCAAAAACTGATATTTATCGGTTTTGCTTTCCCGGTCCCGACTCCCTCCCAGCGTGGTTCGAGGAAACACCGGGGAGAGATGCGGAATCCCCTGCCCCCGCTCGATGCCCGAACAGTTTCGGATAGGCCTCGCGGATGACCTCGGCGTCCAGCGCGTGTCCCCGCCGGTTGAAGTGGATGCCTTTTTCGAGGAAGAGCCGCTGCCCGGTCTCGGCGGCCTCTCGGAAGGGCCCCACCAGATCCTGAAGCCGAACGGAATGCCGCGCCGCCCGATTCCTCCAGCGATCCGAGAACTCGGATCGGGACGAGTCGTGCGCACCCCGCTGCAATCGGTACTTCGACGGCACGACCAGGAGAACCGGCTCGGCTCCCGATCTCTCTCACCAGGCCCTGCATCAGTTCGGAGCTCAGAGCCATGATCGCCGGATCCTCCGCGACGTAGGTGTGCGGTCCTCCGGAGATCCCCCCTACGAGCTCACGTCGCGGGGCCGGCGGTCAGTCGGAGCCGGCGCCCGGGCGGGCGCCTCCCTCGAAGCTCCGGAAGAAGAGCTCGGTATGACCCAGTCGGATGCGGCTCCCGTCCGGGATCCGGCGGCCGGTTCCCTGCTCGATGGGCTCGTCCTCCAGGTACGTGCCGTGCCGCGAGCCGAGGTCCTCGAGGACGTACGCGCCCTCGGTCGCCGGGCACTCGAGAACCGCATGACGCTCCGAGACGTAGGCGTCCCTCAGGACGATGTCGCACTTTGCACCCTTCCCGAGGATGTTCCGACCCGTCTTCAGGCGGAAGTCCGTGCCCTCCTGCTCCCCGTTCAGGGCGACGACCCACCCGGCCAGCGGACGCCCGGCGGAGGCCTTCCTCTTGACCACCACCGCTCCCCGGCCGGGGTCGCCGGAGGGGGCGGGATCGGAAAGGTCC
The DNA here is from genome assembly GCA_025774805.1 of bacterium. Taxonomy (GTDB): domain Bacteria; phylum ARS69; class ARS69; order ARS69; family ARS69; genus JALGZR01. Next base: position 38,222 of record JALGZR010000063.1, read on the forward strand.
CTCACTCCCGACTCCGAAGGCCCGGTCGCGCCCGCCGCCCGTTCCGCCGCGCAGAACGGGCACTGCTCCCAGGACTCCTCCTGAGGATGCCCCTCGGGACACGTTCGGGGCGGCGCCTTCTTCTTTCCGAACAAGTGCCTCCTCCTGCGTCTCGGGACCCCCGCCCGCGCCGGGTGATCCCCGTGCCGCGGGGCTCGATGGCTACCCCAGGCGGGTGAAGATGAGATCCACCGATTCCGCGAGGGAGATGAGATCTCCGCTTCGGAGCTCGGTCTCCCGCGTGGGTTCGCCGTTCACACGCACTCCGTGCTTCGAACGATCCCGCAGAACGAACCGCGACTCTTCGAGGTGCAGCGTAGCGTGAAGACGGGACACCTTGGGATGGCTCACCACGATCGTCTGGTCCTCTCCGCTGCCGATCGTCGCCTCCCGGTCCGTCACGAGGAACTCGAGCCCGACCCCGTCGCCCTCCCTTAGGGTGAGCTTGCAGATCGGCCTCGTCCGCCAGAACAGCCACCAGACCGCTGCCACGAGAGCGGCCAGCGCTGCCAGAACCCCGACCGCGACGGTCATCGAATCGTGTCCGGAAGATGTCCTCGGAGCTCGGGACGGCTCATCGCAGGCCCTCGAGGAGCTTCTTGTCCTTCTTCCATTTCCCGTTCGCGAGCCGGTGGACGGCGACAGCGGTCACGTGATCCGAGGAGGATGACCGGTCGTCCACGCCCCCACTCTCACGGATCTCCTCGTCGGCGTACACGTCGACCTCGCGGCGGACGTAGGAGATCACCTCGGCGATCTCGTCTCCGTCGAGATCTTCGAGCTCGAACCAGGAGAGCTCCTGTCCGGACGGTCGTCCGACCTTCCAGACGTCGACGAGCTTCCTCCCGGTCCAGCACAGAAGAACCTGCCCGCCGTCGCCGGCGTCGACGTGCGCCAGGGAGTGCCCCGGACGGTACCCCGGGAACGACACCGACGCGCGGGTCACCGCCTCGTCCTTCAGGGAGATCTTCTTTCGCACGAGCCGCCGGTCCTCCCGCTCGGCGAAGAACGTGATCGTCCCGGGGCGGTTCCTCGGCAGAACGACCAGGATCGCCTCCTCGGACCCGGCGCCGTCCATCTGACCGGAGGCGATGAACCACTTTCCGGCGGGACCCTGAGCGCGAAGGGATTCCGGCGAGGCGAGCTCGACCAGGTCGTCCGGGAGCTCCGATCGACACGCTTCGACGAGGGCCTCCGGCAGATCGGCCGGGACGGAGATCGCCTCCTCCGGCCCGAGACCGATCCCGGCGAGGGTCCCCATCGCGAGGAGAGAACCGACCCGTGCGGTGAAGACCATGAGGCCCTCCGTGGGCGGGGGCGAAGGGGGCCCCCGGAGACGAAAAAGGTATCGCCTCGGGCCGCGGGCGGCCAGCGGAGAAGAGGGCCGGCCGTCGGGGGGCCCCAAGGCGTTGGGGTGTCGGCGGTTCCTTCCCCGCTCCGGGGGGCAAGCCGTTCTCAAGATGTCCTTGGCAGGGGACGATCAGGAGATGAGGTCCCCGACCGGGGGACAGGCCACCCCCAGGAGACCGCCGTGATCCGCCTCTCGACCCGCCCGGAAACGCGTCGCCCCCTCCCGGTACTCGGACTGCTCGCCGCCGTCGTGCTCGCCCTGGTCCCGCTCGGCGCCTGCGACGAGAAGATCCTCGTCGACATCGACCGGAGTCCACCGGTGGTCGTCATCACGACCCCGACGGCGGAGACGGACGTCTCCGGGGTCTCGTTTCTCATCAACGTGGACGCCAGCGACGACGTCGGTGTCGAGGGGGTCTCGTTTCGGGTGAACAGCGGCCCCCCCTTCCTCGACTCGACCTCACCCTTCTCTCTCCGCGTGATCACGCTCGCGGAGAGCGCCGGGACGGAACTGGACATCCGGGTCGAGGCCTCCGATGCCGCGGGGAACTCCGCCGAGGCCTCGGTCGTCGCGACGGTGGCCGCCCGCACCGTCACCCGCGTGACGTCGGACCCGGCGGACGACATGGACCCCTCGTGGTCTCCGGACGGAACGCGTATCGCGTTCCAGGCCGACCGGGACGGCAGTCACTTCGACCTCTGGGTCATGGACTCCGACGGAGCGAACGAGCAGCGCCTCACGACGAACGTGAACGAGGACCGCAACCCCGCCTGGTCGCCGAACGGTGAGTGGATCGCCTTCGATTCCGATCGATCGGTGAACTTCGACATCTGGCGACTTCCCGTCGCCACGGGAGAGCTCGGTGCGCTGGCGGTCACTACGGGCAACCAGGACGACATCGAGCCCGCGTGGACGCCCGACGGCCTGTCACTCTACTTCTCCTCGAGTCGCGGTACCTCGGGCACGTTCAATCTCTGGCGTCAGCCGGTACCGGGCATCGATGCACAGGCGGTCTCCGTCACCGCTCTGAACGCCGAGGACCGGGCCCCGGCGGTCTCGCCCGACGGCGAGACGCTGGTGTTCTCCTCCGAGTTGACGTTCGCGAGCCCCCACATCTTCACGCGCGATGTCGATGCGCCGGGAGTGGAGCCGCTGACCGGGGACACCGGATTCACGGAGTTCGATCCCGCATGGTCTCCCGGGGGGGAGGCCATCCTCTTCGCCCGGTCGGAGGGCACGGACTCGAATCTCTGGGTCGTGCCCAACGGAGGGACGAATCCCATCCAGGTGACCTTCGGCGCGGGAGTCGTCGGCGACGGCGGCCCGGCGTGGAGCCCGGACGGAAGGAAGGTCGCGTTCCACTCCGACCGCGACGGGAACCTCGACATCTGGGTGATGGAGTAGCCGGCATCTCTCACCGGGCTCGTCGTCGTACGTCGGGTCACACGTACTTCCCGATCAACAGCTCCAGTCGCCGCTTCGCCTCGTCGGGAATCGCGTCGCGGGCGGTGAGGATCGCGTTTGCCAGACTGCCCGCGCAGGGGTTCGTCAGATCCACCGGCAGATCGCGGCAGAGAATCCGGATCGTCTCCTTCGCGTTCGCGACGTTCTGCCGGAGCACGTGGAGCACCGCCTCGACGGTCACGTCCTCGTGCTCCTCGTGCCAGCAGTCGTAGTCGGTGGCCAGCGCCAGGGTGGCGAACGCCATCTCGGCCTCGCGTGCGAGCTTCGCCTCCGTGACGTTCGTCATCCCGATGACGTCCGCTCCCCAGCTCCGGTACAGTTGGCTCTCCGCCCGGGTGGAGAAGGCTGGCCCCTCGATGCAGAGGTACGTGCCCCCCCGCCGGACCGTCACTCCCGCCTTCGCGGCGGCGTCGGCCAGAGGTCCGGCGAGCTCGGCGGTGATCGGATCGGCGAGAACGACGTGGGCCACCACGTCCTCGTCGAAGAACGTGGCCGGCCGCCCCCTCGTGCGATCGATGTGCTGGTCGATCACCACGAAGTCCCCCGGAGCGATCTCGTCCCGGAGGCTGCCGCAGGCGGAGATCGCGACGAGAAACTCGACGCCGAGCTGCTTCATCCCCCAGACGTTCGCACGGTAGTTGACGGTCGAAGGGCTGAGGCGGTGACCCCGTCCGTGTCGGGAGAGAAAGACGATGTCCCGGCCCTCGAGGGTGCCGGTGACGAAGGCATCCGACGCGGCACCGAAGGGGGTGTCGATCCGGATCTCCTCTCGACCCTCGAACCCCTCGATGTCGTAGAGTCCGCTTCCTCCGAGAACGCCCAGCCGGCTACTCAAGGCGAAACTCGGCGGTCGCGAGGATGTCGCCCTCCTCGGTGGCCACCTCGACGCGCCCGGCCTCCTCTCCGCCCGCCGGGATCCTCTTCCGGGTCCAGCAACGCCAGCGGGGTCCCTTCACTTGGATGGGGATCTCCACGGCGAGCCGATCTCCGAAGAACCAGCGGTGGAAGACGGGGGTGGGCTCCTGCGCTCCCTTCACCTCGGTGAAGCAGTAGAGACGGCCGACGTCCCGCGGAAAGGTCGTGTCGGCGCCGACGGGAGAGCGATTCTCCACGCCCCGGCAGATCGCCATGCGCACGATCACGAGTCCGGCCTCCTCCACGGACGGAGCTTCGCGTTCCTCGGGTGCGTTATTCCTCGCGCTCTCGGCCGTCTCCGCCGGTGAGCGGCTCACCGTGAATGCGAGAGCGGCCCAGATCGAGACTCCCGCGGCGACGGCGCGGCGGATTTGCATCATCACATCCTCCCGACTGATGCCGAGCGATCTTCTAGCCCGGACTGTTCATGAAGATCGTCGCGAGATTGCGGAGACGCCCACCGGACGGGCACCCGCAGGGGTTTGGACCCGAGGCGTATCTCAACGATACGTTGCAGGGTACGGACCCCGAGGACGCTCGTCCGGTGGCGCGTATCCGCGATCGCAGCAGATCCTTCATGAACAGTCCGGGCTAGAGCCGAGCGATCTCCTCCGATTGGATCCAGCCTCTCAGATCCCCGGGGAGGGAGACCTCGACCCAACGTCCTCGCTCTCCCTCCACGACGACCTCCGCCCCCTCGTGCAAGACGAACGCGACGTCGAAGGAGTCCCCGGGACCGTTTCGGACCGAGGCCTCGCCAGGCAATACCACCGCCTCGTTCAGATGACGCGCGCGATGCTCGACGGCTCCGGCCACCGCGAAGGATACCCCCCACAGGGCGAGCAAGACCACGAAGGAACGACGCGCCGCGAGCGCCGCCCGCGACCCGAGCTGCCAGATCACCCCGGCGAGTCCGGCCAGGATCCAGAAGAGGGCGGGAATCCGGAAGGCCTCTTCGGGAGTGACGCGATCGAGCCAGCCCTCGACGCGCAAATCGGTCCGAGCTCCCTCTTCGAGGCTGTCGAGCACGAGGAAACGTGCGTAGTCGAGATTGGCGCGGATGTCCTCGTCCCGCGGAGCCATCCCTTGGGCACGGCGATAGTGGTAGATCGCGAAACCGAGTCGGCCGCTCTTGAAGTGCGAGTTCCCCAGGTTGTAGTGAACGACGGGATCGTCGACGCCCGCGTCGAGAACGGACGAGAACGTCTCGACGGCCTTCTCGAACTCTCCCCCCTCGTATTCGGCCATTCCCCGGTCGAAGAGCCCCCGGGCCGATTCCGAAGCCGCCCGGGCCGCCGGAGCGGTCGCCACCGGCAGGAGGAGCGCGAGAACGAGAGAGCGCGAACGCCGGGGAGAGCGCCGCCCCCGGGACGACTCCCGGCGGGCGATCCACTTCTTCGCCTCCTCGAGCAGCTCGGCCGCTCCTCCGGCGTCCCTTCCGAGGGGTGAGAACCGGGCGGAATCGCAGGCTTCGAGCATCCGGAAGAGCGAGTCCGCGTCCTCCGGCGACGCGCCGGACGCGGCCAGCTCCCGACGAACCTCCTTCTCGTCGAGGTTCGCGGCCGCCAGATCCGCCTTGTCGGCGACGTAACCGCGGAGGGCTGCCGACAGCTCGCCGAAGAATGCGGGGAGATCCCCCGAGTCGAGAGCGGCGCGTGCGCCCCGGAGGCGTTTCGTCGCCATCCGGCCGGCGCCGCGGGAGCGGGCGTAGCGGAGGTCGCTCCGCAGGCGATCGCGGTGGCGGCGGACGAAGACCGCCCCCGCGAACGCGAGTCCGGAAGCGAGATGCGCCAGGAGAAAGGCGGGTCGGGTCCATGGAGGGCCCCGTTCGGTGCGGAAGCGATCGGGGGCCGGCTTCACGTAGCGGATGTCGCGCTGGCGCAACCGGACCCGCTCCTTGGTGAGCCGGAGATCGTCCCCGCGGGCGAGCGCCTCGTCGAGCGGCGTGGTCTCCACCTCCAGAGGGAGGGGCCGAGTCTCCAAGAGGACGTAGTCCTCCCGGTCCGGGTCGAAGACGGAGATCCGCACGGACGGAATCTCGATGTCACCGCCCGTCGTGGGAACCAGGACGAACTCCCACGTCTTCCGACCCCGGATCTGACCGTCGGCCGCGTAGGTCGTCTCCGCCGTCTCCGACTGGTAGATCTTGAAGTCCTCCAGGGCACCGAGGTCGGGGCTGGGAACGACGCGGATGTTCCCCTCCCCGGAGAGAACGACCTCGAGCGTGACCGGATCGCCCGCCTTGACCTCCCGCTTGTCCGCGCGGGCGGCGAGCTCGAAGCGTCCCACCGCCCCGGAAAAGTCCTCCGGTTTCCCGGCCTCGGGCAGGGGCCTCACCCGGATCGGAAGAGGATCGGTGTTCAGCACGACGTCCCGTCCCGACCGGAACAGCCCGAACCGATCCGTACCGAAGATGTCGAACGGGTCCCTCCGCCGCCGGCGACTCCGGTCCTCAACGGTGGCGGACAGCTGGGCCGGGCCGATCTCGTACTCTCCCGGGCTCGTCGGGAAGAGGGCGGTGCGCACCCGGTCGGCGTAATACCGACGCCCGTCCACGATCACCTCGGTGGGACCGGTGGTGTCGAGGTTCTCGACCCAGAAGCCGGTCGCGGCGGGGGCGGTGTACTTCGGAGTGTCGAGGAGACGAATCCGACGTAGAAAAGTGAACGTGTACGTGATCTGCTCGTTCACGTAAGGATCGTCGTCGCTCACGCGCGCGACCACGAAGAGGTCTTCCGCTCCCTCGGCGGCGTCCTCCGGCCGGCCGGAGGGAGGACGGACCGTCGCCCCGGAGCCGGCCGGGTCGACCTGGACCCGGATCGTCTCGCTGGTCACGGTCTCGCCGTTCTCCTTCACCGTGGCCGGTCCCAGCGCGTAGGTCCCCTCCCGATCGGCCACCAGGACGTACTGGAGCACGAGGCTCGAGGTCGCGCGGCCGTTGACGTAGGAGAAGTTGCGCGAGGAGTACTTGTTCAGGCGACGGACGTGTTCCACGTCCGGGAGCGTCGGCTCCGGCACGTTGCCCATGCCGCCGTGGCTCACCTCGACGGAGAGGGTGAACTGCTCGCCGACGCGGACGCGGGTGCGAGACGCGCTCATCTCCACCTCGAGACCGAACGCGGTCTCGGCCCCGAAGAGCGCCAGGAGAAGAAGGATCCCCGCCGCCCCGGCCCGGAACGGCGCAGGTCCGACCCGGCCCGAACGCTCTCCCCTACCAATCATCGCGCGCGACCCCGCGGCTCTCCTCTTCGGACGGCTGGAGCTGCTCGAGAACCTTGAGCTCCTCGGTCTCGACGGCGTTCAGCAGACGCTCGGCATCCTCGCGGCTCATCCGTTCTTCCGGCCGGGGCTGCCGGGTGGAGTCGGGCGGCTCCTCGTCCTCCGGCTCCTCTTCGGGAGTGGGGGACTCGTCCTGCCCCTCCGACGGCTCGTCGGGAGGCGTCGGCTCGGGCCGATCCTCGTCCTCCTCGTTCTCGGATTCCTCCGGCTGAGGCTGAGGCTGCGGTTGCTGCTGTTGCTCCTGGAGTCGCCGGACCGCGAGCTCGAGATTGCGCCGGGCGTCCCCGTCCTCGGAGTCCAGATCCAGGCTCTTCAGGTAGGCCTCGATGGCCCGACCGTACTCCTCATGGTCGAAGTGCACGTTGCCGAGGTTGTAGAGCGCGTCGGCGGCGATCTCGGAGTCCTCCGCGGCCGCCGCGCCGAGAAAGGCGTCCCGCGCCGGGGCCGGATCCTCGCCGCGCGCCAGCACGATTCCGCGGTTGAAGTCGGGCACCGGGCTCGAGGGAACGGCCTCGGCCGCCCGCTCGTAGTGCTCCAGCGCCGCCGCGTCGTCGCCCCCTTCGGCCGCGGCGTTCCCCTTCTCCACGTTCTCGAAAAACGGATCGAAGAACGACCATCCCCCGAGAAGGGGTATCGCCCACAGGATCCCGAGCGCACCGAGCGCCGTCCGACCCCTCGGCGGAGGCGCGGTGCGGAGCTTCCTCTCGCTCATGCGAACCTCCCTTCCCAGTCCCGGCGGGTCCGCACGCGCTCCGGGAGCGCGAAGTCGATGAGAAGGAGCAACAGGGCCAGGCCGAGCGGAAACTGGAAGCGCTCCTCGTACTGCGTGAAGGAACGGGAGGCGACCTCCCTCTCCTCGAGGCCGGCCAGCGTATCGTAGATGCGATCCAGCTCGAGCTCTCCGGTCGTGGCCCGATGGAACTCGCCGCCGGTCTCGAGGGCGATGCGCTCCAGGGTCTCGGCGTCGAGGGCGGTCATCACGATCTCTCCGGACCGATCCTTCTTGTAGCCCCCCCCTCCCGTGTCATCGGCCGGAAGGGGAATCGGCTCTCCCTCTTCCGCGCCGACCCCGATCGTGAAGATCCGGATCCCCCGGCGGGCGGCCTCCTGGGCCGCGCCGAGCCCGGCCCCCGAGAGATCCTCGCCGTCGGTGACGAGAATGATGGCCTTGTACTTGTCCTCCTCCTCCCCGAACGCGTCGAGCGCTTTTCGGATCGCGCCGCCCAGGTTCGTCCCCGGGCGCGACACGGAGTTCTCGTCGAGTACCTCCAGGAACATGCGCGCCGCCCCGTAGTCGAGGGTCAGCGGGCACTGGAGAAACGCGTCCCCGGCGAACGCGACGAGTCCGACGCGATCTCCCTCCAACCGATCGAGGAGAGCGACGACCTCGCGCTTCGCCTTCTGGAGGCGGGAGGGGGGAATGTCGCGGGCCATCATGGAGAGCGAGGTGTCCATGGCGATCAGGAGGTCGATGCCGCGTCGTCGCATCGTGATCTCCCGGCTTCCGACCCGCGGACCCGCGAGCGCGAAGAGAACCAGCAGGAGGGACACGATCTGCAGCACGCCCTTCACCCTTCGTCGGGCGGGGCTGAACCCGCGCGCCAGCTTGGGGAGGAGATCGGAGCCGACGAGCTCGAGTCGCGCCCGATCGGTGGAGCGGGACACCAGGATCGCGAACAGCGGCAGCAGGATCGCCGCGATCCAGAGGAGGTGCAGGAGCTCCGGTCGGGCGAACCTCATGGCAGGACCCTCAGTCGCGTGTGGGCCAGGCCCAGCTCCAGGAGCAGGAGGACCACGGCGGGAAACGCCGCCCAGCGGAAGTACTCGTGCGCCTTCTCGAACTGCTTCACCTGGAACTTCGTGCGCTCGAGCTCCAGGATCTGGGCGTAGATCTTCCGGAGCGCCTCCGCATCCGTCGCCCGGAAGTACTGCCCGCCGGAGGTCTCGGCGATCTCGGTGAGGCTCTCCTCGTCGATCTTCGTCAGAACGAGGGATCCGTCCGCATTGCGCGCGTAGATCTTCCCGTATACGGGATGGTCGACGGGAATGGGCGCGCCGCCCTTCTTCCCGACTCCGATCGTGTAGACGCGGACGCCGAGCGCCTCGGCGACCTTCGCCGCGGTCGCCGGATCGATCTTGCCCGCGTTGTTCTCGCCGTCGGTGAGCAGGATGACGACCTTGCTCTCGGCCGCCGAGTCCTTCAGGCGGTTCACGCTGTTGGCGAGCGCCGTGCCGATCGCGGTTCCGTCCTCGATCATTCCGATCTCGACCCGGGCGAGGAGCGTGCGGAGAACGTCGTAGTCGAGGGTGAGCGGACACTGCGTGAAGGCCTGCCCCGCGAACACGACGAGCCCCACGCGATCGTTTCGGATCAGATCGAGGAACTCGGACACCACGTTCTTCGCGACGTGCAGGCGGTTTCTCGGCTTGAAGTCCTCGGCCTGCATCGACCCCGAGACGTCGAGCGCGAGCATGATGTCGATGCCCTCGGTCTTGATCTCCTCTTCCTTCTCGACGAGCTGCGGTCGGGCGAGCGCGAAGGCGAGCAGGGCCAGGGCCGAGATCCGGACGAGGGGAAGCGCCCGCCTCGCCCACACCGCGAGGGAGGATCCCTGTGCGAAGACCCCCAGCGTGGGGTACCTCGCCCCCGGTCTTGCCCGCAGCCCGAGGCGGAGGACGAGGATCGCGGCGCCGACGATCGGCACGAGGAGGAGGAGGAGGAGAGGATCTCGGAAGCTCATGGGACCGCCTTCCGGGCGGGTCGGGGCATGGTCGCGTGGACGAGCTCCCGCGCCCGCTGCTCCACCGATCGGGCCTCCGTCGACTCCGGCACGGCCCGGGCGAACTTCACGAGATCCGCCTCCCGGAGGACCGCGAGGATTCGGGACTGAACGGGGTCCGGTACCGGGGAGGGTCGCAGGTGACCGCGCAGCTCCTCCGTCGTCGACTCGAGCGCCGGAACGCCGTACCGATCCTCGAGATAGCGGCGGAGGGCCTCGGTCACCTCGACGTACTGCAGATCGACCTCCCCCCGATCGACGTAGCCCGCCCCCACGATGCGATCGAGCTCCTCGAGGGCGATCTCCCAGGCGGGCCGCAGCGGCTTTCGCGGTGCGGCGGGGTCCTCCTCCGCGCGCCGCCCCCGGCGGCGCCTCCACCGGCGCAGGAGCGAGTACCCCAGGAGAGCGGCCGCGACGAGGGCGGCCGCCGCCAGGATCAGGGGGATCCAGTCCCGGGAGACCGTCCGCGCCGGCTTGTAGTCCGCCCGGTCGGGCGGGGCTGCGTCCTGTTCCCCGCCACCCGCGCCGCCGTCCTCTTCGCCGTCCTCCTCGGCGGCGGCCTCCGGGGGAGGGGCGGGAGGGGGCAGGTTGGATGCGACCGTCACCGGGATCGGCGGCGTGGCGATCTCCTCCTTCGCCCCCCCGGATCCGTGGGCGGTCAGAGTGACGGGGGGAATGTCGATCTCCCCGGCGTTCAGCGGGACGATGCGGAGCCGAAAGGCCTCCCCGTCGGGTCGGGGCCGGCGCTCCACTGCGCGGACCCGGAAGGGCTCGAGGTCTAGGTCCCGGGTGGGGGGGTCGACCAGCCATCCGGGGGATCGGTCGACCTCCACGGTGAGGTGGATCGATCCGCCCACGGTCGTCGCGCTCGTGTCGACCGAGGCGCGCAGCGTGGGGGGCGGCGGCGCCGGAGTTTCGGCCGCGGAATCGCCCCGCGCGGAGTCGCCCCGCGCGAGGATCAGGAGGACCGGGAGGAGGAGGATCGCCCTCAAAGCGCCATCTCCCTCTCCCGCTTCCGGAAGAACGCGATCAGCGGCTCGGTGTAGGGTCGGTCCGTCTCCAGATCGATCGCGTCCACCTTGTACTTCCGGAACAGACGCGTGCGCGTCTCGCGGGCCGCGTGCCGGCGCCGGCGGAACGACTCCCGGACCCCCCGATCGGAAGCGTCCACGAGCCGGTCCCGTCCGGTCTCCGCGTCGACGAAGTGAATCAGGCCCACGGGGGGAACGCGGTCCTCGGCCGGATCGGTGATCGAGATGGCGACCAGATCGTGCCGCCGGTTGGCCACGCGCAGGGGGAGGGAGTAGTCGGGGGAGACGAAGTCCGAGACGAGGAAGACGACCGCCTTGCGGCGGACGACGCGGGACAGGTACTCGAGCGCCATCCCGACGTCGGTTCCCCGCCCCTCGGGCCGGAAGAAGAGAAGCTCTCGGATCACCCGCAGGACGTGCTTCTTCCCCTTCTTCGGAGGGATGAACAGCTCGATGCGATCCGTGAAGATGATCGCGCCCACTTTGTCGTTGTTCCGGATCGCGGAGAAGGCCAGCACCGCCGACACCTCGGCGACGATCTCCCCCTTCATGCGCGAGATCGTTCCGAAGTCCAGGGATCGGGAGGCGTCCACCAGGAACATGACCGTCTGCTCCCTCTCCTCCGCGAACTTCTTCACGTGCGCGTGACCGGTGCGCGCGGTCACGTTCCAGTCGATCGACCGGATGTCGTCTCCCGGCAGGTACTCGCGGACCTCGGCGAACTCCATGCCCCGGCCCTTGAAGACGCTCTGGTACTCGCCGGCGAACACGTCGTTCACGAGGGAGCGGCTCCGAATCTCGATGACCCTCACCGCTTGGAGTATCTCTTTCGGGATCATGGGGCGATCCGGGAAGCGGGGAGGTCCTTACGGAACCTCAACGGTATCGAGGATCCGGCGCACGACGTCCTCGGAGGTGACGTTCTCCGCCTCGGCCTCGTAGGTGAGAATGATGCGGTGGCGCAGAACATCCATCCCGAGGGCGCGCACGTCGTCGGGGGTCACGTAGCCGCGGCGGCGCAGGAACGCGTGCGCCTTCGCCGCGAGGATCAGGTTGATCGTGGCGCGGGGGGAGGCCCCGTACTCGATCAGATCGGCGAGGTCCGCGAGCCCCGCGTCCGCCGGCTGGCGCGTCGCGAAGACGAGATCGACGGCGTATTTCTCCACCTTCTCGTCGACGTACACGTCGCGGACGACCCGCCGGGCCCGGATGAGCGCTTCCGGAGTGATGAGCTTCTCCGGGGGCTCCGGCGGCAGGCCGGTCTGACGGCGGAGGATCTCCAACTCCTCCGCCCGCGCCGGATAGTCGACCACCACCTTCATCATGAAGCGGTCGACCTGCGCCTCGGGCAGGGGGTACGTCCCCTCCTGCTCGATGGGATTCTGGGTCGCCATCACGAGGAACGGCTCGTCGAGAGGGTAAGTCGTCTCGCCGATGGTGACCTGCCGTTCCTGCATCGCCTCCAGAAGCGCCGACTGGACCTTGGCCGGAGCCCGGTTGATCTCGTCGGCCAGAATGAGATTCGCGAAGATCGGGCCCTTCTTCGGGAGGAACTCGCCCTTTTGCTGATCGTAGATGAGGGTGCCGATGAGGTCCGCGGGCAGAAGATCGGGGGTGAACTGGATCCGCTGGAACTTCGCCGCGGCGAGCGCCGCCAGCGTGGACACGGTAAGGGTCTTGGCGAGCCCCGGAACCCCCTCCAGGAGAACGTGGCCGTCGGCGAGGAGAGCGACGAGAAGGCGCTCCGTCATACCCCGTTGCCCGACGATGACCCGTCCCGTCCCGTTCAGGACGTCCTCGACGAAGGCGCTCTCCTGACGGATCCGATCATTCAGCGATTCGATCTCTTGGGCCAGCACGCGTCGTCCTCCTCTTCGGCACGGTCGTAGGCGACGGGTCTCCGGCGGAGCGAGCCGGCGACTCCCCGGTTTCCGCGGCGGGCTCGGTTCGAGCTCGCCGAGAGACTCGGGCCGGGAGCGGCTCCCGGGGCCGGTGCACGTCCGGGGCGCGGTCCCTCGACACGGAGCGACGGCCCGACCTCGGAGGGTGATACCACCCTCCCGGAGGGGGAGTTCCCGTCGCGCGGACGGGGCGCGGGACCCGAAGGACGGCTCCGATTCCGTTGTCAGGGAACGCATTCTAGCCCGCCTCCCCGGGACGATCCACCGCCGCCTCACCGTCCGGCGGCCCGAGGTCCGACCGGAGGCCCTTCGCTCGTGGGGCCGACGGCCCGTTCCGGCCCGGTCTCCCCGGGGGAGCACCCCCCCGGCGACCCGCTTCCGCCCGTTTCGGCCGTTTTCTCGGAAGCGACCTTTGGCATGGGGTACAATTGACACTTGATCCCTGACAGGGGCGACGACTCCCGGAGCGACCGCCGCTCTCCGGGTGCCCTTCCCCGCAGTCCAGGACCGCCACCATGTACCGCAGCGTCTGCCTCTCTCTCGTGGGCCTTCTCCTCCTTCCCGCGGCCAGCCCGGCGGAAAGGGCCCAGCGCATGTCCGAGCTCGCTCTTCGCGACCCCCATGTCTGGGTGTTCATCGACTTCTTCGGATGCCGGGACGTGACCGATACGGCCCCCCTGGGGCTCGGCGACGCGTTCAACGAGAGCATCGAGAAGGCGCTCACCCTGGATGGCGACGAGGACGGGTATCTCGACCTCAACCCGCTGCTCTACTTCCCGCCACCGGAAGGGGCGACCGGATTCGTCACCATGCCGACGGAGATCACGTGGGATCCCGAGTTGGAGGAGGGGGAGCTGGTCTTCCACTTCGGAACGTGCACGACGCCGCTCGAATCCCCGATCTGCGACCCGGATCCCGTGAACCCGATCCAGTGGCTCGGCTACGTCACCTCCGACACGTCGGTGTGCCTGGACATCATCCCGGGAACCACGTTCGGCTACGATCCGCCGGTCTCGGTGCCGAACGAGCCCTGTTTCGTCACCGAGCCCTTCAGCTTCCTCCTGGAGCTCAACGGCGTGATGCTCCAGATGGAGTACGGGCAGCTGGGCGCGACGTTCAGCGGCGGGGGGACGGAGCCCGTGAGCCTGGTGAACGGACTGGTCCGCGGATGGCTCCGGGAGTCGTGCGCCGACACGACCATCCTGCCCCCGAACATCCCCATCATGGGGGGACAGCCGGTCAGCGCGCTCTTTCCGGGAGGCACCGGGTGCTGCGCGGAGTGGGACGAGCGGGACGTGGAGCCGGGAGGCACGGATCTCGGTTGGTGGTTCTACTTCAACTTCGCGACGGCCGCGGTGGAATTCACCCCGGCGACGGGTGCGCCGATGGTGGCTGGGGCCGGGGGCGCGCAGGTGGAGCTCGGCCCCGGCTTCCCGAACCCCTCGCGGGGGACCGTGCGCCTGGAGTACGCTCTCCCGGCGGCCTCGGCCGTGGATCTGTCCGTGGTCGACGTGAGCGGACGGCGGCTGGTCACGCTCCTTCGGAGCCTCCGCCCGGCGGGCCGTCACTCGGCGATCTGGAACGGGAACGACGCCACCGGTCGTCCGGCCGTCGGGGGCGTCTACTTCGTGCGTCTCGAGACCTCGCTGGGGGACCGGACCCGGAAGATCGTCATGTCCCGCTGATCCCGGTCGGGGATCCCTTCGCCGGGGATCCCCGACCCGGCCCGAAAGCGCGACGCTGGCGGCCCGCGCAACCGACTCGGTACCGGGCTACCCTTCCTCTTCGGCGTCCCCGACCGCCGCGATGGCCTCCTTGCCCTGGATCGCCCGGGCGTACGCATTCGGATCGAGAAGAAGATCGATCGCGGCCTGGGCCTGGGAGTCGTTGCGCAGGATGACCTCCCACATGGCGGCGTCGCCGTGGGCCTTGGCCTGGATCTCCCGCTCCAGGCCGAGCCTGATGTAGTCGAGGTTCCTCTCGAAGTCCCTTCGCTTCTCGTCGTCGAGCCGGGTTCCGAGATCGTCCAGGGCCGCCAGGGTCTGCCCTTCGTATCCCTCCTCCGTGGCGAGCTGGCGCATCCGCTCGAGCTCGCGCTCGGCCGCCGACTCGTAGTCGAACTCGACCTCTTCGAGGTACGACCGGAACTCTTCGAGGAGGGTCTCGCCGGCGCGGAAGTCCCTCGGCACGTCCGGATGCTCGATGAGGTACTCCACGGCGAACCGGAAGAAGTGATTGCCCCGCTCGAGCTCGAACCCGTAGCGGGTCACGCGGTCCCCCTCCATGACGATGTCGGGCAGGATCCCTCCCGTCGTGCGAAGAGACTTCTCGATCTCCGCGTCCTCGCCCCCTTCTTCCACCTGCAGGGCCTCCACCTCCCGGCCGGGCTCCTCGTCGCTCTCATCGGAGGCGTCCTTCTGGATGCAGCGCCCGGACGGGGTGTACCACTTGGCGGTGGTGAGCTTGAGGTTCACGTCCGCGTCGAGAGGGATCAGGGTCTGAACGAGCCCCTTGCCGTAGGTCAGCTCGCCGAGGATGACGGCCCGCCCGTCGTCCTGCAGCGCGCCCGAGACGATCTCAGAGGCGCTCGCGGTCGAGGGGTTC
>JALGZR010000142.1 GCA_025774805.1 bacterium
GGTTGACGTGGACGCGGAGCTCTTCGCCTACCGGGCGAACCCGACGAACGCGCGATTCGGCCGACTCTACGACGCCGCGCGCCCCTGGCTGACCGCGGTCGGGACGGCGACCGTCGGGAGCTACCGGTCGCTTTCGGTTTCCGGGGCGCTCGACGACGTCGTGAACGAGGGGGCGCTGACGCTCTCGACCGCGGCCCGCGGGTTCGCCTACTTCTGCCCGGCCTGCGACCGGGCGTTCCTCCACCGCCGCGACCTGCGGGCACATGCGGTCGCCGAGCACCGGCGGCGCGGGACCTTCGGCGCGGTCTCGCTCCCGCGGTTCGCACGGACCTCCGCGCGGTTGGCGATACGGCGGGTCGCGCGGAACCTCCACCGCCCGGAGCTGCTCGAGGCGGCGGAACCCGACCCGGTGGACCCCGGCGACCGGGTCTTCCTGGGGATCCTGATCGACGAGCTCCGCGGGCGGTTGAACGAGGACGCCCGCTGGTGTCTCGAGCGGCTGCTGACGCTCGAGGAGTTCGACCCGGTGATCGTCGGGGTCGTGCGCGAGGAGACGCGAAAACTCATCTCGGATAAACGAACCCGACGGCGGAGGATCTCGGCGATGGCAGCGAAGTTCTCGGAACCCAAGTGGAAGGAGCTGAACGTCCGGACGCTGCGCGAGACGGCGACGGAGGTCCTCGGGATCGAGACCGAGGAGCGGACGATGAAGGCGGCCTATCGCGACCTCTGGGAGAAGGCGGTCGCCGCCGGGATGAACGGGTTCGAGTGCGATACCTGCGACGCGCCGGTCGACGACTCGGTCGCGCGCTGCTGGGCCTGCGGGAGCGTCCTCGACGAGGAGGCGCCGGAGGAGGAGGTCGTCGAGGTCGAGCTCCTGAACCGCGCGCGGAAGCTGGGGATCGAGACCGAGGGGAAGGACCGCGTCG
Source organism: bacterium (assembly GCA_025774805.1). Classification (GTDB taxonomy): domain Bacteria; phylum ARS69; class ARS69; order ARS69; family ARS69; genus JALGZR01. The sequence continues at coordinate 930 of JALGZR010000142.1, forward strand.
AGTTGCTCCTGGAAATCGAGCGACTCGAGACGGCGACCCGGGCCGCCCGGCGGAATGTCGACCTCCTCACGATCGAGTCGAAGCGGCTGAACGAGCAGGTCACGGAGGCGATGCCGGACGGGTGGACGAAGAAGCGGACGAAGCTGTACGTGGTCTATCTCGACCCGGGGAAGAAGACGCGGATCGTGATCTTTCACAACGGGCTGAAGATCCACTTCCGGGTCGAGGAGGGGTTTCTCGACGGGTTCCCGGACCTCATGTTCTTCGACGCCGACGAGCGCCGCCGGCGACACTACGGGCGGGTGAACTACGAATATACCGGGGACACCGCGAGCTACGCGCTGGACCTCTGCAAGCGGGTTCTGGGGCGGTACAAGTGATCGACTGCGTCGTCCTCGGCTGCGGGTTGGTCGGGCTGCTCGCCGCCTATCTGATTGAGGCGGACGTACTGATCGGACGGAGCGCGGGCGTCTCCGCGCTCTCGCGTTTCCTCCCGGGATTCGTTCGCCGCGGGGAGGCGATCGTCGCGCTCGCGCGGGAGCTCGGGCTTCCAACCGGCGGTAGGACGGCGCGCGTGGTCGACCTCGATAGGACGCGCGAGCGGAGCGTCGAGGAGTTCGACGCGACGCGCTTCGACCGCGAGGACCTCGCGCGGAAGTTGCTCAACCGGATGGAGCCCACGGTCGGCGAGGTAACCGCGGTGGAGATCCGGCGGACGGACGGGCGGGAGCTCCCGCGGGTCCGGGTGGCGGTCTCCGGCGGGCGCGAGGTCTGGACACGGCAGGTCGTCAACGCCCTCCCGGCCCCGGCTTTCGACACCGTTCGGCGGCACGAGGACGTCTTCAACCGGGCGGTCGCGCGGGAGTGGACGGCGCCGGAGACGACGTTGATCCGCGTTCCGGTCGCGACGCTCTCCGAGCGGGTTCGGCGGGCGCTGGAGGAGCCGGGGGCGGTCGGGGTCCGCGCGCCGGGGACCGACGCGTCGGTCCCGTTCGAGCGGGTCTGGGCCAAGGGGGACGAGGCGATCCTCGAGATCCGTCGTCCGGAGCTGGTTCCGACCGGCGGCGCGTGGGGGGAGATCCCGACGCTCCGGAGGGCGATCCACCCGAAGGGCGCGAGTCGGGACCCGGTGGAGCACGCCGGGACGGTCCTCCACGTCGGGCGACTGGCGCGCTGGGACCGACGGATCGGGCTGAACGAGGTCGCGAGGGACCTCCTCGCGTACCGGGAGGAGGCGAGTCGATGACCGGGAAGATCTACTTCGCCGGACCGTGGTTCAACCCGCGGCAGGTCGAGCGGTACGAGGCGGTCCTCTCCGTCCTGACGGAGTGGCGGGACGACCTCCCGACCGAGCGCGGGCTCTACGTCCCGCGGGAGGTCCCGTGTCCGCCGGACGCGGACGTCGTGAGACGTCGGCGCGTCTACGACCGGAACCTCGCGGAGCTCGAGGATTCCACCGCGGTCGTCGCGATCACGGACGAGAAGGACATCGGGACGATCTTCGAGCTGGGGTACGCGGCGAAGATTCGGGACGGACGGGTAACCGGTGGGTCGATACTTACCGGTCCGAAGCTGATCGGTATCGCCTTCGACCTCGGGGGGAACCCGTTCAACCTGATGCTCGCGCAGGGCCTCGACGCCGTCTGTCTCTCGCTCGACGAGCTACGGGCGGTCGTCTTCCACGGCGTGGCGGTCTCCTACGACGGGACGATCGAATGAATAGAGCCGACGAACTGAGGGAGATAAAGGAGCGATTCGGATCTTGCCCGACGATGGCCGCGCGTCCACGGACGGTCTTCGTCCGCGGGGTCGAGGGGATCGAAGTCGACCTCCTCGACGGGCCGATGAATCCGTACCGATCGCTCTACGTGATGGCACTCTCGACCTGGACGCACTTCGGCGACTGGGGTCGGAAACGGTGGCGGGAGGCCGACGTCGAGACGCGGATCGCGGTCGTTCGGATGGTCCTCGCGGCGAAGGCGCTCCCACTCGCCATGGAGTCCCCGAAGTTCGCCTTCGACGTCTCCGGGTGCTCGCGGAGCTCTTTCGACCAGATCGCTCGCGCGCGGGTCGGGGTCGTCTTCGCTAGTCTTGGCTCGCGGGACAACGACTTCTCGGCGACCCCGTTCCGGATCTCCGAGGCCACCTGGCGGGACCCCGCGCGTCTCGAGCGGAAGAAGGCCGCGATCTTCGCGGCGCACGCGGCCTACGTTACGGAGATCGCGTACCGCGGCGGCGACTACTGGTCGCCGACCTTCGAGACCTGTCGCGAGCAGCTCCCGCTCTCGGTCTGCTGGCGGGTCGTCATGTCGATCAACTTCGCGGCTCTCCGTGGGTTCTGCGCGCGGCGGATGACATTCAGCGAGCAGAGCGACACCGTCGCGGTCGCCTGGCTTATCCGTGACCGTCTGATGAAGTCGGACGCCTATCCGCTTCTCGGCGCGTGGCTCAGGCCGCGGTGTGATTTCGTCCGGAAGTGTACGTTCCACGTCCCTGGAGACGACTCCGAGATCTTCCGTGGGCTGAATGTGACATGCGGGCGGAACCCGCTCGCCGCCCCATGCGACTACGTCGCGGAGTTCGCCGACCACCAATGCCCGTCGACTGACCCGGAGGCGTTCAAGGCGCAGATCGGGGTCAAGATCCCGGACCCGGACGAGGAGCGACCGGAGACGTTCGAGCTGACGGAGCGTGACCTCGAGCTCTTCCATGACGACGGACCGTTCGACGATGGTCTCTCCGGCTCCCCGGTGGTCTACCGATGATTTACGTCTTCGAGGGGATCGAGGGTGTCGGTAAGACGAGCACAGCTTCGAGGTTCGCACGGAGGAGCGGACTCGAGGTCTACAACGACCCTTCGCGGCGGGCGCCGGCGGCGGCTGAGCGGACGCCGGGGGATTGGATGCGCCTGGGGAACCAGGCGAACCTCGACGTCGCGGAGTTCGCGAGGATCGCCGACTTCGTCGTCGACCGCTGGTGCCTTTCCTCCATGACACTCGATTTCCTCCGTGGGGTCTATGCCGGCGACGATTTCTATCGTCTGATTGCGAGGAACACTAGGGCGAGGATCTTCCTTCTCGAGATAGATCCAGAGTTGGCATTAGCCCGGGCGACACGGGTACGGGAACGCGGACTGACAATCCAGATCCTTGAGGAGCGTCGGAAGCGCTATCGCGAGGTTGCCTACCTCTGGAGCTCCTGGGGTGGTGAGGTACATTTCGTCGACACTTCAAAGGAAGACCTGGACGAGTCGATTGGAGTGGCCGACTCGGGCCTGGGAGATAGGTTCGGCGATCTCCTTTTGCGACAACGGGCATTCAATACGGAGGTATTCGCGGCTCGTGGTCTCCGACTTGGCGATCTCTCTGAGGCCGATCGCGAACGGTGGACCAGCGAGTTCGTCCTTCATGCAGAGGATGAGCTCCATGAGTTCCTCCGTGAGACCCACTGGAAGATGCACCTTCGACATGATGATCGACAGATCTCACGCGAGAATCTTCGCGAGGAGTGGGTTGATACTTTGAAGTTTCTCCTTGGACTCGCGAACGTCTGGGATCTTGGGGCGGATGAACTCGTCGAGGAGTTCTACCGGAAGAGCGCAATCGTCGAGGTGAAGTTCAGGGCGAAATGAAAAAATATCCACGTGGAAGGCGCTTGATAGACGATAGTGGATATCGATCCGGGTCTTCCTTGATTGCGGAGGCGGATACTCAGGCACTCCATGGGGATATTCACGGGAAGAAGCTCGCCGGAAAGGATCACGCGCAGGTAGTAGACGGCGACGAGATCAAGTCTTCAAATTTCGACGAGGAGGTCGGGAGGTCGATCGACGACGTCGCGGTGACGGAGATTGACGAGCGCTACCAGTGGAACACCGAGCGCGAGTACTACCACGGGTGGTCCGAGGGGACGAATGTCGTCCTCCTTTACCGGACCGAGACCGGCGCGCGGAAGCGAGAGGTCGTTCCGTTCAACTTCTACTTCTTCGTCGATCGCAAGGAGGCCGATGCGAAGATACCCCAGGAGAAGTGGGAGTGGTTGGTCAAACGCGGGTGGGCCGATCGAGTTGTTCCCGACCCTGATTTCCCGGAGCGCTACTATCGGATCTACGTCGAGCGACCGCTGGAGCGACACGACAAAAAGCGGATCTTCGAGCGTATCGATTTCGTGAATCGCAAATACTCGTGGGCCACTCCGCTGTACCTCGGTGAGATGACGATGGACATCAGCTTTCCGGTCGATCGTGACAAGTGGAAACCGTTCCACGAGCTAATCAACTGGTTGCAGAAGAAGGACGTCGAGCCGCTGGAGGCCGATCTCTCGCCGCGCCAGCGGTTCATGACCGACTACGACCTGAACATTCAGGCGAAGTACCGGACTATGTTCCTCGATATCGAGACCGACGACACGATCGGGGGATTCGATCGGAAGGAGAAGAACCGGATCCTCTCGATCGCGTGGCAGGGTGACGACTTCGAGCAGGACCATTCCGATTCCGGGTACCTTGAACTCGAGGAGGAGACCGACGCGGCCGAGGAGCGGATGCTCCGACGATTACGCGACGCGATCAAACCCTACGACGTGCTTGCCGCCTGGAACGGATTCGACTTCGACTTCCCGGTGATCTTCGCCAGGTTCTGGAAGTACAACATTCGGATCGACTGGCGCTATTGGCTTTTCGTCGATCCATTGCCGATCTTCAGACGCCACTACATTCGAGCAGGGGCTGATGTCACGAGTTTCGCACTCGACGCGGTGGGCCAGTCGGTCCTGAAGATGCCGAAACTAGATTGGCGCTCTGGCTTCAAAAAGCAGTTCCCAGGGATCACTCCGAAGATGGTTCGTCAGTATCGAGCAGATCTTCTGCCGGATCGGCTGCGGGTTTGCGAACGATTACAATATCTCGACGAAGGTAGATCAGCTGCTCCTGAAGAAGGGATTCAAGGAGGGCTTTCACTACAAAACGCGCTACTGGATCGGGAAGCGACCGGAACGGTACACCGGGGCCTACGTATTCCCTCCGCAGGTCGGATTCTACCGGAACGTCGCGGACTTCGACTTCAAGTCACTATATCCGTCGATGGTTCGAGCCTTCAATATCTCACCGGAGACGATCGTCAAGGCGGAGAGGCGGGCGGAGTTCGAGGCCGCGGGGGTCCCGACCTGCCGGTGCCCGAAGTTCGTCCCGACCGACGCTGAGACCGACGAGCTCCGCGGAGGATCAACCTTCCGAATCGACCGCGAGGGTGCGATATCGCAGATGTTCGTGAGCACCCTCGAGCGGCGGAAAAAGTACACGACTCTCCAGGACGAGCGATTGCAGGTCACCGGGACGACCCAGGACGACCTGTATCTCCTCTATTATCGTCTTGCATACTCCTTCAAACGGCTCGGGCTTTCGTTCTACGGCGACATGGGCAACCCCAGATCGCGCTACTACGATACGGAGCTGGCGGAGGCGATCACCCTCTCGGGACAGTTCTTTATTACCGAGACGGCAAGATATGCACAAGAGTGCGGATTCATTCCACTTTATGGAGACACTGATTCCATATTCATTCAAATCGCGCAAAATGATACAAAATGGGAATCCGAGGAAAAACGAATTGAGGAGCTGAACCGAATCGGGAACGAGTTCGTCGAGCACTGTCAGGAACGTTATCTTGAGCACCTGAAGTCGTTCGGATGTCGCCTCGAGTGGAATTCGGTCCTCCTCGAGTTCGAGAGGTGATGGAGGCGATCCTGATGAAGGCGTGGGGCGGCGAGCGGATCGAGCGGGAGATCGTCGCGCCGGCGTTCGAGCGGGTGGCCTCCGGGAAGCTCCCGGTGGAGGAGGTCGCGATCTCAAAGTCGATCTCGAAGGACCCCGACGACTACAAGGTCGAGCCGCTCCACGTGAAGCTCGCCCGGTGGGTCCGGGACCACGGGCAGGGGTTCTTCGTCGGAATGAAGGTCGAGTACGTGGTGACGGAGTCGAAGCCGCGGCTCGGCGGGGTCCTCCTGGACCACTTCGACCCGGAGCTCCACGAGTACGACCCGATATATTATTGGGACAATCTAATATATTCCGCTACGTTACGAATTTTGGACGTCTGCTTCCCGGAGCGTGATTGGGCGGGATGGCTCATCTCGGTTAGGGACAGGCGGAGGAGACTGGTGGCGCGCTACAAGCGGTGGTTCCTGGATAAGGGCCGCGTCGGGCAGGCTGTCCGGGAGATCCGGGAGAACCGCGGGGGCGTTTTGAGCGAGCGGGAGCTCGCCGAACTCCGACGGGCCCCACGATTGAGGACTCTGATTTGAGGAAGTTAGCGAGCACGGGCGAGTCCCAGCGGGCGATCGAGCGCCACGAGCGGCGCGGCGACCGCTTCGGGTTCCTCCGCGAGCGGCTCTCGGGGGTGGACGTCGAGGGGATCTGGGCAGAGCTCGAGCGGGAGCTGACGCTCGGGGATCGCGCCCGGAGCGCGGAGCGCCTGGAGGTCGCGCTGGACGCGGTGGACGGGAACTCGCGGAAGGCCGGCATGCTCCACCAGACGGCGACCGAGGAGCTCGAGGAGTTCAACGTCCACTTCCGGGCGGCCTTCTCCGAGTGGGAGGCGCACGCGCGGGCGCACCTCGAGCTGCGGAAGCGGGAGAAGCGGCACTCCGGGGCGATTACGGTCGAGCTGGTCGAGAACTGGGTCGCCCGGAACGTCGCGGCCTACGGGCGCTGGAAGCGCGCCCGACTGGCGCTGGAGCGGACGAAGGCGCTCACGAAGCAGATGGTCGAGGCCTGGCAGTCGCGGGCGGCCTCGCTGCGGAAGATGGCGGACCTCGCTATGAGTAGGCGCGGGGTTGATCCGAACATGCTCGACCGCCGCAGACGGCGGGGAGGAGACGAAGAATGACCGAGGAGAAGCGACAGGAGCGACTCCGCCGCGCGCGGGAGAAGCTGGCGAAGCTGAAGAAGGCGACCGAGACGCGGGGGCGGGCGGACCGGATGGACTGGAGACCGAAGGCGATGATCTGGCTCCACCCGGACACCGACATCGTCGAGCGTCGCCGAGTCTGGTTCGCGCGGGAGATCGACGTCAAGGA
>JALGZR010000064.1 GCA_025774805.1 bacterium
GGACGACAACTTGATCGGCAACAAGCGCCGGTTGAGGACCGAGCTTCTTCCCGCCTTGATCGAATGGCGACGCGGCAAGCGGGGGTTCCAGTTCTACACGGAGGCGTCCATCAACCTCGCGGACGATCCGGAGCTCATGGCCATGATGGTGGAGGCCGGGTTCGACACGGTCTTCATCGGGATCGAGACACCGAGTGACGAGGGCCTCGCGGAGTGCAGCAAGAAGCACAACCTCAACCGCGATCTCGTGGCGGACGTGAAGCGTATCCAGCGGGCGGGAATGGAGGTGCAGGGCGGATTCATCGTTGGTTTCGACAGCGACACGGACACGATCTTCGATCGCCAGATCGAGTTCATCCAGCGAAGCGGCATCGTGACCGCCATGGTGGGCATCCTCCAGGCGCCGACCGGAACTCGCCTGTACGAACGCCTGGCGCGCGAGCATCGCCTCCTGGGTTCGATGTCGGGTGACAATGCTGACGGCAGCACGAACATCGTGACCCGGATGGACCTGCCCAAGCTGGTCGAAGGCCACCGTCGGATCCTCCGGGGCATCTACCGGCCGAGCGCGTACTACCGGCGCATCCGGACGTTCCTGCGCGAGTACGCCCGAGATGGTGGTGTGCGTCGACCGCTGGCGACACGCGCCGACGTGGCGGCCTTCGTCCGCAGCGTCGTGCGGCTGGGCATCCTGGGACGGGAGCGTTTCCACTACTGGACGCTTCTGTCATGGACGCTGCTCCGGCGCCCGAAGCTCGTTCCGCTGGCGGTCACGCTGGCGATCGGTGGGTACCACTTCCGGAAGATCTGCGAGAAGCAGCTCCTGTCCTGAAGAGGACCGTGTGCGTCATCGAGGTCCCCGGCGCAGGATCGACGAAGTGGGCGAGGCATCGACGACCTCCACCTTCTGGCCGTCCGGCAACCGATGCCGGCCACGGTCTCGCACGCGGCTGCGGAGAGATTACGGAGAGGCGATTCCTGGCGCCTGATCCCTCCAAAGGTAAAGGCCCAAACCCCAGAGGGTTCGGGCCTTCGATTTGGCAGCGGGGGCAGGATTTGGACCTGCGACCTTTGGGTTATAAGCCAATTGCTCCAAAAAGGAAGGGCCCGGAAGTCGTTGACTCCCGGGCCTTTAAGATTGGTAGCGGGGGCGGGATTTGAACCCGCGACCTTTGGGTTATGAGCCCAACGAGCTACCAGACTGCTCCACCCCGCAATGCGACCGAGAACATACGTGGGTGGGGGGCGGTCGTCAAGGAAAGAAGAGGTCAGAGGCTCTGGCCCACCCTGGTCACGCAAACCGATCGGCCCCATGGGCTTGCGCCCACTCCGGTGCCGCGGGGCGCGTCCCCTCTACTACCTCTCTTCTTCTACTCTTCTTCTACCTCCCCGCCCACCTCGTAAAACCGCACGAGCTTCTCCCCGTCCCGGACCATGGCGTGCTCGTCCCGGGCGACCCATTCCAGCGCGCGGGCGTTCTTCGGATCCTGTAACGCCTCCACCTCGGCGCGAAGGGCGGCCTCCTGAGCAGAGAGATCCGCGATCTCGGACTCGAGCCGGGCGCAATCGCGATCGACGAACCAGAGCCGGGCGAGGCTGGCGGGGCCGATCACGAAGGTCCAGAGAACCCAGACTCCCGCGAGGGCGATGAGGACGGTCCGGAGCCGCTGCCGAAGGAGGAACTTCTGCTCGAAGAGCCGTGACCAGTGCATGAGCCGTGCGGCCGCTCCTCGACCTGGCCGACCGAGGGTCGACTTGCGCTTGGTCCGCAGGCGTCGGTTGCGGCTGCCGCGCCGGAGGCCCCGGCGCACGGCCTCCGGCGCCGACTTGCGCTCGCCGCCGCGGCGCAACTTCGCGATTCGCTGGAGAGCTGCGCGGCCCGCGCCCGCCTTCGGACGCTTCGGGGGACGATCGCCCCAAGGGCCCGGTCGGTTTCCCGTCATCCCGTCCTCGTCGTCATCACCGCCGGGCATTGTAGGACGCCCGGGCCGTCCCGCCAAGATGGAGCTCACCGAGGCGACCGACCGATCGATCGGCCGGCGACAACCGCCTTGCTCCCCGGCGTCCCTAGTCCCCCAGCTGGTACTCCACCGTCGACACCACGCGCAGGGTCTTGTGGAGCTGCCCCTCCACCGAGATCCCCGGTGCGCGGTCCCGGGCCAGGATCTGAAAGACCCCCTGGTTCGCGCGGCGTATGCCGCCGAGATCCGTCCCGGCGTCATCCGCGAACTTCTGCGCCGCCTCCCGCGCGTTCGCGGTGGCCTCGGCGATCATCACCGGCTTGAACTCGTTGAGGCGGGTGAACAGGTAGGTCGGCCCGCCGCTCCAGCCGCCGCTGCCGGTCAGCACGACGCCCGCGTTCACGAGCTCTCCGACCTTCTGGCTCGCCGCGTGCACGAGCTCCGGATCGTCCGAGCGCACCATGAGGGTCTGCGTGATCGTGTACCGGCTTCCGGGGACGCGGTCCCCGTAACTCCGGGCGACGCGGTCCTCGACCTCCATGCGCTGGAGCTCGACCGACTCGGCGGCGATGCCCTCGCCCTCCAGGAACCCCAGGATCTTCTCCCGGCTGGCCTCCACTCGCGACTGCGCCTGGATCAGATCGTCGTCCGTGGCCATGTAGCGAAGCGGCCAGAGGGCCAGGTCGGCCCGGACGTCCCTCTCCGCCACCCCCTTGACCGTGACGAAGCGGTCCGCCGTCCGCGAGGCCACGAACCCCCGCCCCGCCAGCCATCCGCCCAGGGCGATGCCGATCGCCAGCAGCACCGCCGCCCCGTGGAGCACCGAACCGCGCTGGTTCCGTTCCTCGTTGCTCATGGCTCGTCCTCCCCGCATCCCCGGCCGGCCGCCTCCTCCTACAGCCGGCGCCTCGAACGGACGGCGCGACCCGCACCGTCCGCCTCTCGCCGCCCCTACGCCCCGACGGGCGCGCCGCTCTCCGCCGGCCGCACGTGGAAGATGTCCAGCCCCGGGTAGTGCGCCGTCTCGGCGAGCTCGTCCTCGATGCGCAGCAGGCGGTTGTACTTCGCGAGGCGGTCGCTGCGACTCAGGCTGCCGGTCTTGATCTGGCCGATGTTCCCCGCGACGGCGATGTCCGCGATCGTGGTGTCCTCGGTCTCGCCGCTCCGGTGGCTCACGACGCAGGTGTACCGGTGGCGCCTCGCGAGGTCCATCGCGTCGAACGTCTCGGAAAGTGTCCCGATCTGGTTCACCTTGACGAGAATCGAGTTCCCGCACCCCTCGTCGATGCCGCGCTGGAGGAAACGCGTGTTCGTCACGAAGATGTCGTCCCCGACGAGCTGCACTCGCCCTCCGAGCCGCTCGGTCATCAGCTTCCACCCGGCCCAGTCGTCCTCGGCGAGCCCGTCCTCGATCGAGATGATGGGGTAGCGCCCCATGAGCTGCTCGTAGTAGTCAATCATTCCGGCGGCGTCGAGCTCCCGGTTGCCCTCCGCCTCGAGGACGTACTTCCCGTTCTTGCAGAACTCCGAGCTCGCGGAGTCGAGCGCGATCCAGACCTCCCGGCCCGGCTCGTGCCCCGCCTTCTCGCACGCGGTCATGATCGCGTCGAGCGCCTCCGCGTTCGACCCGAGGTTCGGGGCGAAGCCTCCCTCGTCGCCGACCGCCGTGTTGAGCCCCTTGCCCTTGAGGACCGCCTTGAGCGCGTGGAACACCTCGGCGCCCACGCGCAGCGCCTGCGAGAACGTCTCCGCCCCCGCGGGAACGATCATGAACTCCTGGATGTCGACGTTGTTGTCCGCGTGGCGCCCGCCGTTGAGGATGTTCATCATCGGCACGGGCAGCGTCCGCGCGCTGAATCCACCGAGGTAGCGGTAGAGCGGCATCCCGAGCAGCGTCGCCGCGGTCCGCGCCGCGGCCATCGACACCCCGAGGATCGCGTTCGCGCCGAGGTTGCTCTTGTTGGGCGTTCCGTCCATGTCCACCATCAGCGAGTCGAGGAAGACCTGGTCGGTCACGTCCATGCCGACAACCTCCGGAGCGATCTCCTCGTTCACCTTCTCGACGGCCTTGAGCACACCCTTGCCGCCGTACCGTCCGGGATCTCCGTCGCGCAGCTCGACGGCCTCGTTCTCTCCGGTGGATGCCCCGCTCGGCACGGCCGCGGTTCCGGTGACGCCGCCTTCCACGGTGAGCTCGACTTCAATGGTGGGGTTTCCTCGAGAATCGAGGATTTCGCGCCCGAAGACGTCGACGATCGTCGTGGGCATATCCGGTCTCCTGCAGAGGATGGGGTAGACGATGCATCCGTGGCACGGAGCTTTGCGCGGATTGTGCGCCAGCCGTTCCGCAATCTCCAGCAGAAGTTGGCGCGGGTTGTGACGAGGTAGGCGGTGAATCGAAGATTTCCGTGTGTCGCGGGTAGATTGGGGTGGACGGCCGGGGGCGGTCGAGGGAGGGACGCGCGAGACGGCGGCGCGACAGAGACTCTCGAGACGCGGGCAGACCAGAGCGTCGGGCGGAGGGACCCCCCGTCCCGGCGGAGCGGATGAACCGGAAATGCGATAGGATCGAAGGTCGACCGGAAGGGGGATCGATCTCGATGTCGGGAACCGGCAGGAGGGAGACGCGATCCGAGACCGCCCGGGGGAGCGCCCGCGGCCCCGCCGGTAGGTGCGCCGCCGGAGGACGCGCCGCCCGGCCGGGGCGGTCCCGCCGGGCCCACAGGCCCCTCGCGGCCGTCACCCCTGCCACTTGTTCCCGCGCCGCCGCCGCGGCTGCCCGCAGCGTCGCCACCCGCGCCGCCGCCCTCCTCGCCCTCTCGCCCCTCGCCCTCCCCGCCGCCACGACCGCCCTCACCGTCCCCTCCGGGCCGCCGAGGAAGCTGCCCGAGACCCCCGCGCTCCGGTTCGCCGACATCACCGCGAACTCGGGGGTCGACTTCATGCACCAGAACGGCGCGACCGGGGTGAAGTACGCGATGGAGCTCATCGGTCCGGGCGGGGCGCTGATCGACTACGACGGCGACGGCGATCTTGATCTCTATCTGATCAACGGCTCCCGCCTGCCCGGCACTCCCGCTTCGGAGCCCTTCGTCAACGCGCTCTACGAGAACGTCGGCTTCCCGGCGGAGAGGCCGGTCGGGGACGCCTACCGCCCTCCCTACCGCCGCGTTTCCGACGCGGCCGGAGCCGCCGACACCTCGTTCGGGATGGGCTGCACCGTCGGGGACTACGACAACGACGGCGACCCCGACCTCTACGTCACGAACTTCGGGCCGAACCGGCTCTACCGCAACGACGGCGGCCGCTTCGTCGACGTCGCGTCCGAGGCCGGCGTCACCGAGCCGCGCTGGAGCACCGCGGCGGCGTTCGTGGACATCGACCACGACGGGCATCTCGACCTCTACGTCGGCAACTACTTCAAATACCGCATCGAGGATCACGCCTGGTACGGAACGCGGAAGGAGGGCTACCGCACCCACGGCGGACCGGCCATGTTCAAACCGGTGTACGACTCGCTCTTCCGCAGCCGGGGCGACGGCACGTTCGAGGACGTGAGCGAGTCGTCCGGCATTCTCGAAGGAGGCGAGACGTACGCGCTCGGAGTCGTCGCCGGCGACTTCGACGACGACGGCGACACCGACATCTACGTCGCGAACGACACCCAGGCGAACTGGCTCTTCCTGAACGACGGGACGGGGAAGTTCGTCGAGGAGGGCATGCTGTCCGGGGTCTCGTACGATCAGGGCGGGAAGCCGCAGTCGGGGATGGCCGCCGAGGCCGGGGACGTGAACGGCGACGGCCTCATCGATCTCCTCTGCACGAACTTCAGCATGGAGTCGAACACCCTTTACGTGGCCGAAGGCGGCGGCTTCTACGCGGACGCCTCCTACTCCGCCGGGCTCGCCGAGGCGACGCTGCCCCTGCTCACGTTCGGCTCCGTCTTCGCCGACGTGGACAACGATCGGGATCTCGATCTGTTTTCCGTCAACGGACACATCACCGACGTCATCGAGCTCTACTACGACCACCTGACCTACAAGCAGCACAACCAGCTCTTCTTCAATCGGGGGAACGCCGTCTTCGACGAGGCGGACGCGTCGTGGGGGGCGATAGTGACGCAGGTGGAGGCGAGCCGCGCGGCGATCCGGGGCGATCTCGACGACGACGGCGACCCCGACTTCGTCGTGACGAACGTGGCGGCGCCTACGCAGATCCTGCGGAACATCGGCGGGAACGCGAACTCCTGGATCCGGGTGCAGCTCGCCGGCACGGAATCGAACCGGGACGGCTTCGGCGCCGACGTCTGGGTCACCGCGGACGGCGAAACCCGCCGCTACCAGGCGCGGGTGGCAGCGGGCTACCTGTCCTCGAACGATCCCCGGATCCTCGCGGGGCTCGGCGCTCCGGACGTCCCGACCGTGGAACGGGTCGAGGTGCGCTGGCCCTCGGGAACGACCGACGTGATCGAGTCGGTGCCCGCCCGGCGAACGGTGCTCTTCACGGAGGGGAACGGGGGAGAGGTCCTCCCCGAGGGTCTCGCGGCCGTCGGATGGGCCATGCAGGAGGGAGACTGGTGAGCGCCCTCTCGAATCTCCGACGCCGATCGCAGGGAAAACGATGGGGCCTTCCCGCCGCCGACACCACCTCCAACGCCGCCCGCTTCGCCGCCCTCACCACCCTCGCCGCCCTCGCCTCGTTCTGCTTCTCCTGCGGCCCGGCCGAACGGACCCCGGAAGGCGCGCCTCCCGTCGAGGATGTCCAGCGACTGCTCGATCGCGCGGGCACGAGTCTCCTGCGACGCGGTGAGGAGGGAGCGCGGGAGGCCGTCGACCTCTACCGCGAGGTTCTCCGCGCGGACTCCGCGAATGCCGAGGCCCGCTTCGGCCTCGGGCAGGCGGAGCTCCTCACGGGGAGGAGGTGGGCGGGCCTCTGGAACCTGCTACGGCTCACACGGGACGTGCCCGACCACGCCGGCGCCTGGAGCACCCTCGGCATTGACGCCTACAAGCGAAACGCGAACGAGGACGCCGTCGCCGCGCTCAACCGCCTGACGGAAACCCGCCCCCTTCGCCGGAACGAGCTCCTCGCTCTGGCCGACGCGTCCCGCCGGACGGATCGGAGGGCGGCGGCCGAGAGCCTGTTCACGGTGTACCTCGAACGGTACGGCGACGATCCCCGCGTGCTCGCCTCCCGGGCCGACGTTCGAAGCGAGCGGGGGGACCTCGAGGGTGCGGCGAGCGACTACACCGCCGCCCTCGCCTATGCCGACCCGGCTGACCCGCCGCCCGCCGCCACCCCCGCCGAAACCCCCGAGGTCTTTCTCCTGTCCGCCGACGACCGGTTCGCGCGCCGGGTCGATCTGGCCTCCACCCTGGTCGACCTGAACCGGCCCGACGAGGCCGCCGCGGCCCTCGATCTCCTCTCCCCTCCGGGGAAGACTTCGATGCGGGGTTCGCCCCTCGACTCCGTCCGCCTTCACGTGGTTCGAGCCCGCGTCGAGGATCAGGCGGGGGACTACCCGGAGGCGCTCCGGCACCTCGAGACGGCCCTGGCCATCGACTCGCTCGACGCGGGCGCCGCGAATCTCGCCGTGCGGATGCGCGCCCGCACCGGCGACCGGGAGGGCGCGCGGGACGCGGGACGGCTGCATCGCAAGGCCGTGGAGCGCACGAACCGGAAGCAGCGCCTCGAGGCCCTCAAGGCGCTCACCCAGGGGGGCATCGCCATCGAGGCGGCGGACACCCTCGCCGCCCTCGGCGCCTGGAGGAAGGGGCTCGAGGACGCGCCCGAGGATCTCGCGCTCCACTGCGTGCTGGCTCCGCTCTTCTTCCAGCTCGGAGACCGGGCGAGCGCACGCGAGTCGTTCACCGTGCTCCGCCAGGCGATGGGCGGAGCGCCCCCGGGGCCGATCTTCCTGAACACTGCGAGAGAGATGCGCGACCGGGGGCTGCCGAAGGCCGCCGCCGGGCAGTTCGCCCTCGCGGTGAACCGGATGCCGGGCAACGAGGAGGCGCTGTTCGAGTACGCCCGCTGCCTCGCCGAGACGGGCGATTGGGACAAGGCTCTCCGGGTCGCCGCCCCGCTCGAGGCCCCACCGGGTCCGCCGCCCGCGCCCTTCGAGCCGTTCCGGACGTCCCCCCCGACTCCTCCGCCTCCGCCGACCGGCGAGACTCGGCCCGGCGATCCATGAGCGAGGAGAGCGGCTCCCCTCCTCGATATCCGGAGCTCGAAGATCGCGAGTGCGTCCGCCGGACGCTCCGTGGTGACGACCGGGCCTTCGCGGAGCTCGTTCGGCGCTACCAGACCGGCCTCTTCAATCTCGCGTACCGCATGGTCCACGACCGGGAGACGGCCCGGGATCTGACCCAAGAGATCTTCGTCCGGGTTCACCGCGTTCTTCCCAAGTACGATGCGGTCTATCCGTTCACGAGCTGGGTCTACCGCGTCGGCACGAACCTGTGCATCGACTGGATCCGGAAGAGGAAGCTCGAAACGGTCTCGCTCGACGCTCCGATCTCGTTCGGGCAGAACGAGGGCCTCACCCGGGAGGTCGAGGATCCGACCCAGGACCCCGGCCGGGACGTCGAGCGATCCCAGCGGGCGGCCATGATCGGCGCGGCCCTGGCCAAGCTCCCCGAGAATCACCGGATGATGCTCGTCCTCCGGCACCAGCGGGAGCTCTCCTACGACGAGATCGCGCTGATCCTGGACGTCCCCCTGGGGACGGTGAAGGCCCGGATCCACCGGGCCCGGGAGGCGTTCCGCAAGATCCTCAGCCAGGACTACGACCTGGAGGAGTTCCTGCCATGAAGATTCGGACCGCCACCGCCCCCCGGCCGCAACTGTTCGACCGCTGTCTGCCCGGATCCCTCGCCGCCCCCCGGCCGCAACCTTCCGGCCGCCGGGCTCGTCTCTCCCCCAGAGAGGAGGTCACGAATCGGCCAATTTGGCCTATATTCGGCCTCTCTCACCGAAAAGGACCCTTCGAGATGGACTGCAACCCCTCCGCGGCCGTCTTCGTAACCAAGGGTGAAGTGAAGAACCTCCGAATCACCCCGGGAGGAGACGGCTCATGACCGGCCGACCTGATCGCACCCGCAAGCTCCAGGACTTCCTGGACTGCTACCTGACCCCCACCCAGGAGGCGGGGATCCGGCGGCGCCTGCGGGAGAGCGACGAGTGGCGCCGGGAGTACGACGAGCTCCGCGCCGTCTACTCCCTGCTCGGGACGCCGCTCGACATCGACCCCCCGGAAGACCTCCTCCCCGGGATCTTCGCCGCGCTCGAAGCGGAGGCCGTCCGGTCCGCCCGGCCGTTCCGCCTCCCCGCGTCGTTGGAGAAGGGCCTCGTTGTCGCCGGCGCCGCGTCGGTCGCCGGGCTGCTCGGCGTGTTCCTCCGGGTGCTCGAGCCGGCCGGGCTCGTCGGCCGCGCCACGATCGCGGTCACGTCATTTTTCTCCGCCGCCAAGAGCGGGCTCATCGGCGGCGTGGGGCTTGCTTCCCATCTCGACTGGACCACCCGAACGCTCGCCACCCTGGCGGACGCGGCGCGGACCGCGCTCGCGGCCACGGCCGAGCCTCTCCTCGCCGTGACCCTGGTGGGCACCGTTCTCACGCTGTTCCTGGGTTGGCTGGTTCTGAGATCCCACGCCCCTGTTCCGGAAGGAGGTTGGAGCCATGGCCTCCGTTCGTGATCGGAAGCTCTCCGACGTCGGACTTCCCGCGGCTCTCGCGGCGCTGCTCGCGCTCGTCCTCTGGCTTCCGGCGCCCGCCGCGGCGGAGTCGCCCCCACCGACCCCCGGCGAAGGGGCCGGCGAAGGCGCCGGCGAGGGAGCCGGCCCCGAGCCCGGTGCGCCTCTCGAGGATCGGTTCGAGGACATCGACCGGCAGATCGAGGCGGGCGTGCCCGACGACGCGGACCTCGAGGAGGCCGACGACGAGGCCAACACCGACCTCTGGGAGGAGTACCAGCGCTACCGCCGTCCGGAGGATCGGGACTACCGGACCCACTCCGAACGCGTGGAGGTCGGAGGCAGCATCACGATCGAGGAGGACGAGTACATCGAGGGGGACGTCGTGGCGGTCGGCGGACAGGTCGTCGTCCACGGCCGGGTCGACGGCGACGTGGTCGCGGTCGGCGGCAGCGTCATCCTCTCGGAGGACGCGGTCATCGACGGCGACGCCGTCTCCGTCGGCGGCCGGGTGAGGGGAGAGGGCGAGGTGACCGGGGAGAGGGTCTCGGTCGACATCCCCTTCCCGTTCGAGGGCTTCATGTTCCACGGACCCGACCTCGACTACGGGCCGCCGCGCTTCCTCGGGTTGGGAGTGAGCGTCGGCTGGTTTCTCTTCACGCTGCTCGTGGCGTTCCTCCTCAACATGCTCGCGGGGAACCGGCTCGACGTCGTGAGCCGTCGCGTCGACGGTGAGCCGGGGATGAGCTTCCTGATCGGGCTCCTCGCCGCCATCGGGACCCCGGTCGCCTTCATCATGGCGATCGTGCTCCTGGCCATCACGGTGATCGGGCTCCTGCTGGTACCGGTGCTCATGATCGTCGTCTGGGTGGCGGCGACGGCGGGCTTCGTCGCCGTGGCGCTCGCGGTGGGACGACGGGTCTCGCACGCGCGCGACGAGGAGGCGCTGCCGACCCCGCGCAGTCCGCACCACTACCTGCTCGTCGGGTTCATCACGCTGCACGTCTTCTGGGTCGTCGGTGAGCTCTTCGAGTCGATCGGCGGGTTCTTCAACCCGATCGGCATCCTCTTCACGATCCTCGGCGTGTTCGTGCTCATCTTCGCCTCGATCCTCGGGTACGGCGCGCTCTTCACGAGTCGGTTCGGAACCGTCGCGGTCGGCGCGAGGCCGACCGGCTACGGTTACCCGGTCCCCCCCGGCACGCCTCCCCTTCCGCCGCCGACCGCCGGCGGACCGGGCGGCGCCCCGGGAGCCGTCGCACCCCCGGGCCCGCCGCCGCCTCCTCCTCCGACCCCGCCCGGGTCCGGGTCGCCTCCTCCGGCCCCGACCCCCGGGGCGTCCGGGACGGAATCGACGGCGCCTCCCGGCGAGACGCCCGGGGGAGAGGGCGGCGGATCGGAACAGCCGCCCCCCACGAGACCGCCCGAGAGACCCGAGCCCACGGGATAGCGCCGGCGATTCCCCGGCCCGCGACTTCTCATCGGCCCCGGCGCCGCCGCTGCCGCCGCCGCGGCAGTGACGGGTGAGATTGCGGGCTAACCCTTGACCCCCGGCGGGACGCTTCCGAAGATCGGGATGGCCCTTTCCCTCACTGCCGCAGGGGATCCATCCGAGATCGATGAAGCTTTCCCGCCGTCCCACCTCCGGGTGTCCCTGTTCCGGACAGGCTCTCGCCCTCGCGATCGCGTTCGCTCTCGAGAGCGTCGCCGCGCCGGCCCTCGCGTCGTCCCCCCTCGACCGCCTTCGCTACCAGGAGTTCCCGGAGCTCGAGGGGAAGCGCGTCAGCCGGGTCCTTCTCTTCGGGAACAACCACACGCGGGACGTCGTGCTGCTCCGGGAGATGCGCACGGAGGAGGGCGCTCCCTTCGTGGGCGAGAACCTCTGGCGCGACTGGGAGCGGCTCGTCGATCTCGGGATCTTCGCCGAGGTCGAGGTCGAGGCGGTGCCCTCGGAGGACGAGGTCCTGGTCGTCGTGTCGGTGTACGAGAGGCCGCGCTGGTTCGTCGCTCCGATCGTCGACTACGACATCGACGGGGGCGATCTGACCGTGGGCTACCGCCTCCGCTTCCGGAACTTCGACGGCCTGAACCGCCGGATCCGGAGCAAAGGACAGATCGGGGAGAAGGACCGCCTCTCGTTCAGCTGGGAGTCGCCGTGGCTCGGGCGTCATCGTCAACCTCTCTCGCTCGACCTCCGCCTCGAGCTGCCGCGGCCCGATTTGGACGAGCTCCGCACGAGCAGCGTCGGTGTGGCGACGACCCGCTTCCTCGGGGACTACAAGAAGGTCCGCAAGGGAGTGGGCGCATTCGGTCGACTCGACATCCTCGACCGGGACGGGACGCATCCCGAGGGGCCGGTCCACCAGCTGAGCCCGGTCATCGGCCTCTCCTACTTCCGCGACAAGCGCAACGTCCGGGTCGATCCGACCCGCGGCACGCTCTTCAGCACGGGAACCGCCCTCGTGTCGGGATGGACGACCGACGAGATCAGCTACTGGCGCTCCACGATCGACGGGCGGGCGTTCCTCCGCGTCTGGAAGGGCACCGTGCTCGCCGGGCGCGCCACGACCGTCCTCTCGACCGGGGAGATCCCCGACTACCGGCGGCTCGGCATCGGCGGGGGAGGATCGGTCCGCGGGCAGCCGACGGACGTCGAGACCGGGAACAACCTGGCGCGGGCTTCCCTGGAGTGGCGCTTCCCGATCCTGGGCCAGAGGCGCTACCTGCTCCGCATTCCCTTCGTCCCGCAGCGGATCTCGAACTTCGACCTCCGGATCGACGGGGAGATCTTCGTCGACGCCGGAACCGCCTGGGACGACAGCGTCGGCTTTCGCAGCGCCCGGGTCCGGACCGGAGCGGGGGTGGGGCTGCGCGTCTTCGTACCCGTGGTCGAGTTGGCCCGCTTCGAGCTCGCGTTCGATCCGAGCGGGAGCCCGAGCCTCTACCTCCGCGAGGGCAATATCATCTAGCCGACTCCCCGCCCGAGGCTCGTTGCCGGGCCGTGGCGAGCCGCCGCCGCGGCAGAGGCCGGGAGGGGTGCAGGCTTGACACCCGGCCCCCCCCGGGTCACCTTGGCCCGGACCTTTCGTGACGAGATTCACCAGCCTGCACATTCACCAGGCTCGGCGAGCCGCTGCCGCAGCAGAGCGTGGTGAGATGCGCAGGCGGGCTCTCTCCCTCTCCGGGGAACCCTCGCGGCGAGCCGGTTCCGGGGTCGCCGGGGCGCGACGAACTGCCTCCGCACCCCCCCGGCCGGCCGCGTTTTCCCATCCTGTCGAGGCGCGAGGCATCGATGTCCGAAACCAGGATCAAGCGGGGATTCGACGTCCCGTTGAGCGGCGCCCCCGAGCGCGTCGTCGCGGACGCCCCGCCCCCCGAGACCGTCGCGGTCCGCCCGGTCGAGTTCCGGGCGGTCAAGCCGAAGATCCTCGTGAAGAAGGGGAAGCAGGTCGCCGCCGGGCAGCCGCTCTTCCTCGATCGGGCGAGACCCGAGATCAAGTTCCCCTCGCCCGGCGGGGGAGAGGTGACCGAGATCCGGCGGGGTCCGAGACGGGTCTGCAAGGAGATCTTCATCCGGCTGGCGTCCGACGAGCCCTTCCTCGAGCATCCCTCCCACACTCCCGCCCGGGCCGGCTCGCTGACGCGCGCTCAAGTCGTCGAGATCCTGCTCGATTCGGGAATGTGGACGAGCCTTCGTCGCCGTCCCTTCCATTCGATTCCCGACCCCGAGTCGACCCCCGAAGCGATCTTCATCGCCGCCTCCGACTCGAGCCCGCTTCCCTTCGACGCGAAGCTGGCCCTGGAGGGCCGCGAGGACGACTTCCAGCTCGGCATCGACCTTCTCGGCAAGCTGACCGAGGGGGACGTCCATCTCTGCCTCACCCCGGACACCGCCTCCGCCCCCGTGTTCTCCGGCGCGCGGAACTGCGTGAAGCACACGTTCACCGGCCCTCACCCCGCCGGTCAGATCGAGGTCCAGATCCACCACGTGCTGCCGTACCGGAAGGGGCGCGAGGTCGCCTACCTCGACTGCCAGGACGCCGCCGGGATCGGGGAGCTCTTCCGGACGGGGCGCTACCCGGTGAGCCGGGTCGTCGCCGTCGGCGGAGAGAAGGCGCCCGACCCGAAGCACTTCCGCACGCGGCGCGGGGTCAGCGTGGATCTGCTCCAGCGGGGGCGCCACTCGCCCGCCTCGACCCGGATCATCTCCGGAAGCGCCCTCAACGGGCGGATGGTCAGCTCCGCCTGCGGGCTCGGGCACTACGACTCGAAGTTCTCCCTCCTCCCCGAAGGGGACGCGCCCGAGTTTCTCGGATGGATGCGACCGGGCCTCGACCGGATCAGCCGGTTCCGCGCCTTCGCCTCCTCTCTCATTCCCCCGAAGAAGCCGCGCATCGACACGAATCTCGGCGGCGGGGTCCGGGCCCACGTGGCCACCGAGATCTACGAAAGCGTCTGCGCCGTCGACATTCTCCCCGCGTATCTCATGAAGAGCCTGGTCATCCAGGACATCGAAGAGGCGGAGAGTCTGGGTCTCGCCGACTGCGCCGAGTGCGGCCTCTGCACGTACGTCTGTCCCTCGAAGATCGAGTTCGGGGAGATCATCGAGCGAGGGATCCTCGAGATCCTGGAGGATGGGTAGAGGATGGACCTGCCAGAGAAACGGGGTTCCTGGAAGGGATTCGAGAGAGTCCGGCCGCACTTCGCGCCGGGCGGAAAGCTCGAGAAGCTCTTCCCGCTGTTCGAGGCGATGGAGAGCTTCGTGTTCGTTCCGGGGAAGACCACGCGCAGCACCGTGCACGTTCGCGACGCCATGGACATGAAGCGGATGATGTCGGTGGTGGTCGTGGCGCTCCTGCCCGCGACCGTCTTCGGCATGTACAACATCGGCCTCCAGAAGCTGACCGCGCTCGGGCAGACGGCCGACGTCGGCTCCTGTCTTCTGCAGGGCGCCTGGCACATGCTGCCGATCATCATCGTGTCGTACGTGGCCGGTGGCTTCTGGGAAGTGCTCTTCGCCGTGATCCGGAAGCACGAGATCAACGAGGGGTTCCTGGTCACGGGCATTCTGTTCCCGCTGACCTGCCCGCCGACGCTCCCGCTGTGGATGGTGGCCGCGGGGGCCACGTTCGGGGTGGTGATCGGGAAGGAGGTCTTCGGGGGCACCGGGATGAACATCCTCAATCCCGCGCTGACCGCCCGCGCCTTCGTCTTCTTCGCCTACCCGGGCAGCATCTCCGGCGACAAGGTCTGGACCGCGGTCGATCCCGCCTCCGACGCGCTCGTCGACGGCTTCTCGGGGGCGACCCCGCTCGCGATCGCGGCCGCGTCGGAGGGGCCCGGCGTCACGACGGCCCTCGCGGAGGCCGGTTACCAGTTCCGCGACATGACGGTCGGGGTCCTTCCCGGCAGCATGGGCGAGGGGTCGGCGATCGCCTGCCTCCTCGGCGCGATCCTGCTGCTCGTCACCGGGGTCGGATCCTGGCGCATCATGAGCTCGATGGTCGTCGGCGGTCTCGTGGGAGGTGCGCTCATGAACGCGATCGCCGGACCGGCGTCCGCGGGCATCATGCACCTGCCCCCGCACTGGCACCTCGTGATGGGAGGGTTCGCGTTCGGCTGCGTCTTCATGGCCACCGATCCCGTCTCCGCCGCGGCGACCTCGGTCGGAAAGCTGATCTACGGATTCCTGATCGGGGTCCTCGCGGTGCTGGTGCGGGCGGTGAACCCCGCCTACCCCGAGGGAGTCATGCTCGCGATCCTCTTCCTCAACGTCTTCGCCCCCTTGATCGACCACTACGTCGTCAAGGCGAACATCAAGAGGAGGCTGGCCCGTGTTTGATCTCCGAGCGGTCCGCTTCGCGATCATCGTCTGCCTGAGCTGCAGCATCTTCGTCTCCGGCGCGGCCCTCGGCCTCCGCGACCGGCAGGAGGCGAACAAGGCGCTCGACATGCGCCGGAACATCCTGAAGTCGGTCGGGCTTCTCGACGAGAGCGTCACCCGGGAACAGATCGGCCCGCTCTTCGAGGAGAGGATGCGGGGCTCCGTGCTCACGCCGGACGGAAGGGTGGTCGAGAACCGCACCCCGGAGGACGTCGACCCGGAAAAGGAGCCCGAGCTCCTCTTCCTCTACGAGCGGATCGAGAACGAGGAAACGGTCGCGTACACGTTCCCGATCTCGGGGAAGGGGCTCTGGTCGACGCTGTACGGCTACTTCGCGCTCGAGGCCGACCTGGTGACGGTGCGAGGCATCACGTTCTACCAGCACGGCGAGACGCCCGGTCTCGGGGGCGAGATCGAGAAGCCGTGGTTCCAGAGCAACTTCGTCGGCAAGAAGATCCTCGACGCGACCGGCGCGCTGCGGTCGGTCACGGTCGTCAAGGGAGCCGCGAAGAACAAGTACCCGGACGAGCTCGAGCACTACGTCGACGGAATCTCGGGCGCGACGATCACCGCGGACGCCGTGACCGTCCTGCTGAAGGCGGACCTCGAGCGCTACGAGCCCTACTTCGCGAAGCTCCGCGGCGGGGCGGGGGAGGAGACCTCATGAGCACGGCGCAGGCCCCCTCGAAGGCGCCGGCGAAGAAGCACTTCTCCATCGGCGATCTGCTCACGCTCGACAAGAAGAGCCGCAAGGTCGTGGCCGATCCCCTGTCCGAGAACAACCCGATCACGGTGCAGGTGCTCGGCATCTGCTCGGCCCTGGCCGTGACGGTCCAGATGCAGACCGCGGTCGTGATGTCGCTGGCCGTGGTCTTCGTCCTCACGACGTCGAACACGGTCGTCAGCCTCATGCGCAACTTCATCCCCTCCCAGATCCGGATCATCGTGCAGCTCTCGGTGATCGCGAGCCTGGTGATCGTGGCCGATCAGGTTCTGCGCGCGTTCCTCTACGACATCTCCCGCCAGCTCTCGGTGTTCGTGGGGCTCATCATCACGAACTGCATCATCATGGGCCGGGCGGAGGCGTTCGCGATGGCCAACCCTCCGGGCAAGGCGTTCCTGGACGGGCTCGGCAACGCCCTCGGCTACGCCGCGGTGCTCTGCGCCGTCGCCTTCGGCCGCGAGCTGTTCGGGAGCGGCACGCTCTTCGGGTTCCAGGTGGTGCCCCAGGCCCTCTACGACGCGGGCTACGTGAACATGGGATTGATGGTCATCCCGCCGGGCGCGTTCATCCTGCTGGGCCTTCTCATCTGGGCGCAGCGTTCCGTCACCGGCTTCGCCGAGGATCGATAGGAGGCTGACATGGAGGCGTATCTGAGTCTGGCCGTCCAGGCGATCTTCGTACAGAACATCCTCCTGGCGTTCTTCCTGGGGATGTGCTCGTTCCTGGCGGTGTCCAAGAAGATCGAGACCGGGATCGGTCTCGGGGCGGCGGTGATCTTCGTGCTCATGATCACGATGCCGCTCAACTGGTTCCTGCACGAGAAGCTGCTGAGAAAGGGAGCGCTGGAGTGGGCGGGGCTTCCCGACGTGGACATGAGCTTCCTGAACTTCATCGTGTTCATCGCCACGATCGCCGCCTCGGTCCAGCTCGTGGAGATGATCCTCGATCGCTACAGCCCGAGGCTCTACAACGCGCTCGGCATCTTCCTTCCGCTGATCGCCGTGAACTGCGCGATCCTCGGCTCCTCCCTGTTCATGGTCGAGCGGAGCTACGACTTCGGCGAGACGGTCGTCTTCGGGCTCGGATCCGGGATCGGATGGGCGCTCGCGATCGTCGCCATGGCCGCGATCCGGACCAAGATCCGCTACTCGAACGTTCCGCCCGGACTCCGCGGGCTCGGCATCACCATGTTGATCACCGGTCTGATGGCGCTGGCCTTCCAGTGCTTCGCCGGAATCCAATTGTAGGGCCGGGGGGGGAAGACGTGAACCTGATCCAGATGGTCGGCCTGGCGGCTCTCATCTTCACCGGGACGATCGTGCTGCTCGTGATGCTCTTGGGCGTCGCGAAGTACAAGCTCGTCGCCTCCGGTCCGGTCCGGCTGCTGATCAACGACGACGAGGAGAAGAGCCCGACGGTCGACGCGGGCCAGACGCTCCTGAACGCACTGACGGCGGCGAAGATCTTTCTTCCGTCGGCGTGCGGGGGCGGCGGCACCTGCGGAATGTGCAAGTGTCAGGTCCTCGAGGGAGGGGGAGACGTCCTCCCGACCGAGATGGGCCACCTGTCCCGGAGCGAGCAGCAAGATCACGTCCGGCTCGCCTGTCAGCTGAAGGTCAAGAGCGACATGAAGCTCCAGGTCGCGCCGGAGATCTTCAGCATCAAGAAGTTCCAGACCACCGTGGCCTCGAACCGCAATGTCGCGACGTTCATCAAGGAGCTCATCCTCGTCATCGACGAGGGGCAGGAGCTGGACTTCCGCGCGGGGGGCTACATCCAGATCGACGTCCCGCCCTACGAGCTAGACTACACCGAGTTCGACATCGAAGAGGAGTACCGGGCGGACTGGGACAAGTACGATCTCTGGCGCTACCACGCGTCCAACGACGAGCTCATCTACCGCGCCTACTCGATGGCGAACCACCCCGCCGAGGGGAACCGGGTGATGCTCAACGTGCGGATCGCCTCGCCACCCCCCGGTCTCGACGTCCCGCCCGGCATTGCGAGCTCCTGGATCTTCAACCTGAAGCCGGGCGACAAGGTCACGATCTCGGGTCCGTACGGGGAGTTCTTCGCCAAGGAGACGAAGAGGGAGATGTGCTTCATCGGCGGCGGCGCGGGCATGGCCCCGATGCGCAGCCACATCTTCGACCTCTTCCACACGAAGAAGACGCGCGATCGGAAGGTGACGTTCTGGTACGGGGCCCGCTCCCTGCGGGAGGCCTTCTACCAGAAGGACTTCGACGACATCGCCGAGGACTACGACAACTTCGACTGGACGCTGGCCCTCTCCGAGCCGCTTCCCGAGGACAACTGGGAAGGGGCCACCGGGTTCATCCACCAGGTGCTCTACGACGACTACTTGAAGAATCACCCGGATCCGACGGAGATCGAGTACTACATGTGCGGTCCGCCGCTCATGAACTCGGCGGTGAACAAGCTGCTCGACGGACTCGGCGTCGACCCGAGCATGATCGCGTTCGACGACTTCGGGTAATCGGGCCGGCTACCGGGCCAGCAGCGCCCGCATCCTCTCGCGGGTCGGGGCGTCCCCCGGTTCGAGCGTGATCGCGCGCTGGTAGGCCTGCAGCGCGCCGGTCCGATCGCCCGCCTCTTCACGGACCCGACCGAGCTCGCGCCAGGCCGAGACGTTCCCCGGCGCTCCGGCCGTGAGGCGCTCGAAGTGCTCCATGGCCTCCGCGTGCCGCCCGAGCTCCCGGAGCGCCCGACCCTGCGCGATCGTCCCCTCCGCGTCGTCCGGACGCTCCCGCGAATACCACGCGAGGTGATCCAGCGCCTCCGCCGCCCGGCCGACCTCGAGGAGCGCGAGCCCGTACGCCAGTCGAAAGCGGGGGCGAAAGATCCCCTCGTCGATCGCCCCCCGGAGCGCCTCCCCCGCGTACCGGACCGCCGCCCGCCGGTGGACGGCGGCGCCCGGGAGGTCCGGAGCTTCCGCGCCCGCCCGGCGGTCCCCGCCCTCCGCCGCCTCCGCGAGCTCTCCGTGAATCGCGGCGAGCGCACCCAGGAGCCGGGGGTCCCGATCGCGCGACAGCCCCTCCTCGAGAAGCGCGCGGGATTCCTCGAGGAGGGCTCGCCGTTCGTCGGGATCGCTCGCCCGGGTCGCCTCCCTCTCCTTGCTCGTGGCCGCGTGCAGCCACCCCGCGGGATGGTCCGGACGGACTTCGAGCGTGTGCCTCCAGAGCGCCTCCGAGCTCGTCCACACGGTCGTCTGCCGCCACGTGAGGGCTCCGAGGAGGAGCAGGACGACGGCGGCGAGCAAGGTCGCGAGCCGGGCGGTTCGGCGCGACCGGAAGCCGGCGAGCGCTCCGCCCCCCGCGAGAAGCGCGAACGGGAGACACGAGAGATACGTGTATCGCTCGGCGACGAGCTGCGGGCCGCTCTGCAGGACCCCCAGCACCGGGGCGACCACGATCGCGAACGCCGCCCACGCACAGAGCAGCGCCGGGAATCGCCGCCTCGTGAGCAGCAGAGCGATCGTGACCCCGATCACCGCGATCGCGGGCAGGAGAAAGCGAGGCGCGAGCGGATCGAGGTGGTCGGGCAGATCGTAGAACGGGCCCAGCGAGACGGGGACGAGCGTCTTCGCGGGGTAGAACGCGAGTCCGTGGAAGACCTGGGCGATCCGCTCGGTCGCCGTGTGCTGCTCGAGCGTTCGCATCGTGGCGTAGAGTCCCGACTGGGCCCAGGCCGCCAGCGTCGCGAAGAGGATCGCGAGCACCGCGGCGGGCAGCTTCTCGACGACGAGATCGACGAGCCGGCCGCGTCGCCGGGGCCAGAAGTCGAGGACGAGGAGCAGCGCGGGCATCACGAGCCCCCAGGCCTTGGCCAGAAGCGAGAGCAGAAGGAGCCCGTGCACGAGGAGGTGGCCGGCGGTTCCCCGCCGGGCCACCACCGCGATCAGCGCGAGCCACGCGACCGAGGCGGCCGCAAGGAGGAGGGGAGCGAAGGGACGGAACGCGATCGTCTCGGGAATCGAGAGATCGATCGCGGCGAGGAGGAGGGCGGTGCTCCCCGCCGCCAGCGCGACGGCCGCGGCGATCGCCCTCGCCCCGTAGGGCCCGGCGCCTCCCGTCCACGGGCCGCGTATCCAGGCGAGCAGCGCACCCACGAAGAGCGCCCCCGAGAGAACGTCCCGCCGCTCGGTGACCCACGCCACCGACTCGACGCGCAACGGATGCACCGCGAAGAGGAGAGCCGCGACGGCCGCCGCCGCGACGAGCGCGCCGGCCGGCCGACCTTCGAGCGCGCCGTTCGCCGGCGCCCCCGCCGGTGCCGCCGCCCCGGCACCCGGCCCGTCCGCCCGCCATCCCGCCCCTCCCGCCGCGAGAATGCGTCGCGCCAGGAAGAAAAAGAGCAGGGCGGTCAGCGCGTGAAGGAAGACGTTCGTCCGGTGGAACCCGGGGCCGTCGAGTTCTCCGTGCGCGACGTAGTCGGCGCCGAGAGTCACCCAGGAGAGGGGCTGGTAGTGTCCCATCCATCCGGTGGTGAACATCCAGCGCACGTGCTCCCCCGACAGCCCGCGAAACCTCTCGTTGCCGACGAAGTTGAGATCGTCGTCGTAGTCGACGAACTCGGCCCGAAAGGCCGGCGCGAACGCCAGGAGAACGGCGAGCACGATGCCGAGCGAGACGAGAGCCTCCCGGCCCATGGGGGAGGCCTCCCGGGGCGGCCGGGATCGGGCCTGCGGTCGGTCGGCGTCGGAGGCGCTCATCGCGGGGGAGCGGGTGGGCTCGACCGAGGCTAAGCCGAGCCCCTCGGGTCCTTCTCCGGGTCCCTCTCCGGGCACTCGTCGAAGGGTCGACCGCACGCGCCGCACGTGCCGCCCCACCTGCCGAAGAGCCGCGCCGCTCCGCCGCACGATCCCTGGATCGGCCGGCGCAAGAGCACCGTGCCTACGGAGAGAAGCGCCACCGCGCCCACGAAGAACCCGATTCCGAGCAGAATCTCCATGCTCCGAAGATAGAAGGGCCCCTGGGGGAGGTCAAGAAATGCCCACCCAACCGGGCGCGGGACGACGATTTACGAGGGCTTGACCCCGGGCCGGCCCCATTCCGATTATTTTGATTCGGTGAACCCCGGAGCCGGTCGAGTGTAGAATCGAGCGGCCCCGCAGCCGGCGGCGGAGACTCGACCGGGACACCCGGCGGTGACTCGACCGGGTCCGATCGCCTCCACCGGTACCTTGCAGACCCAACCCGAGGGTTTTCCGATGGCTCACCGTCCACTTCGCGCACCGGGCCCGAGGTCCGGCGTCATGTTTCTCACCGGGCTCAAGGCCGTTCTCATCGCGGCCGCATCGGCCTGGGCCGCTCCGAGGGCCCAGATCGAACCGGCCGAGATCGCCCTGGGCGACATCGACGAGGGTCTCAGCTTCGAGCGATACATCGAGCTGACCAACGTCGGAGACGGCATCCTCGTTCTCGAGGACGTGAACACCAGCTGCGGATGCACGGCCGCGGCGGTGGACGGGGCCGTGGAGCTCGGCCCGGGGGAGTCCCAGCAGATCAAGGTGACGTTCAACTCCAAGAACATGGATGGTGAGATCAAGAAGCGGGTCACCGTGATCACTTCCGATCCGGAGCAGAAGAGCATGATCGTCTACGTCACCGGAAACGTCCACCGGGCGGTGCGGACCGTACCGAAGTATGTCCACCTGAGTCGCGTCCGCGCCTCGGACGGGGTCGAGAAGACGGTCGAGATCCAGGCCGACACCGAGCTCGGAATGGAAGTGCGATCCGTTCGAATCCTCGGAGGCGTCACCCGGGACGAACCGACCGAGATCTTCGACTTCACGGTGGGAGAGAAGCGGACCGAGAACGAGCGCGACATCGTCGACGTCCATCTCCGGTTGAAGGAGAGTGCGAAGCCGCAGAAGTTCTCGGAGACGCTCGTGGCGGAGACGAATCTCGAGGAGCCTCACGACGAGATGAGGGTCCAGGTGCGGGGCGAGATCCTCGGGAGGATCACGTTCACGCCTGCGTTCGCCGTGCTACGCATGGTGGAGCCGGGTGAGAGAACCACCCGCGACGTCACCTTCTCCGCGACGGAGGGCACGATCCGGGTGCTCAAGGCCGAGGTGACGCAGAGCCCGGTAGAGGTCGAGGTCATCCCCCAGGACACCGGACAGCAGGTCATTCTCCGCCTCTCCTACGTCGGTCGCGAGGGGGATTCGGGCGTGAAGCAGCTCCGGGTCGAGACCGACGATCCCGATCAGCCCCTCTTCGAGATTCCCGTTCGCTATCAGACGCAGCCCACCGGGGACGCGCAGGGAGCGGGGAGC
>JALGZR010000143.1 GCA_025774805.1 bacterium
ACGCTTGATGTATCCGTGGTGGTCGGGACCCCAAACGTCGATCACCCGACGGAAGCCGCGGGCCGCCTTGTCCAGGTGGTAGGCGATGTCGGCCAGGAGATACGTCGGCGCTCCGTCGGACCGACGGATCACCCGATCCTTGTCGTCCCCGAACGCGGTCGAGACGAACCACCGGGCACCGTCCTTCTCGCGGACGTGTCCCCTTTCGTCGAGAAGCCGCTCCGCCTCGCCGATGCGGGTCCGACCCTCCGCGTCGGGACGGTGGAGCCGCGACTCCCGGAACCAGTGATCGAACTCGACCCCGAAGCGCGCGAGGGATTCCCGAGCGGCCCGGACCATCGACCCGATTCCCAGCGCGACGAAGTCCACCGAGTCGTGCACCGCGTCGATCACCCCGTTCGGAACCGCCGCCCCCGCCGCGCCGGTCCCGGGGGCCGAAGGCCCGGGCGAAGCCGTCCCGGCGGGAACCGCCTCCTCGGCCTGGACGCGGATCTCGCCGATGGTCCGACCCGCGGAGACCGCCTTCGTCAGATGAGAGACGACGCCGGCCGCGTCGTTTCCCGCGCCCGCGAGGGCGGCGATCGCGGCGAGAAGATCCCGGCCCAGGTCCGCCACGTATTCCCCCCGGTAGGCGTCCTCCGCCAGCGGAACGTGGCGCCCCGCCGCCTGCAGGAACCGGGCCCGGAGGGAATCGCCGAAGATCCGGGCCTGCGTTCCCTCGTCGTTGACGTAGAACTCCGAGCTCGCATCGACGCCGATCGCTCGCAGCAGCCGGATGCAGGCGTCCCCGAACGCGGCCGATCGGGCCGAGACGACGTTCATCGGACCGGTGGGATTGGCGCTCACGAACTCGATCTGGAGACGCCCGGCCTTCGCCGCGAAGCCGGGATCGCGCAGGAGCCCGTGTCGCCGGTCCGCGTCGGCGAGGCTCTTCAGAAACGTCCGGACGCCCTCCGGCCGGACGCGGAAGTTGATGAATCCCGCCCCCGCGACCTCGGCGTCACAGACCGAGTCCTCACCCCCGAGGCTCCCCACGAGCGCCTCCGCGATGGCCCGCGGACGATCCCCCACGGCCCTTCTCAGGAGGAAGGCAACGTTGGAGGCGAAGTCACCGTGCTTCGAATCCCGGGGCGGCTCGAGAGTGATCCGGGCGAGGAGATCGTCGTCCACGTCGGGAAACGTGTCGCGAACCGACCGGCGGACCTTTTCGAGCAGGAGCTGGCGCATGATCTCCGGGAATCGTGAAACGGAACGCGAAGGATTGCGGGCGACGCGACGCCGGACCGGTCAGCGGCCTGCGTTCACGGGTCGCCACGCGTCGGGGAAGAGGACGACCGAAGCGTCTCAGGCGATCTCCCGTATGTCGTCGATACGCACCGACGGGGCATCGCCCCAGAGATCCTCCAGACCGTAGAAGGCGCGCGTCTGACTGTAGAACACGTGCACGACCACGTCCACGAAATCGATGAGCACCCAGCGCCGGCCGGACCGTCCCTCGACGTGCCAGGGCTTCATGCCGAGCTCGGTCAGCTTCTCGGAGAGGTGATCGGCGATCGCTTTGACCTGCGTCTCCGAATCCGCGGTGCAGATGACGAACCGGTCCGCGGCGGAGGTGAGCTTCCGCAGGTCGAGAATGAGGATGTCGTGGGCTTTCTTTTCGAGGGCGAGATGGGCCACGTGAGTGGCGAGCTCGGCGGAATTCAAGAGGCGGTGCGGCTCCCGGTTCAGGGTTCGGGTCGGCATCCGGCCGAAGGACGCTCCGACCGGTTGCTTGCCTTCTCATTCTACCACTCCGGCAGCCGGCGGTGAACGGCCAGAACCACCGCCCCGGTGATGAGTCCGAGGGGCACGGCGGTGAGGGTGAGGACGGGAGCCAGGGCGAGGGCGCCCGATCCCAGGGCGAACAGCCCGGAGAAGGCGGCGAGCTGCCCCGTGACGTGGGCGCCCGAGCCGAGAACGCTCACGCCGAGAAGGGAGAGAGGGGGGCAGAGTCGACGGAGCGCCCCCGCCATCACGAGAACGGCGGCGGCGCTCCCGGCCGCGGACAGCACGAACGCGGGACCGCCGAACGTTCCGAGCAGGAGTCCGGTCAACAGGACGCGCAGGCCGGCGACTGTCAGCCCCGCCGCCGTCCCCAGGCGGACCAGCGCGAGGAGGGTCACTCCGTTCGCGAGTCCGAGCCGCAGCCACGGGAGCGGCCGGGGGGCGAGGCTCTCGGCGATCTGGAGCGTGATCGCCACCGCGGTGAGCGCCGCGAGCCGCGCCGCCGTGCGGGCGTCGAGAGTCACCGGGTCACCGCGTCGGGGACGTCGGCGTCGGGCGGGCCGCCCCCGAGGACGATCACGAGGGCGTTCGGAACGCATGCGATCAGCTCTCCCGTCCGCCGCCTCTCCCCCATCGCCACGCAGATTCGTTGGGGGCACGGGCTCTCGACGACACGCACCGCACCCTCCCGCACCTCGAGGGTCACCGGCCCCCGGAGTCCTTCGACGACGACGCGCCGGTCGCTCGCGAGCGACAGGGTGACGGCCTCGCGTCCGTCGACGGTCACGCGAGCTTCCCGCGGAGAGGATGCGGGGGAGCGAAGTCCGGCGGCGAGGATCAGCGAGAGCGCGATCAGTCCGATCGACACGATCCGATCGGCCGGGGTCGTCTCGGAGACCAGCGAGCGCAGGGACGCGAGCGGGGAAGCCAAGTCAGTCGGCCCGGTAGGCGGCGAATCCGGAGCTCTCGTGAAAAACGAGCTCGCCCTCCTCGTCCACGGTGACGATCACGCCCTCGAGCGCGGGGCGGTCCTCGAGTGCCCGCAGTCCCGCCTCGGGACCGAGCACGAACACGGCCGTCGCCCACGCGTCGGCCCGTGCACACGTCGGCGCGATGACCGTCGCGCTCCGCGCCTTGCGCGCGGGGTGGCCGGTCCGAGGATCCAGGAGGTGGTGATAGCGCACTCCGTCCACCTCGAAGTACCGCTGGTAGTCGCCGGAGGTGGCCACCGCCCGTCCGCCGGGAAGGTGGAGCTTCACGAACAGGCGGGAGGGATCGCGCGGATCCTGCACGCCGATCACCCAGGGAAGGCCTCCCGGCTTGCTCCCCCGCACGGCCAGATCCCCGCCGAGGTTGACGAGCCCGTTTCCGCAAGTCTCCTCCACGATCGCCATGGCCCGGTCGACCGCGTAGCCCTTCGCGAGCGCGCCGAGGTCGATCGCCATTCCGCGTCGCGAGAGCCGCCACGCGCGGGAGACCCGCCCACCTCCGGACTCGATCGGAAACGAGCCCTCGAGCGGGACGAGGTCCTCGTGCGAGACGAGGGTGACCGCCGCCGCGACGGCCTCCGGCGTCGGCAGGGCGGGCTCGCCGTGAAACCCCCACGCCTCCACGAGCGGACCGGTGGTCGGATCGAATGCCCCGTCCGAGGCGACCGCGACCTGGAGACCGATCGTGAGCATACGGTCGAGATCGGGGCCGACGCGCAGCGGAGTGCCCCCCGCCCGCCGCCCGAGAGCCGATACCTCGCTCGAATCGGAATAGGACGTCGAGATCGCTTCGATCCGGCCCAGCTCGGCGAGCGCTCGGTCGAACACCTCCTCGGCCCGCTCCGAGCTCTCGTCGAAGACCTTCAGCTCACCGAAGGTCCCCATCACGGTGACCTGGCGCTTCTTCGGCTCCCCTGCGGAGTCGCGCGGCGAGGAGAAGCCGCCGCAGGAGGAACCGCCGAAGAGCGTGACGAGGGAGAGAACGAGAAGGGGGACCCGCGTGCGCCGCCCGCCGGGACCCGGATCCACGTCAGCGACTCCGGGCGATCATGGTCTCGGCGGTGGCGAGGAGGGGACCGATCGGAAGGTCGGCCGTGAGGGTCGAGAGGCGCTCCCGGGCCGAGGTGGCGAGGGCCCGGGCCTTCTCCTTGGCGGCGTCGACGCCTCCGCTGTCGATCACGAATTGACGCGCCGCCGTCCACTCCTCCTCCGTGACGTCTCCGCGCGAGAACCACTCCGCCACCTGGCGCCCGCGGGTCGTGTCCCCCTCCTTCAGGGCGTGGATCAGGGGGAGGGTGGCGAAGCCGAGCTTGAAGTCGGTTCCCACCGGCTTCCCGATCGCGGCCGGATCCCCCGTGAAGTCGAACACGTCATCGATCACCTGAAACGCCGACCCGAGGTCGCGGCTGAACTCCGAGAGCGCGGTGGCGGTCGTCTCGGGCAGCTCGGCGAGGACCGCGCCGATCTCGCAGGAGGACACGAAGAGAGCCGCGGTCTTCTCGTCGATGATCCGGAGGTACTCCTCCAACGGGAGCCGCGCGTCCCTCCGGCCGGCGAACTCCCGGTTCATGCCGCAGGTCATGCGAAACGTGTGGAACGTCAGAATGCGGAGAGCGGCGTAAAGACCGTGCTCGCACAGCAGATCGAACGCCTTGGTGAAGAGGTAGTCCCCCATGAGGATCGCCGAGTGCGGATCCCACCGGTGGTTCACGGTGGGCACGCCCCGCCGCAGGGAGGTTCCGTCGAGGCAGTCGTCGTGCAGAAGCGTGGCCGTGTGCACGAGCTCGACCACGGTCGAGGCCCAGAGAACGTCCTCCCGGTCGGCCGCGTCGCTCAGGCGCGTGACGAGCAGAAGGAGCAGGGGCCGGACGCGCTTGCCCTGCAGCGACAGCACGTGATCCATGATCTCGGCCGTCCGCGGGACGTCGGGCCGCTCGATCGCGACGAGTCTCTTCTCGATCTCGTCGAGGTCTTTCCTGACGAGCGAGTAGACCTCGGGAAGGGAGAGCGGAGCGGAGGGGGCCGAGCGCTCGCGGGCGAGGGAATCACGCATGAAGGGGTCTCTCCGGGAAGAGCGGCCTCCGGGGCGACGTCCGGGGGATCGGAAAGAGACGGCGGATCGTGAGTTCGGCGTCGTTCCCGAACGGACCGGACCGTATCAACTCCCGACAGACCCGTCAACGCGACCCCCGGGAACCGCGTTTCGAACTGTAGATCCATCAACGGGTTGCTCCGTCGCCGGCTTGTCGGCCTTCCGGAGCGGGTGCTACCCTCCCTCGGATGACCCGAAGCGATCTCTTCGCCTTTCTGGCACTGGCGCTCGCCGTAGCGGCCTTCTTCGGGCCCGCCCTCTTCGGGGAGCGGGCGGTGTTCACCTGGAACATGGACCGCTGGCTTCCGTGGGCGGCGCACGCCTCGCCCGAGGATCTCGCTCGACCGACGCGACTCGCGGACTGCGCTCGCCAGTTCGGTCGGGGCGCATCCCGCTCTGGAATCGCTGGATCTTCTCCGGAACCCCCTTCCTCGCGAACTTCCAGCCCGGCGTCTTCTATCCTCCCAACCTCGTGCTGGCCTGCACGGGGCTGTCGCTCCCCGATCAGATGACCGCGTACTTGGTCTTTCATCTCCTGCTGGCGGTGACGGGGATGTACGTGTTCCTGCGGCTGTGCCGGGTCCGCCCCCTCGCCGCTCTGATTGGGGGCGTCGTCCTCGGCTGGAGCGGGTACAACGCGGCCCGCACCGGCATTCCCACGATGGTGGCGACGGGAGCGTGGCTTCCGTGGGCGATGGCGTCCACGCGGCGCTGGTTCGAGCGGGAGGACGGCCGGAGCTGGGGGGGAATGGCGCTCTCTCTGGGGATGTCGGGGCTCGCCGGCTTCGCGCAGATCTTCGTGTTCACGTTCTACGCGTGGGCGCTGCACGCCGTCGTCGAGGGCCTCTTCCGTCGCCCCCGTCTCCGGCCTCGCCGCTGGCTCGGGCCGGTGTCGGCGGGGGCGGTCGGGGGCCTCCTCGTCGCCGTCCATCTCGCGCCCACTCTCGAGTTCACGCGGCTCGCACAGGACGCGACGAACTCCCCGGAGATGCTCGGCTCGGGCACGATCCATCCCTGGGTCCTGGGCAAGCTCGTGGTGCCCGATCTGCTCGGCAATCCGCGGGACGAGAACAACGCCACCCACCACCTCGGGGTCGGCGCCGGCTACTACCACCAGACGGAGCGGAGCACGGCCCTCTACGTCGGCATTCTCCCCCTTCTTCTCGCGAGCGTGGTGCTGCTCTCGCCGGGCGACCGGAGGCGCGCGGCCGCCGTCGGTCTCGGGCTCGCGATCGGCGGGATCCTCTTCGCTCTTCGCACTCCCCTGACCTCGCTGGCGCCCTCGATCCCCGGCCTCGGATTCTCCAGGCCGGATCGCGCGACGTTTCTCTGGTGCACGGGAGTGGCGGTGCTGGCCGGAGTGGGAGCCGAGCGCATGGCGAGTCGGGAGGGTCCCGGCGCGGCGCGGGCGGCGAACGGGCTCGCGGCGGGGATCGGTCTGGCCGCGCTCGCGTTCGCGACGGCGGTGGTCCTGGCCGGAGAAACGCTTCTTCCCCCCGCGGTCGTGGCGACGCTCGGCGACGGGTACGCGACCCGCGCGGGACTTCTCGCCCTTCCGTCCGCCGCGCTCGCGCTCGCGCTGCACGGACTCCGGACGCGGGATCGCATCGGGGGGCGCGCGTTTCTGATCGCCGCCCTCGCCCTGGTCGCGGCGGATCTCGGCCGACCGGCGCAGCGAATGAACATCCTCCAGCCGGAGGAGTCCGTCTATCGACCCGCTCGCGCGGGAGGAAGCCTCGCCTGGCTGACCGACCGACGGTCGGCCGAGGAGCCGATCCGCATTCTCCGCCACGAGCCCCTGCGCAGCCCGACCACCGGGGTCCTTCCCCCCTCGACGGGCGCGCTCTACGGGCTCGAGGACGTGCTCGGCTTCGACTCGATCAACCTCGCGCGATACCGCGAGCTGCTGGAGTCTCTCGATCCGGAGATCGTGGTGAGGCGCGGCAACTTCCGGGGAACGCGCCGCGCCGAGTCGCTGGCGCTTCCCCTCGTGGATCTGCTGAACGTGCGCTACGTCCTCGCCGCGAGCCCGGAGCCGCTGCCCGGACTGGAGCTCGCGCACGCCTCCGATCTGGCCGTGCACGAGAACCGGGACGTCCTTCCGCGCGCCTTTCTCGTGGACGAGGTGCGGGTTCTCGAGGATCCGGCGGCACTGCGGCGCGCCATGGCCCTTCCCTCGTTCCGCCCCGACCTCTGGGCCTACGCGGAGTCCCCGATTCCCGGAGTCCCGGAGCGACCGGCCGACGCGTTCCGGAGCGAGCGGCCCGACCTCGGGGCGGTCCGCATTCTCTCCTACGGGGACGAGAAAGTCCGCATCGAGGTCGAGCCGAGGGGGCCGGCTCTGCTGGTCCTCACGGACGCCCACTATCCGGGATGGAAAGCCTCCGTCGACGGCGAGGCGCGGCCGATTCACCGGGTGAACCACGTCTTTCGGGGGGTGGGCGTCCGCCCCGGAGACCGCGAGATCGTCTTCACGTACGAGCCCTCCTCGTTCCGCGTGGGGGCCGCGCTCAGTCTGGCCGGCCTCGTGGCGCTCGGAATCGGAACCGTCGGGTTCGGGAGGACCGCGCCGAGGCGGGCACCGCCGGCCGGTTCCGGGACGACCCCCCGGAAGGAAGGAGCCCCTCCCCGATGAGACGAGCGGGTGACCGGCGGCGGATCGCTTCGCGCCCGATCGGCGTCCCGCGCGTCGGCGCACGGATCGCGGCGCTCGGGTGGGCCGTGGGGGCGGCGATGATCCCGTCGTGCGCCGGCGACGGGAGCCCCGACCTCCGCGACGAGGCGGCCGGCCGCGTCTTCCTCATCGGGATCGACGGGGTCACGTGGGACCTTCTCGACCCGCTGCTCGAGGCGGAGCGACTGCCGAATCTCGCCTCCCTGATCGCCGAGGGGTGTCGCGCTCCGCTCGCGTCAATGGTTCCCACGAAGAGCCCGGCGCTCTGGACGACCGTCGCGACCGGCAAGGAGTTCGACTCCCACGGGATCAACGACTTCACCCAGGTCGTCCGGGAGAACGGGCCGCCGAACGCGCGTGTCATGCACATGACGTCGAACATGCGCCGGACGAAGGCGCTCTGGAACATCCTCGGGGACGTCGGCCTGCGCTCGGCGTTCATCGGGTGGTGGGTCACCTGGCCGGCGGAGCAGGTCGAGGGGTACATGGTCTCCAGCCACGTGCCGCTGGCGCAGACGGGGGGGAAGGCGGCGCCCACGAAGGGAACGCTCGTACAGGACCTGGAGGGACAGACGTGGCCGCCCGAGCTCTTCGAGGAGCTGCGCCCGCTGATCCGTCCCGACGAGAGCGTGACGTTCCAGGAGGCGCGGCGGTTCATGGACCTGAGACCGGAGGAGCTGGGAAAGAACATCGTCGAGGGATTCCGCTGGGCGTTCGCCGCCGACGAGACCTACCGGGCCGTCACGCTCCACCTCCTCGAGAAGGACTCGGACCCCGACCTGTGGGGGATCTACTTCAACGGCAACGACGTCGTCGGTCACCGCTACTGGAAGTACATCGAGCCGGAGGTGTATCCCCCCTTTCCCCCGGAAGAGCTCCCGCGCTTCTGCAATCTCATCGATCGCTACTACGAGTACACGGACGGGCTGATCGGCGAGATCCTCGAGCGGCGGCAGCCGGGCGACACGTTTCTGCTGATCTCCGACCACGGGTTCCACGCGTTCGGTCACAGGGACGGGCCGGCGGGAGTGATCATCGCCTCGGGACGGCACGTCGAACCGGGCGCCGTCCCCCGGGACGCCCGCCTCGTGGACGTCGCCCCGACCGTGCTCGCGCTGCTCGGGATCCCCGCCGCGGAGGACATGGACGGGCGCGTGCTCGACGAGCTGTTCACGGAGGAGTGGCGGCAGCGCTACCCCCGGGAGAGAATCGAGACCTACGATTCGGAGAACTGGCGGGAGCAGTCCCCGATTCCGTCCGGGGTCGACGGGGAGATCCTCGAGCGGCTACGGACCCTGGGGTACCTCGAATGAGCGTGCGAGTGACCCACCGGACCGATGCGGGAGCGCCGCGCCGAATCCGGCGGATCGCGGGATGGCGGCTCGTCGCGGCGATCGGGACCGCGCTCGTGGCGGCGGTGGGCTCCGGGTGCGGGACCTCCTCCGAGTTCCCGCCCCCGCAGACCACGCTGATCGGACTCGACGGAGCCGACTGGCGGATCGCGCTCCCGCTCCTGCGCCAGGGCAAGCTCCCCACCCTCGCCGCCCTCCGGCGCGCGGGCTCCTCCGGGGTCATGCTCACCAATCCGGACTATCGCTTCTCCCCCGTCCTCTGGACGACGGTCGCGACGGGCAAGCTCCCCCGGAAGCACGGCGTGACGAGCTTCATGGCGCAGGTGCCCGAGATGCCCCGTCCCGTTCCGACCCCGTCGACGGCGAGAAAGGTCCGGGCGCTCTGGAACTTCTTCACCGAGCGGGAGCGGACCGTTGGCTTCGTCGGATGGTGGGTGACCTGGCCGGCCGAGCCGGTGAACGGCTTCATCGTCAGCGATCACTTCTCCGTCACGCGGTTCCATCTCGGGCCCGACTATGAGCGCACGCTCGAGGACGAGTTCCTCGAGCGCCAGACGTATCCCGAGTCGCTCGCGGAGAGTCTTGTCGGGGCGAAGTACTCCCGGAGGGACGTGACCCGGAGCGACTACGCCCGCTTCGCCCGGCTGCCCGAGGACTGGCGGCTGCCCGACCGGTTCACGAAGTTCGACAGGTTCAGCGAGTTCGCGATCGCCCACTCCGTCGACCGGACGCATTTCGCCGCGGGCGAGCGGTTGCTCCGGGAGGTCCGCCCCGAGCTCTTCGGCGTCTTCTTCCAGGGCATCGACATCCTGCAGCACTACTTCTGGGAGTTCATGGATCCGGAGGGAAGTCCGGAGACGAGCCCCTCGCTCGAGGATCGTCGCGTCTTCGGGGAGGCGATCGAGGAGTACTACCGGTTCGCCGACGGACTCGTCGCGCGACTGATCGAGGCGGGGGGCGGCGATCGGGCGGTGATGGTCGTCTCCGATCATGGATTCCGGCCGGACGCGATGCGCTATCGGGTCAAGAACATCTCCGGGGAGCACCGGCGTCAGGCCTTCTACCTGCACGCCGGCCCGGGAATCCGTCGGGACCACCATGAACAAGGGTTCGACGCGGTCGACGTCACCCCGACGATTCTCGCCTACCACGGTCTGCCGGTGGCGGACGACATGGACGGCGACGCCGTGCTCGACGCGTTCACCGACGAGTGGATCGAGGATCACCCGCTCGCCGTCATTCCGACGTGGGAGGTCACGCCGCGCGAGACGGGGACGTTACCGGAGCACTCGATGTCGCAGGATCTCGAGGAGAGGATCCGCGCCCTGGGATACATCGAATGAGCCGGAGAGGGCGCGCGCGCGATCGCGCGACCTGGAGGGCCGTCGCGGTGATGGCGGCGGCCGTGCTTCTCGGAGGGGGAGCGGGCTGCGGGGGGCCGGGAGCGCGGGAGGCCCCTCCCGGAATCGTCCTCGTGACCCTCGACACGTTCCGAGCCGATTACCTGGGATGCGGCGGGAGCGCGGACGTCCGGACGCCCCACCTCGACCGTCTGGCTCGCCGGAGCCTGCACTGGTTCGACGCCGTGACCGGCATTCCGCTCACGACGCCCTCTCACGCGACGATCCTGACCGGTCGCTCGCCCCGATCCCACGGGCTCCTCAAGAACCGGATGCGACTGCCGCAGGGAGTGACCTCCGTCGCGGAGATCCTGAAGGCGAGCGGCTACCGGACCGGGGCCGTCGTGTCGAGTCGGATCGTTCTCGGTCCGGAATTCGGTCTCGATCGGGGTTTCGATCAGTACGAGGTGGTCGAGCCGGACCGTTACCCGGGATCGGGGGAGGGCGCTCGCACGACCGAGGCGGCCGTCGGCTGGCTCGCGGAGCAGGGAGGCGCCGGCTCCTTCCTGTGGGTGCACTACTTCGACCCCCACC
>JALGZR010000065.1 GCA_025774805.1 bacterium
CGTCCCGGCCGACGGGATCGCTTCCGCCGCCGCGACCGGGACGAATCGACTGCCCGGAGCGACGGGGGCCGGTGGGGGAGGACCCGGGGTCGCGCGATGAACGAGCGGGCACGGCAGGCTCTGACGCGGTATCGCGAGCTGGATGAGCTCCTCGCGAAGCCGGAGGTCGCCTCCGACGTCGAACAGCTCAAGCGGCTCGGCAAGGAGCGGGCCGAGCTCGAGGAGCTCGCCACCGCGGCCGCCGAGTACGAGCGGACCGAGACGGCGATCCGGGAGGCGCGGGAGATCCTCGCCGGCGACGACTCCGAGCTCGCGGAGCTGGCCCGGGCCGAGCTGGCCGAGCTCGAACCGGCCTTCGAGAGGCTCACCGACCGTCTCAAGGTCCTATCCATACCGAAGGATCCGGACGACTCCCGGAACGCGATCATCGAGATCCGCGCCGGCACGGGGGGAGAGGAGGCCGCGCTCTTCGCGGCCGAGGTCTACCGGATGTACCTTCGCTACGCCGACCGGATGGACTGGAAGGTCGAGACCCTCGACTCCAACCCGACCGAGATCGGAGGGATGAAGGAGGTGATCTTCTCCCTCCAGGGTGAAGGCGCCTTCGGGAAGATGCGTAACGAATCGGGCGTGCACCGGGTGCAGCGCGTGCCCCAGACGGAGACGAGCGGACGCATCCACACCTCGGCCGTATCCGTCGCGGTGCTTCCCGAGGCCCGGGAGGTCGACGTCGCGATCGATCCCGGCGACCTTCGGATCGACGTCTTCCGCTCGCAGGGACCCGGCGGCCAGAGCGTGAACACGACCGACTCGGCCGTGAGGATCACCCACATCCCGAGCGGTCTCGTGGTGAGCTGCCAGGACGAGAAGAGCCAGCACAAGAACAAGTCCCGGGCGCTCAAAGTGCTGCGCTCCCGGCTGCTCGAGCGGGAGCGTGAGTCCGCGGCCAAGGAGCGGGCCGACGCCCGCCGCAGTCAGATCGGCTCGGGAGATCGCTCCGAGAAGATTCGCACGTACAACTTTCCCCAAAACCGGATCACCGACCACCGCATCGGGTTGTCGGTCCACAACATCGACGGGGTGTTGGCCGGTGACCTGGACCGGATCATCACGGCCCTGCAGGAGACGGTAGTCTCCCGGCGGCTCACCGGAGACACGTCCTAGCCCGGACTATTCATGAACGACCTGCTGCGATCGCGGATCCGCACCACCGGACGGGCGTCCTCGCGTCTCGCACCCTGCGACGTATCGTTCAGATACGACTCGGGTTCGAGAACCCATGGACCTCTCGCTCCCCCCCATTGTCCGCCGGTACTTCTTCTTCACCGCCGCGCTTTCTCTTCCCCTTTCGACGCTCGCTCCCCCGACGGCTCGCGCCCTGCCGGGAGACGAGGCCCCTCCGTCCTTCCGGCCCGGCGTGTTCGACCGGGTCGAGGAGTTCCGTCTCGACAACGGGATGCTGTTCCTTCTCCTCCCGCGGCGCGACACCCCGACGGTTTCCGGCCACCTCATGGTTCGGGCCGGGAACGTGGACAATCCGGTTGGCCAGACGGGGCTCGCGCACATGTTCGAGCACATGGCCTTCAAGGGAACGGACCGCATCGGCACGACCGACTGGAGCGCGGAGAAGGAGATCCAGGACAGCGTGTCGACCATGACGTCCGCCCTCGCCCGCGAGACGGGACGGCGGGAGCGTGGCGACGGTCAGCGAGTCGAGGAGCTCCAGGGGGAGCTCGACCGTCTGCTCGAACGGCAGTCCGAGTACATCGTCCCCGTCGAGTTCCCCCGCCTGTACGACGGGTACACCGTGAACTTCAACGCGTGGACCTCGCCCGACTTCACCACGTATTGGACGGAGCTTCCGGCCAACAACCTGGAGGTCTGGATGCTCATGGAGAGCGAGCGGCTCCAGAACCCGGTGTTTCGGGAGTTCCCCCAGGAGCGGCAGGTCGTCATGGAGGAGCGACGGCAGCACACCGAGGAGAGTCCCGTCCGGGCGGCCTGGGAGCTCGCTTACTCGCTGGCCTTCACGGCGCATCCGTACCGCTTTCCGACGATCGGGTACATGAGCGATCTCGAGACCCTGACGCTGGAGCAGGCCGATCGGTTCTTCGAGACGTACTACGTGCCGGCAAGCTGCGTCGCCGCCCTGGTCGGGAACTTCGACTCCGGGCAGGCGAAGCAGATGATCCTCGACTACTTCGGTGACATTCCGGCCGGCCCCCCTCCCCCGGAGATCACGACGGTGGAGCCGAGTCCTCGGGGAATGCGACGGGCCGAGCTGCGCCAGGGATCGCAGAGGCGCGTCTTCCTCTGCTTCCCCGGCTTCGGCCCCTCCGATCCGAAGCGGATCGTCGCCGGTCTCCTCTCGAGCGTGCTCGGGCGGGACGAGACGAGCCGCCTCAATCGCCGTCTCGACGTGGAGGAGCACGCCGCCGGCAGGATCAACGTCAGCTCCACCGGGGGCTATCTGCGTTACCCGGGGGTCTTCGAGATCGAGGTCGAGACCCTCGAGGGCTTCACGAACGAGAGGGTCGAGGAGCTGGTCTGGGAGGAGCTCGAGAGGGTCGTCTCGGCGCCCGTGTCCGAGGAGAAGCTCGACGAGATCCGGCGCTCCTATCGGAACTCGTACCTTCGCTCGCTCGAGACGAATTCCGGTCTCGCCGAGGAGCTGGCCGGGCACCAGCAGATACACGGCGATTGGCGAGTCACCTACCGGCGGTTCGAAGACTACGCGCGCGTGACTCCTGAGGACGTCACCGACCTCGCCCGCGAGCTCTTCCGGAGGGATCTGGCCACGGTGGTGTACCTCGAGCCGGAGGAGGCGGAAGACGAAGGGAACGGAGGTGAGTCGTGAGAACGTTCCAGGCCGCGATCGGCATCGCTCTGCTCTCGGTCACCGTCCTCTCGGTCGGGGAGTCGCTCGGAGGGGACACGCCGCGACACCCCTTGGAGCTGACCCTGCCTCCGCTCGACTTCGAGCTGCCCGCGCTCGCGCAGGAAACCCTGAAGAACGGAATCCCGCTCTACGGAGTGGAGAACCACGACCTTCCCCTCGTGACCGTCGTCGCCAGCTTCCGGGTGGGACGTCGCTACGTTCCCGTCGAGGAGTTTGCCGCGATCGACCTGCTCGGGGACGCGTGGGAGAGCGGCGGCACGAGCGCTCTCGATCCGGACGCGTTCGATGCGCGACTCGCCGCGCTCGACGCCACGATCCGCGTCGGCATCGGACCGAGGTCCGGTCAGGTGACGGTGAACTGCGTCCGCGAGGATCTCGGCGACGTTCTCGAGCTCTGGCGAGACGTCCTCCTCCATCCCCGC
The DNA here is from genome assembly GCA_025774805.1 of bacterium. Classification (GTDB taxonomy): domain Bacteria; phylum ARS69; class ARS69; order ARS69; family ARS69; genus JALGZR01. The sequence continues at coordinate 3,322 of JALGZR010000065.1, forward strand.
TTCGCCCCCGATCGGCTGGACCGGGCACGGGCCAAGCAGCTCCAAGGGCTCCAGTCGATCAACGATCACCCGAACCGCATCGCGGCGAGGTGGTTTCGCTGGCAGACCCGGGGACGGGACCACCTCGGTTCCCGCATCGAGACGCGGGCGAGCTTCGAGGCGGTCACGAGCGACGATCTGCACGAGCTGCACGGCCGCTTCGTCCATCCCGTGAACGCGATCCTCGGAGTGAGCGGAGACGTCGACCTCACCGAGCTCGCGGGCCGTCTCGACGATCTCTTCGCCGGATGGGAGACGGAGGGCTTCGAGGCTCCCGCTCTCCGCGACTGGCCCGTCGAGCCCTCGGCCGGCGTCTTTCTCGTGCCGGGGGAGTTCGCGCAGTCCCACGTCGAGGTGGGGCACTACCTTCCGAACCTCGGGATGTCGTCGACCGACTACCCGGGATCGCAGATCCTCGACTTCGCGGTGGGATACGGGCGCCTGTTCTACCGGTCGCGGGAAGCGGGACTGACGTACGGCACCGGCGTCGTGCTCCGGATCGGAAGCGAAGACGGGCTCCTGGAATCCTTCGGATCCTGCCGTCCCGAGGTCACCTCTGATCTCGTCGAGATGATCCTCGAGGAGCTCCGCGGCGTGAAGACGAACCCGTTGAGCGCCGACGAGATCGCGGCCTCCCGGACGTTCCGCGTGGGAGGCTTGATCTCGGAGAGCGAGGTTTCCCGGAGGCTCCTCCGGAGTCGTCTGGTCGACCTCTCCGAGGGCCGCACGGAGAGCTTCCGGAACGAGTATCTGCGAGGACTCCAGGCCTGCTCTCCGGAGGGCGTCCAGGGGATCGTCGAGCGGCACTTCGCGCCCGAGGACGAGCTCACCGTTCTCGTCGTCGGGGACCCCTCGAAGTTCGATCGGAGTCTCGACGAGCTCGGCCTCGGCGAGGTGACGGAGCTCGCGCCCGTCGTCTTCGGGGAGTAAGAGGGGTCGAAAGGGAGCGAATGGGGACCCGCCCTCGACCGCGCATCTCACCCGGCGCGGCTCGCCGCCGCCGCCGCAGAAGCCGGTGAGATATGCAGGCTGACCTCACGCTCCGCGAGCTCCTGGAGGTCGGGGCGGAGGAGATTCGCTCCCGCCGCGAGGCGACCCTTCTCCTGAGCGCGGTCGCCGGTCTCGACTTGGCGCAGCTTCACTTGCGCGGGGACGATCCCGTCCCGCCGGAGCTCGAGAGGCGGTACCGGCAGACGATCCGGGACCGCGCGCGGGGCGTTCCCTTCCAGATCATCACGGGCACGACCGAGTTCCACGACGTCACGCTGAGGATGGAGCCCGGGGTGTTCATCCCCCGACCCGAGACGGAGCTCCTCGTCGAGGAGGCGCGAGAGGCGATCACGGCGCGGACCGGCCCCGTGGCCGTGCTCGACCTCGGCACCGGAAGCGGAGCGATCGCCGTCGCCCTGGCCGTGGCCTTCCGGGGGCGGGAAGAGGTCACCGTGTACGCGGGAGACCGGGACGGACAAGCGGTCTGTCTCGCCCGCGAGAACGCGGAGCGCAACGGAGTGGATCACCGCATCGACGTGCGCGAGAGCGATCTGTTCTCGGCGTTCTCCGAGCTCGCGGGGACGCTCGACCTGGTCGTCTCGAATCCCCCCTACATCGATCCCGCGGATTCCGACACCCTGCCGGTCGAGGTGCGCCTCGGGGATCCCGCGGGCGCGCTCTACGATTCCGAGGGGGGCACGGGGTTCCACCGGCGGATCGCGGCGGAGGCGGTTAACTTTCTCCAGCCGGGGGGGCACCTCATGCTGGAGATCGGAGAGACCCACGGCGACGAGGTCGCCGCCGTCCTGAGGGAGCGGGGCTACCGGGACGTGCGCGTGCGGCAGGATCTCGCCGGCCGCGATCGGTTCGTGATCGGGGAGCGGCCGGGCCCCGGCGTCGGGTAGCATCGCCCCCTCGGCCCATGGGCGACGACCCGAATCGATTTCTACCGCAAGCGGTTGACATCCTCGAGCAATCGCCTCATCGCGACTGCACGAACGGCCTTCCCCATCGGGAACGTGGCATCCCCCGCGTGAATGACGTCGAGTCGCCTCAGCTTCAGATCTTGCATGGCCACGTCCATGGACTTCGTGACGGTTGGTGACGTGGTTCTCTTCGCCTCGAAGCCCAGGCGCGTCCTGCCACGTACGACCAGGAGGTCGAGCTCCGCTCCACCGTGCGTGGCCCAGAAGAAGCACTCTTCCGGCTCGGCACCGAGGCGCGCGACGATCTGCTCGAGGACGAACCCTTCCCAGGACGCGCCCACCTTGGGGTGGGCTTCCAGGTCCGCCATCGTTCTCAGATTGAGCAGCGCATGCAGCAGGCCCGAATCCACGATGTACGTCTTGGGAGCCTTGACCTGCCGCTTCGACAGGTTTTCGTGCCAGGGTCGGAGCTGGCGCACGACGAGTGCGGAGGTCAGCAGATCCAGGTAGTTACGGACGGTGGTGTCCGCCAGCCCGAACGAGCGGCCGAACTCCGACGCATTCCAGAGCTGACCGTGGCGGTGCGCGAGCATCGTCCAGAATCGGCGCAAGGTCGTCGCGCCGATCGTGATCCCAAGGGCTGGGAGATCCCGCTCCAGAAAGGTCCGCACGAAGCCGGTTCGCCATTCGTGGCTGGCGACGTTTGAGCGCGCGACATAGGCGCGTGGGAACCCCCCGCGGAGCCACCGTCGATCGGCATTCTCGATGCCGACTTCTTCGACGGTCAAACCTCCGAGCTCGTGATAGACGATGCGGCCGGCCAAAGTCTCCGAACTCTGCCGCAGCAAATCGGGAGACGCACTTCCGAGCACGAGGAAGCGGGCCCACGACCGGGGGCGGTCGGCGAGCACCCGGAGGGTCTCGAAAATGCCGGGAGCCCGCTGGACTTCGTCGATGACGACGAGTCCCCGCTGCCTCCGGAGCGCCAGCATCGGATCGGCGAGACGGGCCCGGTCTCCGGGATCCTCGAGGTCGAAATAGGTTGTTGGTCCCTTGCGTTGTGCAACCAGAGCGCGGGCCAGAGTGGTCTTGCCTACCTGTCTGGCTCCGATGATACCGACGACCGGGTACCTGGTGAGGTGCCGACGGAGTGCATCGAGGTGCGCGGGTCGGGGAATCATGCCAGGAACCTACCTTGAAATTTCGGTTCTGTCCACCGAATTTTCAATGATGCACGACCGGAATGGCGACCGCGCGCCCGGGGTCCTCCCCGCGGGGCAGGAATTGCCGTTCGCTGAGTTCCGGGGAGACGAGCGGAGGAGAGCGGCCGGGCTCCGCCGCCCGGTAGCCCGGTCGGCCCGGCGAGACAGCGGTGGATCGTCGTGCGAGATCCGGGCTAGACTGACCGAGCCGGCGTGCCGGGGGGCCGACCCGGCCGCCGGACCGTGCGACCCGGGTGGACGTGACGACGGGAGGAGGAGCACCCCATGGACGCGATCCTCGTGCGTGGGAACAGTCCGCTTCGCGGTGAGGTCCCGATCAGCGGATCGAAGAACGCCGCGCTTCCCATCATCACCGCGAGCATTCTCTTCGAGCGCCCGATCACGATCGAGAACGTTCCCGCGCTCCGGGACATCCGGACGCTCCTCGATCTGCTCGAGGTGCTCGGTGTTCGCGCCCGGCGCGAGGATCACACCCTTCACATCGACGCGAGCGAGCTCTCCGGCTCCGAGGCGCCGTACGATCTCGTCCGGCGCATGCGGGCCTCGATCTACGTGCTCGGGCCGTTGCTCGCGCGACTGGGCGAGGCGAAGGTGTCGCTGCCGGGCGGCTGCGCGTGGGGTCCTCGTCCCGTCGACCTTCACATGATGGCGATGGAGCGCCTCGGAGCGCGGGTCGAAGTCGATCACGGCTACCTGGTCGCGAAGGCGCCGCCGGGCGGGCTCGTCGGAGGCACGATCACGTTTCCCCTCTCCAGCGTGGGGGCGACGTGCAATGCGCTGCTCGCCTCCTCGGTGGCCCATGGCACCACCGTGCTGGAGAACGCGGCGACCGAGCCGGAGGTGGTCGCGCTCGCCGATTTCCTCGCGGCCAGTGGGGTCCGCATCGAGGGACAGGGAACCCGCATCATCCGGGTTACGGGAACGGACCGGCTCGTGCCGGAGCGATTCTCCATCATTCCCGACCGCATCGAAGCCGGGACGTTCCTCGCGGCGGCCGCGATCACGGGGGGAGATCTCCGCCTGATCGGATGTCGGGCCGACCATCTCGACGCGGTGATCGAGACGATCCGCTCCACCGGCTCGACGGTCGACGTCGGCGAGGGGGAGATCCGGTGTCGGGGGAAGGTTCCGCCCCGGGGCGTCCACGTCGTCACCGCCCCCTATCCCGGCTTCCCCACCGACATGCAGGCGCAGATCATGGCGGTCGCGTCGATCGGGACCGGTGTCAGCGCGATCACGGACACGATCTACCCCGACCGCTTCACGCACGTCGCCGAGCTGGCCCGGATCGGCGCCGACATCCGCCTTGAGGGGAACACCGCCGTCGTCCATCCGGTCGACGGGCTCTCGGGCGCGAACGTCATGGCGACCGATCTGCGGGCCTCCGCCGCTCTCATTCTCGCGGGACTCGTCGCCGACGGAGAGACGAAGATCAGTCGCGTCTATCACATCGATCGCGGCTACGAGCGGATCGAGGAGAAGCTCCGCGCCGTCGGCGCGAACATCGAGCGGATCGACGAGGAGGGGCCGTAGGCGGCGTAATTCCCCCGGCTCGTCCTGCTCCCACCACGGGATGTCCCCTGGGACGGAATGTCCGCAGCAGGACGGAAACCCGTGCCCGATCCGTCGCCGCGCGCCCCAAGGCTACGGCCGCTTCCTCCGGGAACCGATCAGGACCCCGACCGCTCCGACGAACGGGTTGGCGAACGAGACCCAGGCCGGATGCCGTCCGACCTGCATCGCCTCGAAGACCCCCAGCTCGCCGTCCCGAGCGGTGGGCTCCTCGTCGTATCGCGGCGAGAGCGTCGGCAGGGCCATGACCAGCCCCAGCACGAGGATCAGGGCGGCCAGGACCCACGACGCTCTCTGGCCTCGCGCGATCGCCGCGCACACGGCGCCCCCGAGGATGGCGGCGAGAAGGCCCAGAAGAAGGACGACCGTGATCCACTGCCCCGAGACCTCGAAGGACCCCGGTCGGAACGCCACGTCCGAGCCGAGGATTCCGTAGGCGGCCAAGATCCCGACGAAGGTCAGGACGGCGATCACGAGGTATCCCACGATCACGCTGGCGATTCTTCTGAGCATCGTCTCTTCTCCTTACGAACCGGATCGCCGGATCATACCTCCGAGAAGAGCCCCCGAGAACCGCCGCCCGGGGGGCGGACGTACGGCGCCGCTCGTCCGGCGGCTCGCCAGACGCGGCCATCTGCGGCCTCGCGACGAGCCCGGTGACGAATGCGCGCTCGCCGCCGCCGCAGAGGTCACTACCGCAAAGGGAGGATGGTGAGCCCCGTGGGCTCGGAGAGAATCGTCGGTCAAGCGCCACGGGGGGTCGGCCGCCCCCCCGGGCCCCGTCGGAGAGGGCCGGACTACGTTCCCGGTCCGCTCTCCGCGGTCTGGACGGCGACCACCACGTCGCAGTCTTCCGGCAGGTCGGAGCAATCGACCGCCCCCCCGTCCGGGCAGCAGTCGGGCATTCCCGCCCCGGCGCCATCCGGCCCCTCAGGGCCGCAGACGACACCGATGCTGATGCAGCCCTCCGGCGGCCCGTCTCCGGGGCAGCACCCGGACGGGTCCCCGACGAGGACGTTTCCGGCTCGGACCTTTTCCAGGATCCGGGCGGCCAGCGCGGGCTCGATCTGTCCGGAGTCCCGGGCGGCCTCGATCTTCTCGACCGCGAGAGCCAGAAGGGTCTGCTGGTCCGCCGGTGTCATGGCCTCCACGGGCGCGGGTCCGATGAGCGCGTTCGACTCGGTCGCCGCCTCTCCCGGCCGCTCCAGGCAGCCGCTCCCGAACAATGCGAGAGTGACGAACACCCCCGCGACCCCCGCGATCGCCGGAATCCAGGTCACCGGCGCCATCGGCGCGGCGCGCCGACGGTCGAAGATTCTCGCGATTCGCCTCATCAAGACTCCTCCTGTGGCAGCGAGTGCAGGTCGAGCTTCCCGGTCACGAAGCTCGTCCAGGGACGACAGCGCTCGGGCGTATTCCAGAGGGCCGTCACAGACCGAGAGGGCGATGTCGTCGCAGCAGTACTCGCGCTCCGTGCGAAGACGACCGGACACCCACCAGGTCACGGGATGGAAGAAGAGAAGGGATTCGAAGACGCACTGGAGGACGTTCACGAGGTAGTCGTGACGGATCACGTGCGCGAGCTCGTGGGCCAGGACCGAACGGATCTGCGCCGGGGTGAGACGCGTCGCGAGGCGGGCGGGAATCAGGATGACCGGAGCCGCCCAGCCGATGAGCGACGGGATCGTGACGAGAGAGGAGCGAACGATCCTCACCGGTCTCGAGACATCCAGGCGGGCGGCCAGGCACTCGATCTCCCGCCGCCAAACCTCCGGCACGGGGGCGATGCCGACGCGTCTCATCCTCCGGGCCCCGAGCCAGCCGACGATCAGGCGCACCTGGAGAGTGGAGACGCCGAGCATCCAGAGGCCGGTGATCCACGGGAGCACCGGGTGGGCCCAGTGGGCGACCGCCGTCGGCGCCACGAACGACGGGAGCCCGAGCGACACCCGGTCGAAGGGGTTCGAGACGCCTTCGAGAACGAGCCAGGTCGTGACGAGAGGAGCCGCGAGCAGGGCGAGCATTCCGCCCAAACAGGCGACATACCGATGGGCGGGGGATCGCGTGCGCAGGGAGGCGAGCAATGCCGCGAGCAGCGCGCCGATCAGCAGCCCCTGCCAAACGAAGTGGACGAGGGCGAGCCCGATCGCGCGCAGGAGCGGCGCGGAACCGAGAGCCTCGAGACCGCTCATGCGGACTCCTCCTCCAGACGATCCAGAAGCTCCCGGATCTGCCGGCGCTCCTCCGGGGTCGCGCTCTTGGTCGAGAGCGCCTGGAGCACCAGGTTTCCAGGAGAGCCGCTGAACGCCCGATCGAGGAGGTGCTTCACGAGGCGACGCTGGGTCCGGTTCCGGGGCTCGACCGTTCGATAGACCTGGGGCCGAACCGACCGGTCCACGCGGATCGTGCCCTTCTCCGTCATGATCTGCATGAGCTTGAGAACGGTCGTGTATCCCGTCTCCTGGCGCTCGGCGAGCGCCTCGTGGACCTCGCGAACGCTGCTGGGCCCCCGGGACCAGAGCACCTGGAGGATCCTCAATTCGCCGTCCGTCGGAAGGCCCGTGCTCTGCCGCGCCATCGCGTCTCCCCTTCCCGGCCCGGGCCTTCCCGGGCCGGCCGCCGGGCGACCCCCGACCACACCAGGGGTGCGTTCCCGTAGGGTGGAACCGCACATTACACGAAAAGTTTCGTCATTCGCCACGAAATCCTTCGTAAAAATCGACCGGGCCGAACGGCCTTCGAGCCCGCGCCTCGAGCCGGGTGGGACCCGCGGACCAATGGCCAGTCCGTTGGCTCTATTGGAGTTGGGTCCGAAGAGGGCCGATCGGCCCGGCTCCGACGGCGGACGTCAGGAGCCGATCTCCTGCCACAGGAACACCTTGCCGACCATGAACGTGAACGGCGGCTGGCCGGCCGCCCCCTGGAGAGCGGAGTCGTACTTGTATTCGCGCCGCGGGGGAGTATAGGCCGTCCAGCGCACCCACGAGATTTCCTCGTCCCGCTTCCCCGTGTTGTAGATGTTGTCGGCCATGTCGGCGTTCTGGAGATGGACGATCGATCCGGTCTTCCGCAGCCTTCGCGAGTTGCCCCACGTCTCGAGCAGGCTGTCCGCGTTTGCGTTGGCGTCTCCGGCGTTCGGATCGTCCCGCTCTCCGTCCCCGTCCAGGTCGGCGTAGTGCGCCGTCCCGACCGCGGGTTGGGAGTCGATCAGCGCCGCATTGATGGTCGTCGATCCGTTCGTGGCCTGACGCACGGTCCGGTCTCCCTTCGTGAAGGCCTCGTCGTCGGACCAGGAATCCGAAAGGTGCCAGATTCGCCCGGCAGAGATGATGGCGGCCGCGCGCTTGTTCTCGCTGTTGAAATCACCCTTGGTGTAGACGGAGTGGGAGGCGACGATCGTCAGATCGCCCTGCAGGTTCTCCCCGTTGACGATTCGAAGCGGAACCTCCGAAAAGATCAGACCGTTCGGGGGGAAGTTCCCGTCCGCGACCAGTCTCTCCACGTCCAATTCCTGGACCGTGACGTCCTCGCCGATGGCGGCATTCCAGAACGATACCTCGCGGACCGCGTCGCCGAGAGCACCGCTCAGGTCGGCGCCGGACTGGTCGGACTGCCGGTCCCCGGCGTGGATCCGGATGGAGGCGCGCTGGTCGTACCATCCGCCGGGAGCGATCGTCTCCACGGGGGGCGGGTCAACCGAGACGGCGCCGAGCTGACCGTCCCGCACGATGCCGTCCCAGAGCTCGAGCGCCCCGTCCACGCCGTCGGTCGGATCGTCGTTGATCCAATCCGGATTGTCCGAGTCCATCGCCACCCCGGGCGCTCCCAGCTCCATCTCGACGTAGTTCCCCGAGGCGTTCTTGATCTTGACCGTGCTGCCGGTGAAGAGATCCCGACCGAAGATGTCCGTCGTCCGGATCATGCGGCCCGTCGCCGTGACCGACGGTGCGTCGATCGTGAGCTTTCGAGGGTCCCACGGCCGGAAGTACATGTCTCCGTTCGCGTGAATCTTGCCTTCGACGTGCTGGTCCTCCCCTCGGGTGAACTCCGACAGGGGGCCGTTGGAGAACAGGGCATAGGTGAATGCGGGCTCCGAGTATCCGAGAATCTGAAGTCGCTGGCGCCAGTGCCCGACCGCCCCCTCCACGTCGATCACGAACTGCGTGTCGGAGGGGTCGCTCGACGCCCGGCGGACGGCGAAGCGGAAGGACTCCGGGAGGCCGGACCGCGTCAGACCGCTGCCCGAGTCTCCCGGCGCCCACTCCCAGACCAGCCACCCGTCATCGCGCTCGTCGTGGAGTCCTTCCGTTCCCGGTCCGTCCCAGACGAGTGAGCCCGCGAAGCTGACCGGTTGCAGGACCTGGGACGCGATGGTGCCGTCGGGCTCGTGCGTCCAGCCCTGATAGTTGTTTGCCGCGAGCTCCTTGTATGCAACCTGCGCCCCCGACTCGGCCAGGAACAGGGCCTGAACGTCCGCCTTCTGGTTCGTGGAGATCCGGCCCTCGGTGGTCGCCAGAGTCAAAAAGGTGGCCCCGACGAGCGTGAACAGCACGACCATCGCGAGCGAGATGACGAGAACCGACCCGCGCTCTCCCTCGGATGGAGTCACCATGCCATTCCTCGGCGGCAGGGGATCACCCCTCCTCGACGTCATGGATGGGAGCTCCCGGAACGACGGTCCCGGTGAACCGTGCTCGCCGGGTCCGGAGTCGATCTCTCCGGTCGACTCGGGTCGGGCGCTTTCGCCGCTCCGCTCTCCTCGGGGGAGGCAGTGCTGTGCGCGGCGTCGGTTTCCTCCCGAATCTCGCTCACCCACTGCAGAAACCTGTTGATGTCGTCTGCCAGGTCGAGCTGAAAGTCGCCCTTCCTCAGTCGCACGCGGGCTTCGTGATTCCCCCCGCGAAACTCCTCGAGAACCCGGCCGATACGGTACGAGGTCCCCGCGACTCTCTGAGACGTCGTCAAGCCGACGATGAGCAGAAACGCGGACGCCGAGACGAACAGGAGGAGCATCCCGAGGCGTTCCTCGGGCATTCCGAGGATCGTGCCGTCCGACCGGATGTTCCCCAGCTCCACGTGGTGCTGGTAGAGAAGCTCGAGCACCGTGGCCAGAACCAGGCAGGCGAACATGGGAAGCGACGTCGCGAGAATGATCCGCGCCTGAACGCGCCGATCGAGGATGAACTTCTTGCGCATCCGTTTCCGGGCCATGGGCGACACCTTATTTTGTGGACTTCTCTTGCCTTCTTCGGCCGATTCGGGGGGTGGCTTGAGGGTTGCTGGGGGTCGGCCGGGGTCCGCTGGGGCCGGAGGAAGGTCCGGAGGGGACCGGGGGCTCGGGGGGCGCGGCCGACCGGCGCCTCTTCGGGCGGCCGCGGAAGCGGGAACCGGGGGAGCCCCCGGGGAGATCGCGTCAGACGGCTCCGACCTGACGAATCACCCGGATGAGCTTGGCGCGGACCTCGTCCGCGACCTCGGTCAGGGCGGCGTTGTCCACGGCCTGCATCGACTTCACGGGATCGATGGCGGCCACCTCGACGTCGTTCTCCCCGAGCTCCTGGACGATCACGTTGCAGGGGAGCATCAGTCCGATTCTCTCCTCGAGCTGGAGCGCCCGGTGGGCGAAGGGCGGATTGCAGGCCCCCAGAATCCGGTACCTGCGGAAGTCCACGTCCAGCTTCTCCTTGAGGGTCGCCTGCACATCGATCTCGGTGAGAATGCCGAAGCCCTCGGCAGCGATTCCGTGACCGCCCGGATGGCGTCCTCGAAGGACATTCGGAGTCTGGCGGCGTGGTAGTAGCTCAAGGTAGATCCTCCCCTCTCTCGTGAGTGAGATCCGGCGACCGCGCGCCCGTTTCGCAGAGACGATAGGCGAGCGGGGGCGTCCGGGTCAGCAGATTCCTGGCCGGGGCCCGGAGGGTCGCGGCGGGCGAGGAGCCGGACCGGGACATCCGAGCTCGGGCCGACGCCGGGGCGCCATTATGGCAGCCCAGGCCGCCAGATCGACCACCACGGTGCCATTATGACAGGGAACGGCCGCCACCCGGTCGTTCCGCCGGACTCTCGTCCCCGTCCCCGGCGGGCGATCACCAAGCACAATCCATTGTTTCGCAAGGAGTAGTGAGGATCCAACACGACCCTCTTGTCCCCTGGCACGTCCCCTGCTCTTTCCCGGGGCAGATCGAGCGAGGGTCGGCCCCCCGAAGGGATTCCGGGCCGGTCCCGCCGCAACCCCGCCGGCCGATTCGGAGCCGGCCCCATGGAAAGGAGAGGACGATGTTGGTCCCACGCAATTGCAGCGTCGTCGCCCGGCCGAACGATCTCGCCGGCTTCGACCGCCTGTTCGACGATCTGTTCAGCGGTTTCCAGGCTTCCGGTCTCGGGTACTCCCGGTCCTTCCCGGCGATCGACAGCTGGGAGGACGAGAAGAGCTACCACCTTGCCGTGGAGCTCCCCGGCTTCTCGAAGAAGGACGTCGAGGTCTCCCTGCTCGGAAAAGAGCTCGAGATCTCCGGCAGCCGGGAGGAGGAGAGCGACGACGGCGCCACCTACCACCGTCGTGAGCGCTACTCCGGCCGGTTCCACCGGAAGTTCCGCTTCCCGGTCGACGTGGATAGCGGCAAGGTCGAGGCCCGCTTCGAGAACGGGGTCCTCACCCTGACGGTCCCGAAGGCCGAGGCCGCTCTTCCGAGGAAGATCGAGGTGAAGGGCTGATTCGTGTTCCGGTCCCCCGGCCCCCAAGGGCCGGGGGATCCGGCCATCGCGGTGGATCCGGGGTGGAACGGGCGCCGGGCCCCGCGGGTTCCAGGATTGACTCGACCCGCACTCCGGCGAGATCGTGGGCACGGAAAACGAGCGCACGGGCCGGAGGTGGCTTCCGGAGACGGTTCTCCCGAGGACGGCCCCCGGAAGCGGGCCCCCGGCCCCGGCCGAAGACCCCAGCGGAGGCAGTGAGAGATGCTCGGAATGTTCGATCCGGTCTACTGGATGATCATCGGACCCACGATGTTGCTCGCGATGTGGGCGCAGATGAAGGTCAAGAGCGCCTACAACAAGTGGAGCCGCGTCGGGGGATCTTCGCGGCTCACCGGCGCGCAGGCGGCGGACCGGATGCTTCGCCACGCCGGCATCCACGACGTTCAGATCGAGGAGACCCGGGGCTTCCTGAGCGATCATTACGATCCGAGATCACGCAAGCTGCGTCTCTCCCCGCACAACTACCAGCAGGCCTCGGTCGCCGCGATGGGCATCGCGTGCCACGAGGCGGGTCACGCGATCCAGCACGCGAAGGGCTACGGACCGCTGGCGCTGCGGAACGCGATCGTTCCCGTGGCGAGCTTCGGATCGTGGCTGGCCTGGCCGATGATCTTCGGCGGCATGATCCTCAACATCATGGAGCTGGCGATGGTGGGCGTGGTCGCGTTCGGCGGGCTGGTGCTGTTCCAGCTGATCACCCTCCCCGTCGAGTTCGACGCATCGAACCGGGCCAAGCGCCAGATCATGTCGCTCGGCATCATCCAGTCGGACCAGGAGGCGAAGGGCGTGTCCGCCGTGCTCGACGCGGCCGCCATGACCTACGTCGCGGCGACGGTCACGGCGTTGGCCCAGCTTCTCTACTTCGCGCTTCGTCTCGGTCTCCTCGGGCGAAGGGACTAGCCGCCGCGGCCGGTACGACACGGCCCGCAACCTTCGCCGGAACCCACGAACCCACGCCCCGGACGGCGGGTCGCTTCGCGACACGACCGCGCCCGAGGCCGGGATGCGCCCCGACCGGGATCCCCTCCGCGATCGGAGCGGCTGCCGGCCCGACCCTGATCGGGCTCGAAAGGGGAAATGAGGGGAAGGAGGTTCCCGATGACCGCTGACAAGCTGACGCGCCGGATGAGGGAGGCGCTCGAAGCCGCCCAGGCGATCGCGCTCCGGCGCCATCATCAGGAGGTCGACGGCGAGCACCTGCTTCTCGCGCTTCTCGAGCAGGAGGAGGGTCTCGCCCCCCGCCTGCTGGAGCGCGCCGGGCTGTCCGCGCCGACCGTGAAGGCTCGTCTCGAGGAAGAGCTCGACCGGCGCCCGCGGGTGACCGGCGGCTCGACGGAAGCGGGCAAGCTCTACGTGACTCAGCGTCTGAAGACCCTCCTCGTGAGGGCGGAGGACGAGTCCCGCAAGCTTCGCGACGACTTCGTCTCGGTCGAGCACGTCCTGCTCGCCCTTCTGGCGGAGGGAACGGCCGGCCCGGCGGGGCGGATCCTCACCGAGCTCGGGCTGACCCGAGACGCCTTTCTCGAGGCGCTGAAGTCGGTACGGGGCTCGCAGCGGGTAACGAGCGACTCGCCGGAGTCGTCTTATGAGGCTCTCGCCAAGTACGGCATGGACCTCGTCGAAATGGCCCGGGAGGGGAAGCTCGACCCGGTCATCGGTCGGGACACCGAGATCCGCTCCGTCATCCGCATCCTCTCCCGCAAGACGAAGAACAACCCCGTTCTCATCGGAGAGCCCGGGGTCGGCAAGACCGCGATCGTCGAGGGGCTCGCGCAGCGGATCCTGCACGGCGACGTCCCGGAGGGTCTGAAGGATCGCACGATCTTCGCGCTCGACATGACCGCCCTGATGGCGGGCGCGAAGTACCGCGGGGAGTTCGAGGAGCGGCTCAAGGCCGTGCTCCAGGAGATCAAGGCGTCCGAGGGACGCGTGCTCCTCTTCATCGACGAGATCCACAACATCGTGGGGGCGGGCAGGACTGAGGGATCCTCCGACGCCGGGAACATGCTCAAGCCCATGCTGGCCCGCGGCGAGCTCCACTGCATCGGCGCGACGACCCTGGACGAGCACCGCCGCCACCTCGAGAAGGACGCCGCGCTGGAGCGTCGCTTCCAGCCGATCCTGGTCGACGCCCCGACGGTCGAGGACTCGATCTCCATTCTCCGCGGGCTGCGCGAACGCTTCGAGGTACACCACGGCGTTCGAATCCAGGACGCGGCCCTCGTGTCCGCGGCCGTGCTCTCCGACCGCTACATCACGGAGCGGTACCTTCCCGACAAGGCGATCGACCTCGTCGACGAGGCTTGCGCGAGCATCCGGACCGAGATCGACTCCATGCCCGTGGCGCTCGACGAGATCACGCGCAGGGTGATGCGGCTCGAGATCGAGGAGACCGCGCTGAAGAAGGAGAAGGACGAGGCGAGCCGGAAGCGCCTGGAGGTGCTCCGCGCCGAGGTCGCCGACCTCCGCGAGCGGGCCGACGCCCTGCGTGCCCGTTGGGAGGACGAGAAGAGCGCCATCGCCCGGATCCGTCAGCTCCGGGAGCGGCTCGATGAGGCCCGCCGCACGCTGGAGAGAGCCGAGCGGGCCTACGACCTCGACCAGGCGGGGGAGCTGCGCCACGGCACGATTCCGCGTCTCGAGGCCGAGCTGAAGGAGGAGGAGGCGCGCCTCGGGGAGGGCTCCGACGAGGGCTCACTGCTCCGGGAGGAGGTGACCGACGAGGAGATCGCGGAGGTCGTGGCCCGATGGACCGGCATCCCCGTGACGCGGCTCGTGGAGTCGGAGCGCGAGAAGCTGCTCCGTCTGGATGACGTTCTCCACGAACGGGTCGTCGGACAGGACGAGGCGGTCCGAGCCGTCGCGGACGCCGTGATGCGGGCCCGCGCCGGAGTGAAGGACCCCCGACGCCCGATCGGCTCGTTCCTCTTCCTCGGTCCGACCGGAGTGGGCAAGACCGAGCTCGCGAAGACCCTGGCGGCGGCGCTCTTCGACAGCAGCGAGAACCTCGTCCGCATCGACATGAGCGAGTACATGGAGAAGCACGCCGTCTCGCGTCTGCTCGGGGCGCCGCCCGGGTACATCGGCTACGACGAGGGGGGACAGCTCACCGAGGCCGTCCGGAGGAAGCCGTACTCGGTCCTGCTCTTCGACGAGGTGGAGAAGGCCCACCCCGACGTCTTCCACGTGCTGCTGCAGCTGCTGGACGACGGACGGCTGACCGACTCGCACGGAAAGACGGTCGACTTCAAGAACACCGTCGTGATCCTGACGAGCAACGTCGGCTCGCCCCATCTCCTGGAGGGAATCGACGAGAACGGCGTGCTGAGGGAGGAGGCGAAGGAGCGCGTCCTGACCGAGCTGCGGCGGCACTTCCGTCCCGAGTTCCTCAACCGCCTGGACGACACCGTGCTGTTCAGGCCGCTGACCCCGGACGAGACGGGAGAGATCGTGGGGTTGCTGCTCGAGGAGGTCCGGGAGCGCCTCGCCGGGCACGATCTCGATCTCGAGATGACACCGGAGGCCCGCGCTCTGCTGGCGCGAGAGGGCTACGACCCGGTCTACGGAGCGCGACCTCTGCGCCGGCTCATCCAGAAGGAAGTGGAGACCGCGCTCGCGAGACGAATCGTCCAGGGCGCCGTCCCCGAGGGATCGACCGTGCGGGTGGAGACGGAGCGGGATCGACTCGTCTTCAAGGTGGTCCCGCGGGAGGTGTGCCCTTCCGTGGCGGGGCGATCGGTCGTCGGCGTGGGGGGGGCATCGGGTGCGAAGGCCGCCGGTCCGTCGGGGGACGACCGGTCCGGGAACCGCCCGGTCAATCCACGCACTCCATCGCTTCCGTGATATCCGGGACGGTGAGGAGGCGGTCGATGTCCAACAGGATGATCATTCTGTTGTCGATCGTGGCCAGGCCGCTCACGATCTCCGCGATCATCATCGCGCCGAGGTTCGGGGGAGGGCTGAGCTGACCCTCGGCGATTTGGTGCACGTCGGACACGGCATCCACGATCATGCCCGCGATCCGGCTCTTCCCCTCCGATTCGACGCGAACGACGACCACGACCGTCGTGCGGCCGTAGGGGACCGGTGCGAGACCGAATCGAAGGCGCAGGTCCACGACCGGCGCGATCGTCTCCCGCAGGTTGATGACCCCCGGGACGTACTCGGGAGTGTGGGGAAGAGGGGTCACGTGCTCCCATGCCTTGATCTCCTGCACGCGGAGGACGTCGATTCCGTACTCCTCGTTCGCGAGGGTGAACGTCAGGAACTGCCTCCCCTCGGGACTCGCCTCGACGACGCCTTGACTCTCCGGGATCGGTTCCGGACTCATGTCGATTCTCCTCGAGCGACGGGGTGCGAGCTTCGCGGAGGCTCGGCCGACCGGAGGCTCGAAAGCGTCACTTCCCGTGGAGTCGCGGATCTCCGGGTGCGGGACACGGGAGGTCGCGCGGTCCCCGGAAGATCGTCCCCACAGCATGGCTTTCGGCGTGGGAGCGGGACCCCGTTAGCTCTCGATGGGGAGTGAGCAAGGGGCCAGGGCGCCTCCAACGCCGTTTTCCGGCCCGCTCGGGGCGATCGGGTTCCTTGCGGAGGGAATGGAGACGTGCGATTCTCCGCCCGACGACCGGGTCAGTCATTCACCAACGAAAGGGTGCGAGTGAATCTTCTGAAGGAGAAGTCCTCCTACCGGCCGACCCGGCTGGAGTTCGCCCTCGCGTGGGTGATCACCGTGGCGTCCGGTCTCGTGACGGCGTGGTTCGTCCTCGTTCCCCTCCTGCGAAGGCAGTGACGCGGTGCGTTCGATAATCCTCGGGACGGCAGGGCACATCGATCACGGGAAGACCGCGCTGGTGAAGGCGCTCACCGGGATCGACACCGACCGTTTGGAAGAAGAGCGCCGCCGGGGGATCTCCATCGAGCTGGGCTTCGCCCGCCTGGATGTCGGCGACGTGCGGTTCGGAATCGTCGACGTCCCGGGGCACGAACGATTCGTGAAGAACATGCTCGCCGGTGCGGGGGGAATCGATCTCGTCGTCCTGACGGTCGCCGCCGACGAGGGCGTGATGCCCCAGACCCGGGAGCACCTGGACATCATCGACTTCTTGGGCGTCGAGCACGGTCTCGTGGCGTTGACGAAGTGCGACCTCGTCGACGAAGAGATGCGGGACATCGCCGTCCTCGACATCGAGGAAGCGCTCGTCGGAACGTGTCTGGAGGGATGCGGGGTCCATCCCGTGTCGGCGGTCACGGAAGAGGGGGTCCCCGAGCTGAAGAAGGCGATCGGGGCGCTGGGGGACCGGGTGCAATCCCGTCCCGACACGGGACCCTATCGGCTTCCGGTCGATCGGGTCTTCACGCGGGAAGGTTTCGGCACGGTCGTCACCGGTACGAGCTTCGCGGGATCGGTAAAAGTCGGGGATCGGCTCGAGATCCTTCCCGTGGGCCGGGAGACCCGCGTGCGGCGAGTTCAAGTCCACGGAAAGGACCGGGAGGCGGCGCTCGCGGGTCAGCGGACGGCGCTCGCGCTGCACGGCGTATCCACCGAAGAGGTGAGCCGGGGCGACCAGCTCGTCTCCCCCGGATCCCTCGGGGCCGCTTCGATGGTGGACGTCCGCGTGCGCGTCTCTCCCCGCTGGGTGCGTCCTCTGCGCAATCGAGAGCGGGTGCGCTTTCATCTGGGGTCGTCCGAGGATCTGGCCCGCGTGGTTCTTCTCGACCGCGACGAGCTCCCGCCGGGAGAGGACTGCCTGGCCCAGATTCGACTCGAGTCCCCGGCCGTCCCGGCGCTCGGGGATCGATTCGTCCTCCGCTCCTACTCTCCGCTGTACACGATGGCCGGAGGGACGATCGTCGACCCGCACCCGCAGAAGCACAGGCGGTACCGCCCCGACGAGCTCGAGGCGATCGCGCGGCGCGAAGGGGGCGGTCCGATCGCGCTCCTTCTCGAACGGGTCGGAACGGCGGGTCTCGCCGGCGCGAAGTCGAAGGATCTCGTGGACGCCACGTCGCTTTCGCGCGAGGAGGTCGCCGCCGCGGTCGAGCAGGAGCGCGAAGAAGGTACGCTCCGCGTCGCGGCGAACGGGCGCATCTTCTCCGCCGATGCCTGGCGGATGGCCGCCCGCGCGATCCTCGACGAGGCCCGCCGCTTCCAGGAGCGACATCCGCTCCGCTGGGGCGTGACACGGGAGGACCTTCGCGCGACGATCGGGTCGGAGGCGACACCGGTCGTTCTCGCCGAGCTTCTGGAGGAGCTCCGGGAGGCGGGCGAGATCGAGATGCGCCGCGACCGCGTCCGCGTCGGGGGGGACGAGGTGCGCTTCGAGGGAAAGGCGAAGGAGGAGGCGGAGCGGCTCGAGGCGCTCTACCGCGAGGGCGGATGCTCCCCTCTTCTGCGGGTCGAGGTCCTGGAACGGGCGCCGGACTCGCGGCTCACCGCGGAGGTCATCGACGCTCTCGTCGATCGGGAAGTGCTGGAGAAGGTCACTCCCGAGCTCTACTTTCACTCCGAGTCCTTCGGGCGGTGCCGACAGGCGCTCCGCGATCTGGACGCGCGAGAGGGCGGTATCACCGTGGCGGCGTTTCGGGACGAGCTCAAGATCTCGCGCAAGTACGCCGTGCCGCTCCTCGAGTACTTCGACACGTTGAAGGTCACCCGCCGCGACGGAGACGTCCGGAAGCTGCTGGGGGAGTGACCGGAGTCCGGGGTCAGGAGACGTTCTCGTGAGCACCGATGGGGGTCCGCGGACGAGAGTTCTGCATCTGATCACCCGGCTCATCGTCGGGGGAGCGCAGGAGAACACCCTTGCCTCGGTGGCCCGCGTCGCCCCCGACCGCTACGAGTCGCACCTCTGGAGCGGTCCCCAGACGGGAACCGAAGGCTCGCTGTTCGATGAGGCCCGCCGGCAGGACATCTCCGTCCGTGTGGTGCCGGGCCTGATCCGGGAGATCCGACCGATCCAGGATCTGCTCGCCGTCTGGCGGCTCGCGCGCCTCATGCGGCGAGAGAGATTCGACATCGTCCACACGCACACCTCGAAGGCGGGGATCGTCGGGAGGATCGCCGCGCGGATCGCCGGCGCGCCGATCGTGATCCAGACGGCCCACGGCTGGGGATTCCACGATCACCTGCCCCGGTGGCGGAAGGCGGCGTACGTCCTTCTCGAGAGGCTGACGGCGCGCTGGACCGATTGCCTGGTCTCCGTCTCCGAGGAGACGACCCGATTCGGCCTGCAGTACGGGATCGGCTCGAAGGAGCGCTACCGACTCATCCGAAGCGGGATTCCGTTCGAGGGGTTTTCTCCCGATTCCGATCGGGGGGCCCGGATGCGCGAGGAGATCGGCCTCGAGCCGGACGCGCTCGTCATCGGATCGGTGGGACGGCTCACGGACCAGAAGAACCCGATCGACTTCGTCCGGCTCGGGATCGAGCTGGCTCCGCGGTTCGACCGATTGCGTCTTCTTTACGTGGGAGACGGTCCGCTGCGCTTCGATGTCGAGGCCATGGCGCGGGAGCGCGGAATCGCGGATCGTCTGAAGATCACGGGCGTGCGGCGGGAGGTGCCCGATCTGCTCCGGGCGATGGATCTGTTCGTGCTCACCTCGCTGTGGGAGGGACTTCCCCGCGTCGTGCTCCAGGCGCTCGCCACGGGAGTTCCGGTCCTCGCGTACGACACGGCGGGGACCAAGGAGGTCGTCCAGGACGGGCGGAACGGACACCTCGTCGCCCCCGGAGACCTCGGGGCTCTCGCCCGCCACTGCGCGGACCTGCTCGGCGACGAGAACCGCCGCCGGACCATGGGTGAGCATGCACGCGAAGAGCTCGAGGAAGACTTCTCCGAGAGCGGAATGATCCTGCGGCTCGAGCAGCTCTATGATGAGCTCGTGCAGAGGAAGTTACGCTAGCCTCGATCCGTCAGAAAATCTCGGCGAAAAGCGCTGGCGCTCGCACGATAGCATGCCATCCGCGGCCGTGCTCGCCCTCGCCAATACTCACTTATCGTGGGGATAAGCTCCGCTTGGCTCGGGCTGCGCGCGACCCCGGCTGGCGCGCTCTCGTGCGTTTTCCCTCGAGATTTTCTGACGGATCGAGGCTAACCCGCATATCTCGCCAGTCTCGCGACGAGCCTGGTGAGGATTCCAGGCTGGCCGGGGCGGTGGGTTCCCTATTCCCCCGACTTGAGATTCGCGGCGAGGAACGCGCGGACCTTCTCCCACGCATCGCCTGCGGCGTCGAAGTCGTAGCGCGCACTGGACGGGTTGGCGAACGCGTGATTCGCGTCGTACCGGTGGATCTCGTGCGGCACGCCGGCGTCGTCCAGTCCCTCCACGAACGCGTCAACGTTCTCGGGGGGAATCCCCCGATCCTGGTTCGCGAAGATTCCACAGACCCGCGCTCCGATCTTCCCCAGCTCGTTCGGATCGTCGACGAGGCGTCCGTAGTAGATCACGCACGCGTCGAGCTCCGGCTCGGCCAGGGCGAGGCGTAGAGACCAACCTCCACCGAAGCACCAGCCGATGGAGCCGCACTTCACGGCCCGGACCCGCGGCTCGCCCCTCAGGAACGCGAAGGCCGTCTGCAGGATCTCGAGTGCCTCCTCCTCGTCGACGGACGACATGTACTCGGAGGCCTCGTCGGGAGTCGTGGCGACCTTTCCCTCGTAGAGGTCGACGGCCAGCGCCGCGTAGCCGTCCGCCGCCAGGCGGTCCGACCAATGCTGGATGTTCTCGTTCAGTCCCCACCACTCCTGGATCACGACGAGGCCGGGGAACGGCGGCTCTCCCTCCGGAAGGCTGAGATACGCGCGGCCGCCGGCCAGTTCGATCATCTCGCCGCTCGGCTCGGGGGTCTCTCCCCGGCGAAGCTCGTGGAGACTCTTGAACTCCTCCTCGTTCAGGACGCCGGTCCAGCCCATCTGGGACGACACGGCATCCTCCGTCTCTGAAGCGGGAGGGTGAGACTCGGCCTGCCGCGGGGGCTCGGACCCCTCCTCGCCGCCGGAACAGGACACGGGCAGAAAGGCGGCCAGGAGCATGGCCGCCCGACATGCGGGGAGCACTCGCTTCACGGATGACCTCGAACCGGGGGGCGCGCACGGATGGTGCGCAAGCGAGAGACGGCTCGCGTGATGAGGAGCCGGTCGGTTCGGCGGGCCGTGATCCGTCCCGCCGGCCGGGTGACCTGCGGGCCTAGCGGCGACGGCGATACCGGGCGACGCCGAGCACGACGAGTCCGGCTGCCAGGAGCCCCAGCGTGCCCGGCTCCGGGACAACGACCTTGTCGTCGTTGGGCGGAAGGTGGTCGCCGGTCGTGGGATCGTCCCAGTCCGTGTCCGTGCTGCGCACCTGCTTGAAGTAGGCCACGGACGACTCGTCATCCTCTTCGAGAACGACGGAGTTGTCGGGGGCGTTGTCCGCCAACGCCGGAGATCCGAAGCCGAGGCTGAACAGTGCGACGCCGAGAAGGGCCGGCATCCACCACCATGATCGCGCCATGATACATCCTCCGAGAAACTCGCCCCCACAAGGGACGCCGGGACGGGCCCGTTTTCAATCGCTCCGCGTCGATTCACCGCGCACGCCGCGCAATGCCGGCACTTCCCGCGCATCCTGCGCATCCTGCGCAGGGACCAGTAGACTATGCTCACACAGGCGCCGAGCCGAGGTCAAGACGGATTCGCCTGATCGCGACCCTTTCTTCCATTCCGGAGCGACGGGTCGGGGATGCCACAAACCCGAAGACGTCCCTTCCGGGAGAGTGGGGCCCATTGACCTGGAAGTTATGGAGTGGAGCGTTATCGGGTGCCGTGATGAGGAATCGAGCGCGATTACACCGGGATCGGGGTTACACCCGACCGGAGACGGCCGGGAGGAGATGGCTCATTGCCATTCGATGGCGCGAGGCATACAAGATCTTGTTGTTGGCAAGGTACCGCCACAACAAGATTTTGTTGTGCCCTCGGGCAATCAGGCAGGACGCAACAAACTGCTAGACCGTGTGTAACACCAGGCTCGGGGCGAGGCGGCCGCAAGCCGTGCTATTTCCTCAGGACGAGCTTCCGGGTGACGCTCACGTCTTCCGAGCGGAGCACGACGAAATAGACGCCGGCCGCGAGATCGTCCGGCACCCACTCGATCGTGCGCACGATGCCGTCCCCTCCGTCCACCTCCGCGACCCGGGCGACGCGGCCACCGCGGACGTCGTGCACGTCCACCGTCGAGCGTCCCGGACGCCGCGACGCGAAGCGGAGAAGAGCGCGGTCCCGTACCGGGTTGGGAGCCGGAGGATCGAGGAGAAGATCGGGGTGGCGGACGTGGACCTCGGAAACGCTCGTGCCGTCGATCGCAGGAAGATCGATCTCCCACGCGCCGCGACCGTAGGTGCCCGCGACGAGCTTTCGGGCGGAGCGGTGGATCTCGAGATCGTAGACGACCACGTTCGGGAAGCCGGCTCCGAGCGGGCGCCACGTCGTTCCCTCGTCCGAGCTGAACCAGACCCCCGTGTCCGTGCCCGCGAACCAGTGCTCCGGGTGGTCCGGGTCGAGCGCGAGGGTGTTCGCCGGGTCGGACGGGAAGTCACCGCTCACGTTCTGCCAGGTCGCGCCGAAGTTCGTCGTGCGCGCCACGTGCGCGACCCCGTCGTATCCCGCGAACGTGACGAAGGCGGTACCGGCGTCCGTCGGATGCGCGACAATCTTCGTCTCGTTCCCCACGGAGAAGCCGTAGGCCGCGGCGGTCGACCAGTTGCTGCCGCCGTTTGTGGACACCCGGACCGGGGCTCCGGCGGTGCGCCCGTCGACGCTCCAGACCACGTTCCCGTCCACGGGGCTGACGGAGATCCAGGTCGCCTCGTGAGAGGCCACCGGCACCCAGAGGTCCCCGCCGTTTAGCGTGCGGTAGACGTTGTCGATCGTGGACGTGAAGAGGCGCCCGGTCTGATTCGGATCGAGCTCCAGCGGGGCGAACGGACGGCTGCTTCCGCTGATGCCGTTCTGGATCGCGAACCAGCTCAACGCCCCGTTCGTGCTCTTGACGCGACCGCCGAACTGCCACTCGGAGTAGATGACGTCCGGATCGAGCGGCTCGAAGTGACACGCGAAGCCATCGGCGATGAGCGTGGAGATCGTCCAGGTGTCCGGGCCGTCGAGCACGGGCAAGCCGTTGTCCTGACTCCCTCCGATCGCCAGGTCCGGATCGCTCGGGGCGACACAGACGTCGTAGTACTGCACGGTCACGAGACCGTCCCGGCGCATGCTCCAGGTGGAGCCGGCGTCCGTCGAGCGCCACCCCCCGCCGTCCGTGCCCACCCACAGGTTGCCGGTCGATCCGGGCTCCCAGGCGATCGCGTGATGATCGTAGTGAACGGCCGTCTCGTCCCCGAGCGGGGTCCCGTCCCCGGTCACCGCGAACGTCAAGCCGCCGTCGGTGGAAAGCCAGAGCTGGATTCCGCCCGCGATCACGCGATCGACGTCGTCGGGGGCGACCGCGATCGTGTTGGAGTAGGAGCCCTGGGAACCCGAGATGTTGAGCGACGTGTTGCGCGCCGACCAGGTGGCGCCGTCGTCCATGCTCCGGTAGACGCCGAGGGTGCCGTACGTCTGACTGTTGCCGTAGTGGGCGTAGATCACGCTCGGGTCGGCCGGGGTGACGGCAATCCGGGTCTTGCTGACGAGAGAGCTGGACGGCTGACCCGTCCCCGCTCCGGTCCACGTCAGACCGTCGTCCGTCGACACCTTGACCCGATTTCCGGACGTGTCGCCTCCCTTCGTCGAATAGACCCGGGTGGCGCTGCCCGGCTTCCACTTCACGTCGTAGTAGTCCCCGCCGACCTTCACCTGCGTCCAGGTCTCCCCCTCGTCCGTCGAGCGCCAGAGACCGTCGTTGGCTCCCGCGAGCACGGTGCCGGTGAACGGATTCGCCTCCATGACGTGGAAGCCGTGATTGTCCGTGATGTCGTGTCCGAAGCTCGTCGGCCCCCACGTCTCGCCGGCATCCGTCGATTTCCAGATTCCCACGCCGTAGACGACGTAGCTCCAGTGGATGCCCTCGCCGGTGGCGATGAGGACGACGTCGGGATTCGTAGGGAGAACACAGACCGCCCCGATCGCCAGCGAGGGGAGATCGTCCGTCGTGGTTCGCCACGTGGCACCGCCGTCGGAGGAGATCCAGAGTCCGCCGCTCGCGGACGCCGCGTAGATCTTCGCAGGATTGGTCGGATGGAACTTCAGATCCACGATCCGACCCGAGATGTTGACCGGGCCGAGAGCGAACCATCCGGTCGTCCGGCGCGGGGCGGCACTCCGGCGCTGGCGGCCGATCTCCCACGCACGGACGCGGTCCGCGGCGGTCGGCAGGCGCCCGTCGAGAGTCCGCGTCTCCAGGAACCACTTGATCTGGACGAAGTGCTTCCAGGTCGAGCCGCGCGGGGCGCGCAGCTCCGGGTGCGCCCGGAAGAAGCGGTCGGTCCGGTCGACCCAGTCGGCGGCGAGATTGCTCTCTCGGGTGGGGACGGGAGTGGGGGCGGCCGGGCGCGGGGAGGCTCCGGCGGAGATCGAGCGGGCGAGAGTGGCCGTCACGACGAGCGCGAGGAGTGGCAACGGGCTGAAGAGACGGCCGGGCCGATCCATGATCTCACTCCGGGAGGACGTGGGTACGGACACGGGCGGCGGCGGGGCCCTCGCGTGCGAGGCCTCGCGGCCCCGGAGCTCCACGGACGCCATCCGACCCACGATGATATCACGGTCGATGGGACGGATTCAGAGGGTGGGCCGTCGGGCGGATCGTTTGCCGCCGCCGACGTGGCCGGGGGGGAGCCGGCGTCGTGCGGCCCGGGGGGGCGTCGGCTTCGCGCGGCTCGGGGGGGAGCCGGCGTCGTGCGGCCCGGGGCAGTCGGCGTCGCGCGGCCCGGGGTACGGGCCCTTGCCGCCCGGGTCACATGTCCGCGGTCCCCGGTTCGTTCGGCTTCGAGGATGCGCAGTTCACGATGAGGATCCAGTCCCGCCCCAGTTCGAGCAGATGCGCCCGGTCACGGGGCACTCCCGCGTCGCGGATCAGGTCCTCGACGTTGCGGCGGGAGTAGAAGCGGACGAAACCGCGGGCGA
This sequence comes from bacterium, assembly GCA_025774805.1. Lineage (GTDB taxonomy): Bacteria > ARS69 > ARS69 > ARS69 > ARS69 > JALGZR01. The sequence goes on from JALGZR010000065.1 coordinate 27,925, forward strand.
CCAGGAATCTCAGCTTCCGGATCGGGACCCGCCACTCGAATCGCTTCGGGATCGACGCGAAGATCTTCCCCCGGCAGAGCTTCCGCATCCCGGCCAGGTGCGGCACGGGATTCTCGAGGTAGTCGAAGTATCCCATGGCCAGGACCGCCTCGAACCTCTCCTCGGTGTCGTACCCGAGGAAGTCGCCCGTCACGAACTCGAAGTCGGCCGGGAGGTTCGCGTTCTTCGTTTCCGCGTTCGCCAGCTCGATCATCGCGGGGGAGACGTCCACGCCGACGACCCGGGCGGCGCCGAGCTTGGCCAACGCGATTCCGTACCTTCCCGACCCGCACCCGATGTCGAGCACCGACCACTTGCCGGGAACGGGAGCGAGCGTGCACACGAGATGAAACCGCTCGACGACGACGGCCCGAAGACGGTCCCGGAGGCGCTGCCACACCGGCTTCCTCGATTCGTAGATCGCGTCGAAGCGCTCGGCGTCGCGATCGAAGTGCTTACGTACGGTCTCCAAAGAGTTCATGCTCGAGAACCTCTCCCAGCGGCGCGAACTCGAAGTCGGTCAGCAGGCGTCGCAGCCGGGACTCGGTGGATCCGAGGTTGAAGTAGTGGGTGATCCACGCCTTCCAGTAGAAGCGCACCCGGGGATGCTTCGGGTCGAGCTCCCAGGGGTGCAGGTAGAAGACGGCGGGGACGGACTTCTCCTGCAGGGCGAGGAGATTCCCTCGCGTGAAGCGGTAGGGATAGATCCGGAAGTAGGCTCCGCCGGTCACGGGGATCGTCCGCCCGAAGAACTCGCGCACGCTCAGGGGGAGCTCCAGGATCGGGCCGGACGGCGTCTCGACGACCTGGGGCGAGCGGGGGAAGTCCGGAATCCCGTACCGCCAGTTGTGGACCGGGAAGATGCTCGAGTCGTAGCGGAACCCGAGGCCGGCCAGCTCCTCGAGAGCCCAGAACGACTTCCGGGTCACCGAGAAGTAGGCGGCACGGTAGGCCCGGACCGGCTCGCCGGTTCGCTCGGAGATCGCCTCCGCCGCCCGTCGCGTCTCCTCGCGAAAACGCTCCGGCGACATCTCGTAGAGCAGATCGTGCGACCATCCGTGGCACCCGATCTCGTGACCGGCGGAGGCGATGCGACGGACGAGCTGGGGATACGACTCCGCCACCGAACCGAGGAAGAAGAACGTGGCCCGGGTCGAATGCGCGTCCAGGAGATCGAGAAGGAGGCCGAGGCTGCTCTCGAGTCGGGGGGTCGCGGCGCGCCGGACCTCGGGGGAGATCGGGATGCCGTCGCACCAGTCCTCCACGTCGACCGTGAATGCGTGACGCACGATGTTCCCCGCCTCCGGACCGGGAGAACCGCTGCGTGCCCGCGGTCCGCTCAGCTCTTGTTCAGACAGCACTTCTTGTACTTGCGGCCGCTGCCGCAGGGACAGCGGGAGTTCCGGCCCAGCTTGCCGCCCGTCGGAACGATCATGTTCCGGACCCGCGAGATCATGTCCTGTTGAAAGACCCGCGCCAACGTCCGGTAGAGCTCCGGGTGCCTGCGCTGCATCGTCCGGGGTCTCTCGAAGAAGTACTCGGTGACCACCGCGAAGAACTCGGACTCGTTCGTGAGGGCGTAGGGATTGATGTCCGAGCGCCCGCTCTCGATCTCGGCCATCTTGCGGCGCATGAGCTCGAGCCACGGGCCGACCGTGCGACGATCCAGTCCCACCTCGGGAACTCCGTCCACGGCGCCGTCCGACTTGTCCACGAGGTGCGCGAACTCGTGGATTCCCACGTTGCGCCGATCGCGGGCGTTCCGGAACCCCTGGTGAAGATCGGGCTTGGAGAGGATCATCATCCGGTTCATCACGCCGGATCCGACCATGCCGAGCACGGGCCGATCCTCACCGTCCTCGATCCGGAAGCTTTCGTCGAACCTCGTCGGATAGATCAGGATCTCGCTGATCTGATCCCACTCCCACTCCGGGAACCCGAAGATGGGGATGATCGCGCTGGCCGCCGCGAGGACCCGGGTGGTCTCGTCGACCTCGGTCCGGATCCCCGTGATCTGCTTCTCGGCGAGGAAGATCTTCAGCTCCTCGCGAAAGCGGGACTTGTCCGCCCGGCCGAGCGCGTTGAAGAAGGCGACCTTACCGTGGAGGATCTTGTCCCACTCCGGGGGGAACGGCTGGCGGCGAATGCGTGTCCGCCTTCGATCACGACGCGTCATCCAGCGATGGAGGACCCACGCCAGGAGAAGGGCGCCGAGTCCCCACCGCCAGTCCGCGTGCCCGGTCCCCCACGCGATCGTGAAGACGACCGCGCCCGCCGCGCACGCGGTGAAGAACGCGATCCTCGATCGCGCCCGCTCGCCGGTTGGGGCCGGGGCGGTTTCGGCGTCTCGCCTCGGGGTCTCGTCCATGGGGCAGGAGAATAGCCGAACCGGGCGTTTTGCTGTCGAGTTTCCGGGGCCGGGTGGGAGCGTTTCGTGCGTGCCGTGTCCGTCCGGGGTCCGGTGCCGGGCCCTGCGGCCCGGTCTTGTCGTGCGACGGTGGGCGGTGCGGTCCTGCCGCCTGTTCTTGTTGTGCAACGCTCAATGGGGGTAGGCTGAGAGCGATTCGTGCCGGTCGCCGGGGATGCGCGGTGGGTGTCGCGCGGAGTGCGGTGGGACGATCGGTCGTGCCGTCCGGAAGGACCAGCAAGGGATGGAATTGCGTCGACATCCGCTCCTCCACCTCCGGTTGCTGTCGGTCGCCGCGGTGCTCGGCCTCGCCCTGTCCGGGATCGTCTCTCCCGTCAGGGCGCAGTCGCTCGCGAGCTGGACGGGCGCCCGCGCCGACTACCGGGTCACCGGACCGAGCGGCGTCCGGCCCGAGCTGACGCAGGTAACGCTCAGTCTTCCGGGAGTGGCGATCCACGACGGACAGGAGCACATCTGGTTCCAGATGGAGGCCATCAACCGCGGGGCGCGACAGTACGCGATCGCGATGCTCGTTCCCTCGCTCGACTTCCTCAGCGGGGCGCGCGAGGCGGTTCCGGTGGCTCGCTACATTCTCTTTCCTCCGGGTGGGCAACCTCTCGAGTACGTGCGGAAGGCGACCGGTGAGGCGATGCTCCCCCGCTACGACTTCTGGGAAAGGCTCGTTCCACGAAGCGCAACGCCGGGGGGGATCGGACCGGCCCTCTTCGACGAGGGAACCCTGATGGGACGCTCTCTGACGAGAATCGATCAGGGGATGGACGCGCGGTCTCTCCCGATCGAGGACGCGAAGCGTCTCGAGCTCGAACCGGAGGTGCTCATCGGAACGAGCCGCGACTTCCGCGACGACGGGACGGGACGTCGGCACCGTTCGACCGGCGGTGATGCCTCGGAGGGGCCCGACTACCGGTACGTGAGTTTTGATGCCGAGAACTACCGGAGCATGATCGACGCGGGAATGAACTTGTTTCGCATTCGCGCCCCTCATGCGGCGTGGGTGATCGAGGAGCCGGTCTTCATCGTGCAGCTCGACGGTTTCGAGGACTCGCCCGAGGTCCTCTACCGCAGCAACTACTTTGGGGCAGTGATGTACATGGACGAGCCGATGGTGCGGGCGGTGGGCACGCTGATGTTCGCGCGGACCGGCAGCGCGAGCGAGGCCGCGACGTTGCAGATCGAGCTGATCCGCGGTCGCATCGAGGGGAGCAACAAGTACGGATCCCGGCACCTCGATCGTCTGCTTCGACGGGCAGGCTGCGACCTCGGTCCCGGCGAGATCCTTCAGGCGGACTATCCGGTTTGGGAAGCCATGGCGAGCGGTGCCTGGTACGAGCTCGAGGCCGGGGGGGGAGGGTTCTGTCACGAGAGTCGGATCCAGCCGGAGCGCTTCGCGGAGCTCGTCGAGTCGGCGCTCGGAGTGCGTTTTCCTTCGGATGTCGTGAGCTGTGTCGACTTCCACCTCTCGCTCTTCACGGGAGCCGCGCGGTGGTTCGAGCGTCCGTGGGGAGTTTCGATCTACGGTCAGACGGAGGAAGAGGCCGCGGAGATCCTCTTCCCTCGTGCTTACGAGAGGGGCGCTACCTACTTCTGGTTCTGGACGTCGGATGGAGCCCACCACGTTCCGTTCTCTCGGCAGCTCGAGCTGACGCGTCAGCTTCGTCGGTACATTCGGGAGAACCCGCGGGGGGAGGCGGAAGCGCGGACCGCTCTCGTTCTTCCCTGGGGTTACCTTCTCGACGACTTCGCCTTCCGGCCGAACTGGAAGCTCAGGAAGCCCGCGCTCTGGGGCAGCGAGAAGCTCTCGTTCGAGAACCGGAATTCGGAGGGGGTCAGGTATCGCGAGGTGCTTGCCGCGGCGATGCGCGAGGCCGCCGACCTGCTGCGGGCCGGCGAGAGGTTCGACATTCTGTTTCTGCAGCCGGAGGAGAGGGCACGCGGGTATGCGCGGGTCCTCCGGGTCCGGGAGACGGGACGGGTGGAGGGGAGATAGGCGCGGGGAGGGAGGCGGGTTCGGCGGATCTCGGCCTGCGGGAGCCGGCGAGGATCCTGCCCCGGGAATTCCCGCGGGAGAAGGTGGCTCTCGGCCATCATCGGTTGAAGAGGGGCCGAATCGGGCGGGTGCCGGCCGGAGGAATGCCGGGCGCTTGCCTGCCACGAAGCGAGGTGTAGTCCATTGACGGTGATCCCTCCACCGGGAGGATCATCCGAATCTCCCCGCGGAACGACCCTCCCCGAGGGTCCGTTTCATGTCGGCCACCGACTTAGAGTCTCCAGCCGCGACGGGGGCACCGGAAACGGCCCCCAGGCTTCTCGAAGGAGTTCGAGAGGCGACTCGGGTTCGCCACTACAGCCGAAGTACGGAGCGGAGCTACGTGAAGTGGGTCCGCCGTCTCGTCGTGTTTCACGGAATGAGACACCGGCGCCACATGGGGAGCTCGGAGATCCGAGAATTCCTGACGTCGCTCGCAATTGACAAGTCAGTCGGTGCATCCACTCAAAACCAGGCGCTGTGCGCCCTTCTGTTCCTTTACAGGGAGGTGCTCGATCAGAATCCCGGGTGGATCGACGACGTGGTTCGGGCGAAGCCGCCTCGCCGTCTTCCGGAGATTCTGTCCGGGGAGGAGGTGCGAGCCGTTCTGGATCGGATGCACGGGACGCCCCGGTTGATGTGCATGCTGCTCTACGGGGCCGAGCTGAGGCTCATGGAGTGCGCCACGCTCCGCGTCAAGGATCTGGACTTCCGTAGAAACGAGATCATCGTACGGAGGGGGAAGGGGGGAAGGGACCGGAGAACCATGCTCCCGGGTGCCGTTCAGGCAAATCTCCGTGAGCATCCATCCAGGGTGAGGGCACAACATCGGGAAGATCTTCGCCGGGGAGCCGGCTGGGTGGCGACGCCCGATGCTCTGGGGAGCAAGTTCCCCGGGGCGGGCCGCGAGTGGACTTGGCATTGGGCCTTCCCGGCGGCCCGGCGCTATCGAGATCCCGGAACCCGGCAGATACGCCGCCATCATCTCCACGAGACCGTTGTTCAGAGAGCCGTCCGGGTAGCAGTGCAGCGCGCAGGCCTCTCGCAACGAGCGACGTGCCACACCTTTCGCCACTCGTTCGCAACCCATCTCCTCAAGGACGGCTAGGACATTCGGACGGTTCAGGAGCTTCCCGGGCACAAGGACGTAAGCACGACAATGGTTTACATTCACGTCCTGAACCGAGGAGGTCGGGGAGTCCGGAGTCCGGCGGATCGATTGTGGGGAGGTTGATTCCCCGACTTACCCCGATCTGGGTGATTCCCTGTGGCGAGATGTCCCTGCGCGAGCCATCTGCCCATAATCCCTTTGACCCCAACCTTCTCCCGGCGCGAGAATTCCAGAGCGTACACCCACGTCGCCCGGGGAATGCTGCAATAGGGGCGGGGTATTCGATTCACCCGGGTCGGTAGGAGAATAGTCAGACCGATACTGACGGGGAGGACATGATGAATCGCATTCTGCTCATGGTCGCTGTCCTTGCGCTCGCGAGTCCCGCGATGTCGTCATCGCGCGGTCCCACGGAACGCGTTCTCGCTGACCGGGAAGTCGGTACTCCAGGTGCGGAACTGGCAGGTGGATCGAGTCCGACGCTCTTCTACTTCGGAAGCACCTTGGGCGGGGAACCCGAAGACTTCGCGGCCCTGGGGTTCAGCGTGACCGTCGCGGACACGGTCGCGGATCTTCAACTCACCAATCTGCTGAACTTCGACGTGCTGATCCTAGGTTTCGTCCATCCGGACGATACCCGACTCGGTCCGTACCAGCCGGACATTGAACAGTACGTGCTCGTGGGTCACGGCCTTCTGATCCATCAACCCAACGCGCCGGGGGTCATTCGATACGCGCCCACGGGGTTTGAGCTGGAGATCGAGAGTCAGTGGTGGTGTGGCGTTCCCGGGGGTGGGGCTTCCACGGAAACGGAGGTCGTCTTTCCGGATCACCCTGCAATTGCCGGCCTTCCCCCGGACCAGGTTGGATGCGACGCCGACCAGGTGGCGTGGATCGGTCCCGCGTATGCCCTGCTCACCCGCAATCTTGAGTGTCTCGACCCCGCGATGGCTGCCGGGACCTTCGGGCTGGGCCGCGTTGTGTTCGAGACCGGCAATGTGAAGTGCGGGTGCGAGGAGTACTGGATCCAGGTTCTGAACTGGCTCGGGCTCACGGGGCCGGTAAGTGTGAAGTCGCAGTCTTGGGGAGTGACCAAGGCCCAGTATAGATGGTGACGGTCTAACTTGTGCTTGCAGCGGACGAGCGCCAGCCGCCGTGCCAAGAAGAGCCGGAGTTCGCGGAAGACGCCAGCGGCCGGAAAGAGCAAGGCGGGTCGCGGGAGCGCTCGCCGCTGAAGCGCAGGGCGTTGTGCGGGATGACCGGGAAGAGCCATGGGCAAGAAGATGTGGTGTGCCGCGACAGTGAACGTGCTGCTGGCCGTGATCATAGTGTTCTTCCTGATAGCGCTGTCCTCGTCGGTGTCCGGGCGTCCGCTCCATCCCTTTGTCGTGACCGTGTCTGCCATATGTGCAGCGATCGTAGCGATTGGTTACCAGCTCCTTTCAGCCAGTCGGACCCTTTGGGTTTCTCCCGGCGAGTTGATCGTCGGGTTCGGAGCTGATGGTGAGTCCAAGACCTGGACGGCGGCGTACGCCCGTGGCTGGCCGGTCGTCCTAGTGCTTCAGATTATCACTCTCACATGGCTCGTCGTTCTCTGGCAGGAGCGAGCGCGGTCCGCCCCGCGGTCGCTGGCAGATGTGCTGCTACCGGCTGTCGTGACGTACCTCTTATATCGGGGTCTGCGGTACTGGGGCCGAGGCGAGCGAGCTGGAGGTTTGATTGTCGGCGGGTACTTCGCCCTGGTCACGCTCGGGGTGCACGGCTGGCGGTTCCTTGCAGGAGTGCAGTTCTTTCCGCGGCTCAGAAGCGTGATGCCGGATGCAGCGCTCTCCGATTTGAAGCTTGTGCCGCCAGTGCTCGCTGTGCTGTCGTTTCTGTTGGTTGCGTTGAGCAGGCCAAGTCCGCACAACTAGCCGCTGCAGCTGACGGCGCTACAAACCGTGATAGGCGACGGCTGAGACCGGCCAGGGCCCCGCAGCTGAGCGGCAGCACGTTGGGGCCCATGGAGACAAATCATGGAAAAGTTGAGAGTTGGCTCTTGCCAATTCCCTGTGACAGAGGACATCAAGGGAAACGCTCGGTACATCCGTCGTTACATGAAAAGGGCAGCACGCCTAGCAGCCCGTGGCAAAAGTCCCTTCGGACGATCGGGGAGGAAAGGGTAGGATGGTGGCGTTTGAGGCTCACTGTCGACGCGATGGGGGGGATGAGAGATGGCGATGGGCCGT
>JALGZR010000002.1 GCA_025774805.1 bacterium
GTGCTCGGCGACCGCCGCCTGGACCCGATCGAGGAGGTCTTCGGAGTAGAGGGTCCCGACGTTTCGACGCGCCGCCCGTCGCCCGATCTCTCGGAACACCTTCATGGCCGGATCGGGGACCGGAACGATCTGGAGGCCGGCGGCGCGGATGTCCTCGATCGCCTGCCGATTGTCGGCGCGGGACGAGTTCTTCAACCGCTGAAAGATGTCACCGGCGATCCCCCGGATCGCGCGCCGGGACTCCTCGGACGCCTTGCGCCAGGCCCGCTGCGACAGGACGACCGCGCCGCTCGCGTGGGTGATCGGGACCTCGCTCATGGCGGAGACCTGCGTGTGCCACTGGAGGACGACCCCGGCGTAGGGCGAGCAGTACACGCCGTCGACGAGCCCGGTCTGCAGGCTGGTGTAGACGTCCGTGATGGCGAGCGAGACCGGCACGACCCCGGCCTCGGCGAAGAACGCCTCCGGCAGCGGATCGCCCTCCCAGAGCCACATCTTGGTCTTTCGCAGATCCTCGAGCGCCGCCACCGGCCGCTTCGTGAAAAGGTGGACGAAGCCGACCTCGGCCCAGCCGAGGAGCACGTGGCCGCTCTCCTCCAGGGCGGCTTCGAACTCCTCTCCGAAATCCGCGTAGACACCGTCGATCTCCTCTTCGCTCTCCAGGAGGAACGGGATCTCGAGAACACGCAGTCGGGGGGCGATCACGCCGAGTCCGTTCCCGGTGAAGCCCCCTCCGTGGAGCTGGCCGCTGCGCATCTTCCTCAGGACGATTCTCTCGTCCCCCTGGACTCCGCCCGCGTAGAACTTGAAGCCGACCTCGTTCCGGGTCGCCTCGCGGGTCCGCTCATCGAGCTCGTGCATCAGCTTCATCCAGGTCGAGCCCTCGGGCGCCAGTGTCGCGACCTTCCACACGATCTCCGGCTTCGGGTCTTTCGCCCACGCGGGATGGAGCGGCCCCCCGGCCGCGAGGAAGAGAGCGGCGAGGGCCCCGGCCCGGAGGATGCGAGAAGTCATGAATCGTCTCCCCTCACTCGAAAAGATCTTCGGCTCGCGCCAGCAATGTCCCGGCCTGGCGCCGGGCGATTCGATTGAGGAGCTCCGCCTCGGGCAGCATTCCCGGGGGAGCGTCGAGCACTTCGCGGAGGGAGGAATCGAAGGCGTCCGGATCGAACGTCTGGACACAGTAGGTCTTCGCGAAGAACACCTGCGCGAGGTGCAGGTTCCTCCCGGAGATGGTGAACGCGCGCTCGAACTCGGCGAGCGCGCGGGTGGGATTTCCTCCCAGCATCACCGGTCGGCCGGCGTGCATCGCTCCGAGGAGGATGCGGGGCATTCCCCAGAAGAGCGTTTCGTCGAGCTCGGCGACGCGCTCGGCCAACCGCATCAGCCGGGCGAGGTCCGCGACCGCGCTCGGACTCTCGAGGTTGAGCTGAATCCAAAGACCCCAGTTCGCCGCCGCCCAGAGGAGCGCCTCCGCGTCTTCGTCCTCGAGTTCGGCCAGCGCCCGGTCGACTTCGTCGAAGGTGCCCTCTCTGATCGCCCGCTCCGTCTCGAGCCGGTCGAGCGCGGCCCATCCGTGCTCGGAGCCTTGCTCGTACAACCATGATGCGCGCTCGGGATCCTCCTCTTCGACGTAGGCGAAGGCGTACGCGAAGTAGAGCATCGAGGCGAGAACCTCGATCTCCCGGTTGTCCGGGTTCGTCTCGATCATGCCCTCGAGGAGGAGAAGACTCGTGGGAAGTGCCTCCTCCACGAGCCGGGGATCTTCGCACCGGAGGGCGGCGTCGACGGTGTTCTCGAGGACGGGAGTCATCACGTTGACCGCGGTGCGCGAGGCGCTGCAACCGCAGAGTGCGAGCAGGCAAGCCCCGGTCACCGCCGCTGCCCATCGATGCGCTCGCATACCCTCTCCCCTCCCGATGCGATGCGCCAGTGTTCCTTCCGGGACGGGGGCCGTCAAGCGATTCTCCGTCCGCGCATCCAACCCTCTCGCTCGAAGTAGTCGACCAGCCAACGCGTGAGATCCTCGCGCTCGGCGAGCATGCGATCCCGGCGCGCCCTTCGCCGAATCGCGTCGTCGGGATCGGCCAGAATTCGCTCCGCGACCGTCAGGGCCTCGTCGGGGGATGCGAGGCAGCGCACGAGGTCGTAGCTCTCCTCGAGCTCCTGGAGATATCCGCGTGGCGAGGACGCGACGTAAAGGGAGGGCACGCCCAGCACGGCCGCCTCGGCCGCGACGGTCGCGCTTTCGCCGATCTGGAGGAGGGCGCATGCGAGAAGATCGTGGAATCGGTGCGCGGGCAACGAGAGCCGGCGCGGGCCGGAAGCCCGAGCCGTCGGGCTCTCCGCGGAAACCCGCACCGGACCGAGCCGCTCGAGTTGTCCGAGAAGAGTCTCGCGATCTCCGATTCCGAGGACCCCCCGGTCGTGACTCGACGTCAGCGCGGGAAACCGGATGACGATCGGCCGCTCCTCCGAGGACAGGCCGACTTCCGTGAGAACCCCCGGATCGGGTACGAACCGATCCGGATGCAAGTACGCGAGCTCATGGTAGCTCGGGTGCGCGACATGGGGACCCCGCACGCGTCCCCGCCAGGAGGACGAGGTCACGTACGCGGACGCGAGGGGCTGCGCGATTCGATTCGCGAGCGTCGCCGTCTCGTTGTTGTAGAGAACGACCGTCGGAATGCCCCGGAGACGACCCGCCAACGTCACGGCCGGCCCCATGCAGCCGGTGATCACATCGGGACGCCACCGGCCGGCGAGCTCCGCGAGTCGAACGGTTCGCGTGAGCCCCTCGGCGGTCAGACCGAGGAGCCCCCGACCGGATCGGCCGAGCGTCACGTGGGGGATACGGTACGCGTCGAGCAGCTCCGTCGTGACGTCCTTCTCCCGGGACGCGAAGCGGACATCGTGATCGCGATCCGCCATTTCTTGACGGAAATGGCGAAACACGTGGACGTGAGCCGGGTGCAGAACGTCGACGAGCACTCTCACAACGCGATCCCGCCGGGGCGGAGGACTTCAGCCCCGCGGAAGAGTATACTCTGTAGGGGCGGGACACGTCGGCCGGCCCGTAGGAATCGCCGGTCCGAGTGGTTCGCGCAAAGAGACGCGGGGAGAACTCCTTGAAGCTCGTCATCCAGATTCCCTGCCTCGACGAAGAGGACACGCTTCCCCTCACGCTCCGGGACCTCCCGCGCCGAGTTCCCGGTATCGACGCGATCGAGACGCTGGTCATCGACGACGGCAGCCGGGACGGAACCTCGCGGGTTGCCCGCGAGCAGGGTGTCGACCGGGTCGTGCGCCTGCCGGTACGGTCGGGCTTGGCCCTCGCCTTCGCCCGGGGCTTGCAGGAGGCGTTGAGCATGGGGGCGGACGTCATCGTCAACACGGACGGTGATCACCAGTATCGCGGAGAGGACGTGGTCCGGCTGGTCCAGCCGATTCTCCGGGGCGAGGCGGATCTCGTCCTGGGGGCGCGGGATATCGAGTCGATCACCCACTTCTCCTCGTTCAAAAAGCCGATCCAGCGGGTCGGAAGCCGGATCGTGCGATGGCTCTCGGGTTGCGACGTCTCCGACGCCGCCTCCGGGTTCCGGGCGTTTCACCGGGATGCGGCGTGTCAGATCTTCCCCCGCTCCTCGTTCAGCCACACGCTCGACACGCTGATGCAGGCCGGTGCGAAGGGCCTTCGAGTGGCGGAGATCGCCACCCGGACGAATCCGCAGACCCGCCGCTCCCGGCTGTTTCGCTCGACGACGGAGTACCTGGTCCGGTCGGCCGGAACGCTGATCCGTCTGACCGCGATCTTCCGGCCGGGACGCCTCTTTCGCTTCGCCGCCGCCGGGGTCTGCCTCACGGCGGGAGTCCTGTGGGTCCTTCCCGGAGCGGAAGGGGGCATCGCACTGCCTTTCGTCGCCGGCGCGGGTCTCCTTCTCGCGGTCGCGGGATCGGTCGCCGATCGCATCGCGATCCGCCGCCGCAGGCGCACCCCGAACCCGGCATCCTCCGGAGGGCCTGCGACGGAACCGGCAGGACCCATTGCGCTGCCCTCCTCTCCCGAACGGATCCGGCACTGAGGTGGACGACCCCGATCGGGAACCGGTGCGTATCGATCGGTTTCTGGCGATCCTCGCGGCCGCCCTCGGAGCGCGCACGCTCGCCGTTCTCGCGATCGGGCGGGACGTCTCCATCCGGCCGGGAACCGACGCGTTCAAGTACGAGATCACCGCCCGCGCCTTGGCGGACGGGACGTGGCTCACACCCGACGGGCCGCTCGCCCGGGAGCCGCTCTACCCGTTGATCCTGCTGGTCGGAGACCTCCTTCCCGGAACCGGGATGGCCGGACTCCAGACGCTCCAAATCGCGTTGGGGGCCGTCGTCCCGTTGCTGCTCTACGTCGGTCTGAGGCCCGTCCTCTCGGAGCGGGTTCGACTCCTGGCCGCCGCCTGGACGGCGGTCTCCCCCCACCTCCTCTACCTGACTCCCCTCCCCCTGCGGGAGAACCTGGTGGCACCGCTCGTGACCGCGGTCGTGGTCTTCGGCCTTCGGGCCGCGGCGGGGCGACAGCGCAGCGCGGTGATCGGAGGTATCCTCTTCGCGCTTCTCGTGCACGCGGACGCGCGGTTTCTTCCCCTCGCCCTCGTCGCCCCCCTCTGCATGCGTATGGTCGCCGGATCGTGGGGGAAGACGCGGAGGCCGCTCGCGACCGCGACGCTCGTGACGCTCCCCCTCCTGCTTCCGTACTCACTCGTCGTCTCCCGGACCCACGACCGCCCCGTCGTCGTCACCGAGCGATTCCTGGGCAAGTGGGGGCAGCGGGCTCTCGGCCGCGAGGAGCCGGCTCGGGGGGAGAGCCCGACGAATCGGCCGGTCGACCGGGAGGACTGGCGACGACGATGGCGCGATCAGCGTCGGGTGGACCGGGACCGCATGAGCCCGGAGGAGCTCCGGTACTTCGATACTGGAGGGGAGCCAACTACAGATAATATAGGTATTTGGGCGTTTCGATTCCGGGAATACTGGAGGTTCGCGCGATTCGCTCCGGAGTACCGTGCCTATCCGGACGGCCGGTTCGCTCCCCCCTGGTCGCGCCGCCACCACCTCGTCAGCGCGCTCTCGCTCCTCCCCCTGATCCTGCTGGCCCCGTTCGGTCTCGGACCGTTCCGGAGCGCGGGCTCGATCGCCCGCCGATCCGTCGCGGCGACTCTCCTCTTCATCGCGGCCCACTGCGCCCTTCACGTCGCAGTCCACGCGCGTGCGCGCTACCGCATCCCGATGGAAGGACTCTTGGCGATTCCCGCGGCGATGGGAGCGATGTCTCTCGGCGACCGGGTCCGGCACCGTTTCGCCCGAGAGGCGCCCTCCGAGGATATCGGGCCCTGAAAGGCCCCTCTGGCCTCCCATTGCCCACCCTCTTCTCCCGCCATAAAATGGGAAGAATCGAACACGCTCGGACGTGGGACGTGGAAGGGGAAGTTCGCCCACCGCTTGCCCCTCGCATCGTCCCGCCCGGCGCAGGAGGAGCGCGCCGCCCCGATCAAGGAGCGAAATCCATGGCCATAGCCGCCGAACGCCCGAAGCCCGTACTCCTTCCTCAGCTCTGCAAAGGTTGCGGTCGGTGCATCGATGCCTGCCCGAAGCACTGCATCACGTTGGGAGACGAGATCAACCAGACCTCCGGAATGATTCCGGTCGTCATCGACCTCGACGTGTGCAACGGTTGCGGGCTCTGCATCTCCGCCTGTCCCGAGCCGTACGGACTCACGACCGAGACCTACCAGCTCGAGGACCCGGCGGACCTCTACGGGGAGCGGGTCCGGGACGTGCCTCCGGAGCCCGAGACCATTCCCGACCGGGAGATTCCGCTTCCCGCCTGCCAGCCGTTGGTCCTCAAAGGGAACCATGCGGCGGCGATCGGCGCCGTCCTCGCCGGCTGTCGTCACGTCTTCGGGTATCCGATCACCCCCTCGACCGAAGGCGCGGAGCTGATGGCGTCGTTCCTCCCGAAGCTGAACGGGGTCTTCCTGCAGGCGGTCAGCGAGGTGGCGACGGTCAACCACATGTACGGGTGCGGCGGCGCCGGCCTTCGTTGCATGACCTTCACGAGCTCTCCCGGCTTCAGCCTCATGCTCGAGGGGATCTCCTACCTGGTCGGATCCCAGATCCCCGCCGTCTTCGTCCACGTGATGCGGGGTGGTCCCGGGCTGGGCAACATCGCTCCCGAACAGGCCGACATCAAGCTCGTGTGTCGGGGACTGGGCCACGGAAACACGCACGCGATCGTGCTCGCGCCCACGACCCCCCAGGAGATGCTGGACCTGACGATGGAGGCGTTCCGCCTCGCGTTCGAGTATCGAAATCCGGTGGTCATCGCGGCCGACGGCTACCTCGGCCAGATGACGGGACGGGTCCATCTCCCCGAGACCATGATCGAGCCGGGACTTCCCTCCTGGGCCGTGTACGGCGATGCCGCCCACCGCGGCAATCTGAACAACTCCATCCTGCTACACGAGCCCTATCTCGAAGCGCACAACGAGATGCTGTGCGAGAAGTACGACCGGATGATCGCGAAGGAGCAACGAGCGAATTCGTACCAGACCGACGAAGCGAAGATCCTGGTGGTCTCCTGCACCACGCCCGCACGGATGGCCAAGGGCGCGATCGAACGGGTCCGCCGCGAGGGCGTGCCGGTGGGGCTTTTCACTCCCCTGACCCTCTGGCCGTTCCCCATCCAATTCTTCAAGCCCCATCTCGAGCACGCCGCCGACATCCTGGTCGTCGAGGCGAGCGCGGGACAGCTCGAGGATGAGGTGAGGCTGGCTCTCAGCCACGCCGGGGTCGACGGGATCCGTATCCACAACCTGCGACACATGGGAGGAGTCCTGCCCCAGGAGCCGGAGATCGCCGACCGGATCCGCGAGGTCGCGAAGGAGGTGATTCGATGACCTCGACCAGCGCCTTCTTCCAGCGATTCGACCGTCACGCGGACGGCAAGGGACTCAAGGGAGCCTCCACCCACTACTGCCCGGGGTGCGGGCACGGACTCGCGCACAAGTACCTCTCGGAAGCCATCACCGAGCTCGGGATTCAGGACCGCACCGTCGCCATCTCCCCGGTCGGCTGCAGCGTCTTCCTCTACTTCTACTTCGACGTCGGCAACACGCAGGCGGCCCACGGTCGGGCCCCCGCCGTGGCTCTGGGGCACAAGCTCGCGAATCCGGAGGCCGTGGTCGTGAGCTACCAGGGCGACGGGGATCTGGCCGCGATCGGAATCGCCGAGATCGTGCACGCCGCCCAGCTCGGAATTCCCATCAGCGTGATCTTCATCAACAACGCGATCTACGGGATGACGGGCGGTCAGATGGCGCCCACCACGCTTCCGGGCCAGACCTCCGCGACGTGTCCCGCGGGGCGCGGGGCCCTCGAGGGCGAGCCGATGCGCGTGGCCGAGGTGATGGCGACGCTGAGCGGCACGGTCTACGTGGAGAGGACGGCCCTCTACGACCAAAAGACCCGCCTCCGGACGAAGAAGGCCATTCGCAAGGCCCTCCAGTTGCAAATGGAGGGACGCGGGTTCGGATTCGTCGAGGTTCTCTCCGAGTGTCCCACCCACCTCAAGATGTCCCCGGTCGAAGCGGAGGTGTGGGTGAAGGAGAACATGGTCCCCATCTTCCCGCTCGGCGTGCTGAAGGACGAGAAGAAGGAGCCCTGGTTCGAGCTGGGCCGGCGCGAGTTCGACCCGGCTCATGTCCTCGAGCTCGTCGAGGCGACGAGTGTCGAGGACTCGAGGCCGAAGGTCGGCGACGGGTTCCCCGAGCATCTCGACCCGACGGACATCTCGTTGAAGCTGGCCGGTGCGGGCGGCGACGGCGCACAGACGGCCGCCATGCTCCTCGCGAAGGCGGCGAGCGACGAGGGACACGACTCGACCCACATTCCGAGCTACGGACCCGAATCGCGGGGCGGCACGTCGTACGCCGACGTGCACATCGCCCGGGACGAGGTCCTCTCCCCCGCGTCCCCGCAACCGCACGTGCTCGTCGCGTTCAACGCTCCGAGCCTGGCCAAATTCGGCCCGACCGTGCGCGAGGACGGCATCGTGATCTACGACTCGAGCGTGATCACGGAGGTGCCGGAGTTCCGGAAGGGGGTCCGCGTCCATCCCGTGCCCTGTGCCGAGATCGGGCACAGCCTGGGCAAGCGGGTGGTCAAGAACGTGGTCGCGTTGGGAGCTCTGATCGAGGCATCGCGGGTCCTCCCCGAGCAGGCCATGCTGACCGCGATCGGCGACAGCCTGAAGGACAAGTGCGCCATGATCCCGCTCAACGAGGAGGCGTTCCGCTGGGGGGTGAAGGCCGTCCGCGAGGAGATCACCGAGTTCGCCGGCTGATGCCCGGCCCCGTCCGGATCAGAGATCGCTCGTCATGATGAAGAGCGGGTGCCCCGCGAGAGAGCCGTAGTTGGGCCGGAGGCGCTCGACGTTGTAGAAGCGCTCGACGTCGACGTGTTTCCTCGCCCCCACCACGCTGTCGATGGGCACCGAGCAATATACGCCGTCCCGCACGCTCGCGAGCCGCCCCGACTCCCCTCCCAGGATCAGGTCCAACGCGAGGTTCCCGAACGCCATGGGCACGATGGCGTCGAGGGCGTCCGGCTCGCCGCAGCGCACGAGGTAGCCGAGGCGCTGATTCACGACGTTGACCCGCTTCCCGCGATTGTGCTTCGGGGACAGCTCCTTCAGTCGCGTCCCGACCCGATCCCCGACGCCCCCGAGCTTCTTGTGCCCGTACTGGTCGACCTCCTCCTTCTCGAAGACCATGGCCGCCTGATCCTTCATGGTCGATCCCTCGGAGACGAGGCAGACGGCGTACCTGCTCGGGTTGCGGCTCCGGTCGTAGACCAGGAACTCGCAGAGCCGGTCGATCTCGAACGGATGCTCGGGGATGACGCACCGATCGGCCGCTCCCGCCATGGTCGGCAGCAGGGCGGTGTAGCCCGCGTACCTTCCGAAGACCTCGATGACCAGGAAGCGCTCGTGGGACCCGGCCGTGGTGCGCAGGCTGTGGGCCAGCTCGATGGTCCGGGTCACGCAGGTGCTGAACCCGATGCAGTAGTCGGTTCCCGGAACGTCGTTGTCCATGGTCTTCGGGATCGCGACGGTCCTGACTCCTTCCTGATGGAGGCGATGGGCGTAGCTCAGCGTGTCGTCGCCACCGATGGGGATCAGAAAGTCGATTCCCAGGTATTCGAGATTCCGCAGGACCTCCGGCGTGACGTCGTTGCGCTCCTCCTGGTACTGGTCCCGGAGGTGATCGGGTACCAGGGCTCGAGGGAGATGGCTCGGCCGCGTGCGGGACGTGTGAAGAAACGTGCCGCCGGTGCGCCCCGCCCGGTTCACGATCTCCTCGGTCAGGACGTGGACCTGGGGGGAGTTGTCGGCCGCCACATCGGGGACGACATCCACGAGCCCGGCCCAGCCCCGGCTGATCCCCAGCACGCGGTATCCCTCGCGCAATGCCCGGTGGGTGATGGCGCGGATCGCGGGATTCAGTCCCGGTACGTCGCCGCCGCCCGTCAAGATCCCGATCGTTCCCTTGCTGCCCGGCACCGGCTCAACCTCCTGTACTGGACCGGCCCGCTCTCGGGCCGGTCGGACAGTGATGGCCCGGGGGCCCGACCCCGGTTTCCCCGGGCCCGGTCTTCCGGCCCGCGAATATAGCATCCGTGCCCGAACCGGGCGACCGCCCTCTCGTCCCCTCCGGGGGTGGACGATGCCCACGGAGGTGCATAGGATGAGATGAGGCCTTCGCCCCGATCTCCTTGCCCCGGGCGAGCCGTCTCTCAGCCTGCATCTCTCACCAGGCTCGTCGCGAGGCTGTGGATCGTCGTGTCGGGCGAGGAGATGAGGTGCTTACGCCCGAGGCGGGGCCGTAGCCCCGTCGCAGGGCGGAGGCGCCGCAACGACGAAGCCGGGCGCAGCGAGCCGCTGCCGCAGCAGAGACTGGTGAGAGATGCAGGCGAACGCCGGTCCTCGGTTCCCGGTACCTGGAGGTCCCGAGATGAAGTTCCTGTCGATCCGGTCCCTCTCGCTCCTCGTGATTCCGATTCTCTTCGCTGGGTGCAAGCTGCTCGGCGAGGAGTTCGTCGCCGCCTCGCTCGAGGAGATGATGAGTGGAGCCATCCCGAGCACCGCGAATCGCTATCGCGTGCCCGCCCCGCGAATCGCCGCGATCCGGAAGAACACCGGCATCATCCGGGAGGGCTCTCTGTTCGTCATCATCGTCGGTCCCGACCTGAAGAAGAACGTGAAGCAGCACGGAACCCGGGGAGTGGAGTACGGCGTTCGACTGCGCAAGGAGCCCCGCACCCACCTCGTGCTCGAGAAGATCTTCGCCTCCGGCGAAGAGATCAATCTCTTCGAGGGAAACGAGAAGCTCCGCGCCGAGTTCCCCCAGCTCGTGTCGAGCAGCGACATCCCCTTCACCAAATTCACGCCGGATGCGGCCCTGACCTCCGTGGGTCCGGACGACGACCGCCGGCTCAGCGAGCTCGGGAGCTCGCGCCGGATGATCTCGGGATTCGGCATCGAGAAGCGCCCGCTTCCGGAGAGCGCCGTCGATCCGGTGAAGAGCGTCTTCCCCGAATGCCGAACCGACCGACCGCAGTTCGTCCTCACGTCGGACGGGTGCGATTGGGTGGTCGTGAAGGGCGACGTCACGACGTACTTGATGCTCGATTTCCTGATCGTCGAAGAGCGGAACTTCAAGGGAGGCGTCGTGTTCACGAGCGCCTTCGACCGAACCCTCCGCCGGGAGACGGACCTGGGAGGAACCGTGAGAGTGCGCTGGATCGATTTGGGAGGAACGCTCTTCTTCAAGGCGCCCTAGCCAGCACGTCCCGCCCGTGACGGCGGCGGCAGCGGCTCGCTGCTGCGGCCTCGCGACGAGCCCGGCGAGACATGGGGGCTAGCCTCGATCCGTCAGAAAATCTCGGCGAAAAGCGCTAGCGCTCGCACGATAGCATGCCATCCGCGGCCGTGCTCGCCCTCGCCAATACTCACCTATCGTGAGATAAGCTCCGCTTGGCTCGGGCTGCGCGCGACCCCGGCTGGCGCGCTCTCGTGCGTTTTCCCTCGAGATCTTCTGACGGATCGAGGCTAGAACTGCTCCTCCTCGGTCGACCCCGAGAGCGCCCCGACCGAGGTCTCGCCGCCGGAGATCGTCTCCATCACGCGATCGAAGTAGCCGGTGCCCACGAACTTCTGGTGGGTCGTGGCCATGTAGCCGTAATCCTTCTCGTGGGAGAACTCCTCGGCCTGGAAGTCCGCGTACGCCGTCATGCCCTGTTCCCGGTAGGAGCGCGCGAGATTGAACATCCCGAGGTTCAGGGAGTGAAAACCGGCGAGAGTGACGAACTGGAACTTGTACCCCATCGCCCCGAGTTCCCGCTGGAACTTCGCGATGGTGGCGTCATCCAGGTTTCCCTTCCAGTTGAACGACGGGGAGCAGTTGTAGCTGAGGAGCTTGTTCGGGTACTTCTCGCGGATCGCCTCGGCGAAGCGCCTCGCCTCCTCGAGATCGGGCTTGGTGGTCTCGCACCAGATCATGTCGCAGTAGGGCACGTAAGACAGGCCTCGGTCGATGGCCATGTCGATCCCCCCGGTGATCCGGTAAAACCCCTCGGAGGTCCGCTCGCCGGTCATGAACTTCCGGTCGCGCTCGTCGATGTCGCTCGTGATCAGACGGGCGGCATCGGCGTCCGTACGCGCGATCAGAACGACGGGAGTCCCGCAGATGTCCGCGGCCATCCGGGCCGCGATGAGCTTCTGGATGAACTCCTTGGTCGGGACGAGGACCTTCCCTCCCATGTGACCGCACTTCTTCGCGGAGGCGAGCTGATCCTCGAAGTGGACTCCGGCCGCCCCGGCCTCGATCATCTGCTTCATGAGCTCGAAGACGTTCAGCGGTCCGCCGAACCCGGCCTCGGCGTCGGCGACGATCGGGGCGAACCAGTAAGGACCGTCCTCCCGCTCGTCCAGCATCTGGATCTCGTCCGCCCGCCGGAGCGCGTTGTTGATCTTGCGCACGACGACGGGGACGCTGTCGCTGGGATAGAGACTCTGATCCGGGTACATCTTGTCGGCGAGATTCGCGTCGGCCGCGACCTGCCACCCGCTGACGTAGATCACCTTGAGCCCCGCCTCGACCTGCTGCACCGCCATGTTGCCGGTGTAGGCCCCCAGCGCCGGGAGGAAATCCTCGGTGTGCAGCAGGTGCCAGAGCCGGAGCGCTCCACTGAGCGCGAAGGTGTACTCGACCTTGAGGGTGCCCCGGAACTTCAGCATCTCCTCGACCGTGTACGGCCGCCGGATTCCCTCCCAGCGCTCGTCGCTCGCCCACTGCTCCTTGAGAAAGGCGATCCGCTCCGGATTGGGCTTGTGACTGGAGATCAGTTTCTCCAGCTCGCGGGCTCTCTGTTCCACCGTCAGCATCGTGTCTACCCCTGCTAGTCGATGTGTTCGTAAGCGCGAATCGTGAGGAACTCGTCCAGCTCCTCGCTGGAGATGATATCGTCGAAGAGGCGCGCGGCGAGGTCGTACTTACCGGCCTCGTACCGGGCATCCCCGAACGTCCGGCGCAGCGCGGCCAGCTCCTCTCCGAGGATCTCGTGGAAGAGCGGCAGCGTGACCTTGCGACCGTCGTCCAGAATGCCTCGCGGGTGGTGGCTCCACTGCCAGACCTGGGTCCTCGAGATTTCGGCCGTGGCGGCGTCTTCCATGAGGTTGTAGAGCGGAACGCACCCGTTGCCGTTCAGCCAGGCGGCCATGTACTGGACGCCGATCCGCACGTTCGTGCGGAGCCCCTCCTCGGTGATCGATCCCTCCGGCACCGTGAGGAGATCCTCGGCGGTGACCTTGACGTCCTCCCGGAGTCGCTCGACCTGGTTGGGAGTCGGCATCACGCGGTCGAAGACCTCCCTGGCCACGGGCACCAGCCCCGGATGCGCCACCCAGGTTCCGTCGTGCCCGTCGCCCGCCTCCCGCTCCTTGTCGGCGATGACCTTCGCGAAGGCGTCCTCGTTCGCGGCGGGATCTCCCTTGATCGGGATCTGGGCGGCCATTCCTCCGATCGCGTGGGCGCCGCGGCGGTGGCAGGTACGGATCGCGAGCTTCGAATAGCCGTGCATGCAGGGCACGGTCATCGTGACCTGGGCGCGATCGGGAAGGATGTACTCGGGATGGTTGTGCAGCCGCTTGATCAGGCTGAAAATGTAGTCCCAGCGCCCGCAGTTGAGCCCTCCCGAATGCTCCCGCAGCTCGTACAGGATCTCGTCCATCTCGAAGGCGGCGGGTATCGTCTCGACGAGCACCGTCGCCTTGATGGTCCCGCGGGGAATCCCCAGCTCCTCCTGGGCGAGAAGGAAGACGTCGTTCCACAGCCGCGCCTCGACGTGACTCTCCAGCTTCGGCAGATAGAAGTACGGCCCGGTCCCCCGATCGATCTGCCGCTTCGCGTTGTGAAAGAGGAACAGGCCGAAGTCGAACAGGCTGCCGGAAATCGGAGAGCCGTCGAGCCGGACGTGCTTCTCCACCAGGTGCCAGCCGCGGGGTCGCACGAACAGCGTCGCGGGCGACCCTTCCAGGACGTAGCGCTTGCCCTCGGGGTTGGTGAACTCGATGTCGCCGGTCACGGCGTCCCGGAGGTTGATCTGACCCTGGATCGTCCCCGACCACGTGGGGGAGTGCGAATCCTCGAAGTCCGCCATGTACACGTTGGCCCCCGAGTTGAGGGCGTTGATCACCATCTTGCGTTCGGGCGGACCGGTGATCTCGACTCGCCGATCCCGGATATCGTCCGGAACGGGAGAGATCTTCCATTTCCCCTCCCGTACGCTTCGTGTCTCGGGGAGGAAATCAGGGCGCCGGCCGGCGTCGAACTCACGTTGCCGATCGGCCCGGCGGGCCAGGATCTCGCGTCGTCTCCCCTCGAACTCCCGGCAGAGCTTCTCGACGAACGGGATCGCCTGCGGGGTCAGGATCTCTCGAAACTCTGGAGTAGTGGGTCCGGCAATATCCATGGATATCCTTCCGT
The DNA here is from genome assembly GCA_025774805.1 of bacterium. GTDB lineage: Bacteria > ARS69 > ARS69 > ARS69 > ARS69 > JALGZR01. The sequence continues at coordinate 14,097 of JALGZR010000002.1, forward strand.
CGGGAGCCCCCGGTCCGAGGGACCGAGAGAGACGTCCCCTCCCCGTAGCCGACGGAAGCGATTCCGCGGGGGTGGCCACAATGGGCCGCTTCGGTCGGGTGTACTCGTTCGGGGACGACCAAAGTGAGGTGATATTGTATTACGTTTCGCCGCCGCCCGGTCAAGCATCCATGCCGGACTTCGGACGGAACCGGCATCAACCCGCGGTGGGCTCCTGAGCCCAGAGGAATCTCAGAATCTCTTCGGCCACGATCTCCGCTCCCCGGGGCGTGGGATGGCAATGATCGTAAAAGAGGTCCCCCCCGCCCGTGCGGCGGGCCGCGCGGAGCACGGTCAGGAGGTCTAGATAAGGCACTCCGAGGTCCGACGCGATCTCCCCCAGCCGGCGCTGGGGCTCATCGGCCACATGATCCGCCTCGACCTGCAATCGGAGCGGAAACGAGACGATCTGCAGACGGAAGCCGTGCCGATCCGCGAGACGCCGGAACTCCTTCAACACGGGGAGCATCCGCTTCCACGCGCCATCCGACCAGACGCATCCCCAGTCACGGAAGTGTCGCTCGATCGCGAAGTTGAAGGCGGGACGCTCGAGGAGCGCGTCCCCGGGCTGCCCGGGGAAGTCGCGTGTCACCTGCGCGAGCCACGCTTCGAGATCGGGCGGATCGTAGTCGCGGCCCTCGGTGGTCAAGTCCCGATCCCGCAGATGTGAAACGGCAAGCAACAGATAGGCCGCGATTCGGCTGCGTTCGAGCCAGGTCGGAGGCGGGATGAGCCGGACTCCCGGAGACGGAATCGCGTCGTTCATGTAGAAGCCGAGGATCACGATGTCCGGATCGGTGCCGAGCCCGATCTCGGTGAGCAGGGCCAGCTCGTCCTCGATTCCGATCCCCCCCACCCCGGCGTTGATCGTCTCGTACGGAACCGGTCCCGTCGCCGAAAGGGCCTCGACCCGACGAACGAAGGTGTCCGGTTCGTCCAGGTACCCCGCGAGCGTGATCGAGTCACCGAGGAACAGGACGCGGGCCCGCTCCTTCGGCCCGATCTCCCGGTTCCGGAAGCCGATCGAGTTCGTCTTCACCTGGACCGACTTCCGGCTGACGTGGTGGCTTCGGACCTCGGCGACCGTGTTGGCCCGAAGCCGCAGCCCGGTCGGCGTATAGACGTAGAGACCGGCGATCGCGTCCTTCTCCGCCTGGAACACCCGTCCCTCGGCGATCTCCATCTGTCGTCGCGCCTCCGCCTCGGGGTCCTCCCGGATCTCCACGTGCGGCAGTGGAGGCAGGAGCGCGCGGATCAGCAGCTCGCCCCCGGCGAGGGCCACGGCAGTCGCGACCCCCGCGACCAGCACACTCGAGGTGATTCCCCTTCGGACGGCGCTCATTCCGGCAGGATACGGGCTGATCGGGACGAGGGGAAGGCGACCCCCCGGCGACTTCCCGTCTGGCCTCGAAGTCCGCCTTGGGTTAGCTTCGGGGCGCCATCCGATCTCGGAGGGCGGCAGGGCGCGTCGGTCCCCGCTCGGGAGCGGGCCCCGAGTCCCCCCCGGGTCCGGCGTCTGGCCCGGTTCCCGGTCCCTTCGGAGGGTGGGCCGGAGGGTGGGCGCTCCCGTATCCTCGTGTCCTCGATCGCCGCTTCTCCGATCCGATCCACGGGCCGAACGGTTCACTTCCGGCGGCCGGAGGGTACACGATGAGCTGGGGTCCCGGATCTCCCGACTCGACGAAGGAGTCGTGGATCTCGCGTCGTCTCCGGGACCGGGAGCCCGCCCTCGGTCTCGGCCTCTGCTTCGCGGGAATCCTCCTGGCTCTGATCATCGGGGGCATCTCCTACCGGAACTCGGTCGATGCCGCGCTCGGGGTGGTCCAGAACTCGCAGCTGACCCGGGCGGTCATGATCGCCGAGATCATCGACAGGGATTACGACCGCACGCCCGATGATCTCCTGCGCGACATTCGCACGTTCTGGAAGGGCGTCGGGGTCAGAGTTCAGGGCGAGTATCTGTATGTGGTCGACGAGGACGGGCGACTGCTACTCCACACCTGGCGCCCGGAAGAGGTCGGCATGGACGTGGGAGAGGTGCGGCTTCTCGATCTGGACGAGAAACCGGCCGGGAGTCTGAGATATCGGATCATTTCCAGGACTCCCTACCTCGGATACTACGTCGATCCGGCGGGAGACCTGGAGACGGTCGCTCTCGCCTGGGTCGCTTCGCGCGATTGGATGATCGGCCTGCACCGCGATCACCAGGCCTCCGTCGACGCGGTCCGGGAGCGCTTCCGTCCGATTCTCCTGAGCTTCCTGCTGGTGGTCGGGGTCATGATACCCTCCTCCCTTCTCCTGCTGCACGGGATCTTCCGGCGCGACCAGCGCCGTCGCGAGAGGTCGGATCGAGAACGGCACCACCTCCGGGAGCAGCTGCGTCAGGCGCAACGGATCGAGGCGCTCGGCACGCTCGCGGGGGGAATCGCCCACGACTTCAACAACATCTTGAGCGCGATCATCGGCAACACTCAGCTCGCGGAAGACAGCGCGAAACGTGGCGCGGATCCGAAGAGCAACCTCGACGCCGTGATCCGCGCGAGTCGACGGGGACAGAGCCTCGTCGACAAGATCCTCCGCTTCAGTCGCAAGGGAGAGAAGGAGCACCGCCCCGTCCACATGAGAGAGGTCGTCGAGGAGGCGTTGGAGTTGATCGAGGCCACCCTGCCCCGTTCGATCCGGCTCGTCCGGGAGATCGGCGGGGGTTCCGACGTCATCTTCGGAGACCCGACCTTGATCCGCCAGATCGTGGTGAACCTCTGCTCGAACGCGATCCAGGCAATGCGCGCGAAAAAGGAGGGGGTCCTCACGGTGAAGGTGTCCCAGGGGGAGGTCGTCCGCGAATCGGGCCAGGCCGCCTCGTTCCGCTGCGACGGGTGCGAGTACCGCGGACGGGGACTCGCCCAAGTCACCGACTCGGCGCGATCCCGCGAGCGGCCCGTCTGCCTGACCGTCCACGACACGGGCCACGGCATGTCGAAGGAGGTTCAGAAACGGATCTTCGAGCCCTTCTTCACGACCCGCCCGGTGGGCGAGGGCACGGGACTCGGGCTCTCCGTGGCCTACGGAATCGTGGCCGACCACGGGGGCGAGATCTCCGTCAGCAGCCACCCGGAGGTCGGCACCGCCTTCCACGTCTGCCTTCCGGTTCTCCCCGAAACCGTGGTCGTGGAGGAGAGTCCCCCCGGCCCCATCGTCCGCGGGAAAGAGCACATCCTGCTCGTCGAGGACGACATTTCCGCGATCGGGGTGACCCGCCGGCTACTCGAGTCGCTCGGATACCGGGTCACCGTCTGCGCAACCGGTTCCAAGGCGATCGATCTGCTCCGGAGGGATCGGGACGGCATCGATCTCATCTTGACGGGCCGTCTCGAATCCGGGACCAGCGGAATCGAGGTGGCGCGAGAGGTCCGGGCCACCCGGCCCGACCTTCCCGTTCTCCTCTGCGCCGGCCGGGGCGATCGCGTCTCCCGGAGTGAGGCGAGGGCGGCCGGCGTCCGGGAGATCCTGCGGCGGCCGATTCCGGTCGAGGAGCTCTCCCGGGTGATGAGGAACGCGCTCGATTGACGGCAGGGGTCGCGCGCGTCGGCCCCGAAGTCACCGCGACACGATCAATACAGCAGCTCGACCCAGCGACGGCCGGCCATCAGCTCGGCCCGGCGACGCTCCCATTTCTCCTCGGATCCGGCCAGACCCGCGAACACCTTGTCGAGCTCGCTCCGCATCTTCTCGATCCCCGCCACGTAGACGTGGGTCTTCGGATCGCCCAGCATCCTCCAGAGCTCGTCGCCCCGCTGCGCGATCGTCTCTCCCCAGTCGATCGGGTCGTCCCAGCTCGGCCGCGGGCTCAGCGCCTGGAACGCCTCGAACGTCTCCTCGTCGTAGAACCGCGGAAAGTCGTTCTTCCGGTCGTTCATGTACAGCATCTCGAGACCGCTCTTGGCCCCGTAGAACAGCCACACGCGACCCTTCCAGTCCGGGACGTTCCGGTAGATGTGCTTGACGAAGGCGCGGAACGGTGCGATCCCGGTTCCGCTGCCGATCAGGATCAAGTCGGCGTCCCGTTCCTCGGGAACCTCGAAGGGCAGACCGTACGGCCCCGTGATCGACAGCTCGTCCCCGGGCTTCAGATCGCAGAGGTAGTTCGACGCGACACCGTCGTACCGTTCGCCGCTGTACGGGTCGACGTAGCTGCAGCGCCGCACGCAGATCTTGATGCGGGGATTCCCCGACTCCGACCGTTCGGGAAGATCGGCCACGCTGTACAGGCGGAAGTGGTACTCCTGTCCGAACTCCGCCGCACCGGGGGCGAGCACCCCGATGCTCTGACCGACCTGATAGGAGAAGTCGGGAAGATCCACGTCGAGCTCGATCTCCCGGACCTCCTCGTCCGATTGCTCCGAAGTGATGCACTCGCTGGAGACGACCGTCGTCCGGTAGCGCGTCTCGGTGTCGTAGTCGGCCAGTCGCGTGATCGTTTCGCTCATGAAACCTCCTCCTCGCGCCGGGGCGGCGAGCCCTGTGGCCGACCGCGCTTGGCGCCGTGGATGACTCGGGCAGACTTCTACCCCGATTCGACTCGGTCCCGCCGTTCCTGCTCGCAGGCCCCCGCCCCCGCACAGCCGCGGCAGCCGAGGCGCCCCGCCAGCGCATCGGGATCGGAACCCCGGCAGGGAAAGACCTTCCGCCAGGCGAACTGGATTCCCAACCAGGCGATCATCAGAACCACCATCGCCGCGAGTCCGGTCACGTAGCTCTCCAGCATCCCGTCAGCCTCCCAGCCCGGCGAAGCCCATGAAGGCGATCGACAGGAAACCGGCCAGCATCAGCGTCAGCGCGGTTCCCTTGACCACGTCGGAGATCGTGGCCAGCTCGAGCTTCTCCCTCAGTCCCGCCATCAGAACCAGCGCGATCGTGAATCCCACCCCCGCGCCGAGGGCATAGACGACGCATTGGATGAAGCCGTATCCCCTGTTCGTCTGAAACAGAGCCAGCCCGAGAATAGCGCAGTTCGTGGTGATCAGCGGCAGGAAGATCCCCAGAGCACGGAAGAGCGCCGGGCTGACTTTCTTGATGAACATCTCGACGAGCTGAACCGTGGAGGCGATGACGGCGATGAAGGAGATCAGCCGCAGATAGGGGGCATCGATCGCCGTCAGCAACTGGTGGATTCCGAAAGCGCACGTCGAGCTGACCAGCATGACGAACGTCACGGCCCCTCCCATTCGGGTCGCCGTCTCCATCTTCCCCGAGACTCCGAGAAAGGGACAGATGCCCAGGAAGTACGCCAGGACGAAGTTGTTGATCAGGCAGGCGTTTACGAAGATCGACCAGAGGGGATCGCCGATCATGGCGCCGCCTCCTCGGCCACGGATGCGAGGCGGGCCCCCCGCTCCTTGAGGTGGTTGAACAGGAGGACCCATCCGGCCAGGGCGAAGAACCCCCCGCTCGGGAGAATCATCATCACCCAGTCCTGGAATCCGTCGTGGAAGAGGTGGATGCCGAAGAGCGAGCCGCTGCCCAGGATCTCCCGCACCGCTCCCAGGCAGAGCAGTGCGAACGCGAACCCGACTCCCATGCCGAGGCCGTCCAGGATCGATCGTCCGATGCCGTTCTTGGAGGCGAACGCCTCGGCGCGCCCGAGAATGAGGCAGTTGACGACGATCAGCGAAATGAAGGCGCCGAGCGCCTTGTGCAGTTCGAGGCTGATCGCCTGGATCAGGTACTCCACGATCGTCACGAAGGTCGCGATGACGAGAATGAAGGTCGCGATCCGCACCTGCTTGGGAATGAAGCGCCGGAGGGAGGAGACCACGAAATTCGACATGACGAGCACGAACAGCGTGGCGAGGCCCATCGCGAGCGCGTTCCGGGCGGTGTTGGAGACGGCCAGCACCGGACACATGCCCAGGACCTGAACGAAGACCGGGTTCTCCTTCCAGAGCCCCTTGATGAACTCGTCGGTCCCGCTCTTGGGCTGAAGCGCCGGTCCTCCGGACATCCCTCACTCTCCCTCCCCGAAGTCCGCCAGGTTGCGGCGGAGCCGGGGGATCCAGTAGGCCGTGCTCTTGCTCAATATGTCCGCGATCGCCACCGAGGAGATCGTGGCCCCGGTGATTCCGTCGACCTGCCAGGGGTGCTCCTTCTCTCCGTGCTTCGTCGCCTCGATCGGGTGGAGGATCTCGGACCGATCCTCGGTCAGGGAGACGTCGAGCCGCCGGAAGTTCTCCAGGAACCCGGCGTCCGTCTCGATCTTGTCTCCCAGCCCCGGAGTCTCCTTGCTCTCGAGCACACGGAAGCCGACGACCGCGCTCTCGCCCGGAGAGTATCCGTAGAGAATCCGGATGACGTCCTGGTACCCCATGCCCGAGGCCTCGACCGCGAGTCCGACCAGCTCTCCCTGCTCGTCGTACCCGGCGTAGACGAGAGGCCGACCGGTCTCCTCCCCCGCCGAGACCTCGAAGTGCTCCTCACTCGTCATCCGAAACGTCTCGCTCGATCGCGCGGCGGGAAGAACCTGGAAGATCGCGCGCCGGAGGGCCTCCGCCTTGTTGCGCTCGATGATCGGCCGCGTGATCTGGAACACGCTCACGATCAGCAGACCGCACAGGAGCCCCACTCCCACCATCGCCCGGTACATGTGCCAGACGCGGGGCGGGGCGGCCGGTCCGATCATCTCCGCCTGGCTCACTCCCTCTTCTCCCGCCCCGAGGTCCCGTAAACGGTCGGTTGGATCATCCCGTCGATGTGCGGTACGATTGCATTCCCCAAGAGAATTGCGTACATCACTCCCTCGGGCATGCCTCCCCAGACGCGGATCACCACGACGAGGACTCCGATCAGCGCGCCGTAGAGGACGCACCCGAGGGAGGTCATCGGCGATCCCACCATGTCGGTGGCCATGAAGACGGCGCCGAGCATGAGCCCCCCGGAGAACAGCATGAAGAGAGGCGAGGCGTAGGCCTGCGAATCCAACGTGTACAGGATTCCCGAGAAGGCGGCGACCGTTCCCAGGATGGCGACCGGGATCCGCCAGTTCATCATGTTGCGCGCGACGAGGTAGAGACCCCCGAGCAGGATCAGCAGACTCCCGGTCTCCCCCGTCGACCCGCCGATCATCCCCAGAGCGAGATCCCCGGTCCCGGTCAGCACGCGATCGAACTTCCAGAGGGCCAGCGGCGTGGCCCCCGTGACGGCATCGTAGACCGGCTCGGTGAACGGAGGAGTCAGGGTGGAAGACGGAAGCGAGGAGAAGCGCCCGGGGGTGAATCCCGAAATCCAGCTCGTCATCGCGACGGGGAAGGCGGCCTGGAGCACGGCCCTGCCGACCAATGCCGGATTGAAGGGATTGCCTCCGAGTCCGCCGAAGAGCCACTTCCCCAGCGCCACGCCGATGAATCCACCCACGGCGACCATCCAGAGCGGCAGTCCGGGGGGCAAGGTCAGACCGTAGAGGAGGCCGGTGATCGTCACGGACCAGTCCGCGAGCGTGGACGACCTCCGGACGAATCGACAGATCAGGTGCTCGGTGAGCACACAGGAGAGCGTCGCCGTCACGAGAGTGAGCAGGCCGGCCAGGCCGAAGGCGTACACCGCGAACGCGGTCGTCGGGATCAGCGCGAGCACGACATTGAACATGATCGTGTCGACGCTGTACCCGCTGAGAATGTGGGGAGACGTCCGGATCTCGAGCGTCTTCGTCAGGGGTGCCATCAGGCCGCTCCCGCCTTGCGGACCGCGGCCTTGGCGTACCGGAACTGGTGCACGAGCGGGATGTGGGAAGGGCAGACGAAGGAGCAGGAGCCGCACTCGAAGCAGTCCATCAGGTGGTACTCGTCCGCCATACGCTGGTACTGCGAGCTCTGCGAGAGGATTCCGAGTTGAGCGGGATTGAGGAAGATGGGACAGGCGTCGACGCAGTACCCGCACCGGATGCAGGGATAGACGTTCCGGTACGTGCGCGTGGCCTCCTCGTCGTGGAACGCGACGACGCCGGACGTCCCCTTCGTGATCGAGATGTCCAGGCTCGACGCCGCCTGGCCCATCATCGGACCTCCCAGGAAGACCCGGTACACGCTCTCGTCGACGCCGGCGCTCTCGAGGAGAAAGCGCAGCGGCGTTCCGATGGGGATGCGGTAATTGCCCTTCCGCCGGACCGCGGGGCCGGTGATCGTGATCACCCGCTCCTGGATGCCGCGTCCGCGCGGAAGCAGGCGACCGATCTCCGCGGTCGTCGCCACGTTGACGCAGAGTGAGTGCACGTCCAGGGGGAGGCCGCCGGAGGGCACCTCACGGCCGAGGAGGGCCGCGATCAGCATCTTCTCGGCCCCCTGCGGATACTTGACGCGGAGGACCTCTACCGAGGCCGGCAAATCCGCCGGGAGCTCCGCTCGCAAGTGCTCGGCGGCGTCGGCCTTGTTCGCCTCCACTCCGATGATCACTCGCTCCGCTCCCGTGACCCGGAGCAGGTACCGGATCCCGGTGAAGACGTCCTCGCTCTGCTGCAGCATGACCCGGTGATCCGTCGTCAGGTACGGCTCGCACTCGATCCCGTTGATGATCAGGGTGTCGACGTACTTGTCATCGGGGATCTTGAGCTTGACGTGGGTCGGAAACGCCGCGCCGCCGAGGCCGACGACCCCGGCGTCCTGGATGGCGGCGATGATCTCGTCCGGGGTCGCCGTGTCCAGCGAGCACGGCATCCCCTCCATCACTTCCTGCGTGGATCCGGGGTGGGGCTCGAGGTAGACCGACGGGACCATGCGGCCCGTGATGCTCGGAGCCAGTGCGATCCGGCGCACGACCCCGGAGGCGGGAGCGTGCATCGACACGGAGACGAAGCCGTCGGGGCGGGCGATCCGCTGGCCCCGCGCCACCTCCTGTCCTTCCACGACGACCGGCTGCGACGGCTTGCCCATGTGCTGGATCAGCGGGATGATCAGCAATGGGGCGAACGGAAACTGCCGGATGGCGAGTCCGCTCGTCTCGTCCTTCGACTCCGGCGGGTGAACGCCGTGCCGGAACGTCTTCAGCCCCAGCAGTCCCAATTCCCCGGCCCCGGCGTTAGATGAACTTCTCGCCGCGCTTGATCCACTTGTCGATGTCTTTGGCGCTGCGGTCCTTCGGCAGCCCCGGATGAATCACCCGGGCCGTGCAGCGCTCGGCGGCCTTGACCAGATCCTTGTACGGCCCTCCGAAGGGATCTTTGATGACCGCCTTCTTGTCCGCGTTGTAGACGAAGATCCTGGAGTTCAGGTTCGTGCACTCGTCGCAGGCCGTGCACAACGGGGTGTCGATCCACGGGGCCATGTAGTCGCCCGCCACGGCGGGCGCCCCCGCCGGAGCGGCCTCGGTCGCCGCCGCTCCTTCGGCGAGCGCCGCCAGACCCTCGCCCGATCCTCCGGCGAGCTGCATCAGCCCCGACGCGATCTTGCCGACGACCTCTCCCCGGATCTTCTCCGCGATCTCTTCGCGGGAGAGCTCCTCCATGCCCGTCCCCGCCAGCGCCCGAAGCATGGTCCAGAAGTCGCGCCGGTCCTCGCACGATTCCACCATCATCTTGTCGACGAGCAGTCGGCTGAGCTTCTGCGCGCTGACCACGGACCAGACGTAGGGGAACAGTCCTTCGCGCTCGTCCTTCGCCATCTCCAGATACTCGGCCAGGGGGACCATGTTCTCGTTCCAGGTGTCCGGCGGCGCCACGCGGAAGTGCTTCCGGAAGCGGATCTCGGTGATGGCGAAGTCCGCAAAGGTCATGGGCAGCGTCATTTCCCTCGTCCGACCCCCCTCCCGGTACTGAATGGTGTAGGTCGGCCAGTCCTGATCGATGGACGGATTGCCCTCCAGGTCGAAGCACTCCTCCGGGGTCTTGCCCTGGTCCGGGTCGTAGCGGAACAGCGGATACGCCCGGGACTCGACGGCCAGCTTGGCCTGCCGCGCGCTCATGTCGTCCCCGATGCCGTGCTCCGGCTGACACGAGGTGTACAGATTGAAGAGCGCCGGACGCCGCGCCTTCAGTCCGCGGATGAAGCCCTCGATCATGTGACTCGGATAGGCGATCGTGCTCTGCATCACGTAGGTCGTCCGGTGGGCCATCCCCAGCAGCCCGATCTCCTTGCGCGGCTCCTGCTTCCCCTGAATGGCCTTGCCGTACTGGGCCATGTCGGAGATCTGACCGAGGAACCCGGAGCTGCACGCCTGGCCGCCCGTGTTCGAGTACACCTGCGTGTCGACGACCAACACCTTGATCGGCTTGGCCGAAGCGAGCGCACGAGAGAGGTTTTGGAAGCCGATGTCGTACATCGCCCCGTCTCCGCCCACCGCGACGACCGGTGGACAGAGCTCCCACTCCTCGTCGGTGAACTTCGTCCAGTTGAAATAGGTGAAGAGCTCGTCGTGCTCGGCCGGGTCGTACTTTCCCTCGAGCTCCAGCTCGGCCATCCGGATCGCCTTGAAGCCTTCCCCCATCTTCGCCATGTGGCCTTCGAAGACGCCCATCGCCATCGACGCCGGATCCTGGAACAGGTGGTTGGCCCAGGGGAAGGGATAGGGGTTGAAGGGGTAGGTGCTGCCCCAGACCGACGTACACCCGGTGGCGTTGAGCATTCCCATCTTGGAGCGGCCGCCCCCGGTGGTTCCCTCCAGGTACTTCCACTTCAGATCCTTGAGCTTGGTCATGAGCTGAGTCACCCGCTGCAGCCACTCCTGGTCGATGGGCTGTCCTCCCGTGCGGCTCTCCATCCGCTCGGCGATGCTGGCGAGTGTGAGGTCCTTGTCCTGAAAGTCGCTCACGATCTCCGCCATCGAGTCGCCGACGTTGATCTCCTGCACGAGCTCGAGCTGGATGTGCTTCTCCAGCTTCTCGATCAGCTCGGTGAGGCGATCGAGGTGCCTCCGGATGCGAGGCTGCATCAGCGCCTCGACCGTCGCGATGAACAGGTGCAGTACCGTCTTCTCCGCGCAACCCAGGCAGGCGCCCTCTCCGCTCGTGAGGGCGAGGTAGCTCGTCTTGTCGAGTAGGATCGTCTCCAAGGCGCCGATCCCCTCCTCGATGTCGTCGACGCGGATGTACCTCTCCGGAGTGTTCGGCAGGTCGAGCCAGAACTCCCACTGCTCACGGAGCTTCTTGATGGACTCGTCCGTCTGAGGCAAGGAACGGAGGGCATCGTCGTCGCAAACTTCAACGCACTCCATGCATCCCTTGCACGTGTACGGATTGACCGTGACGGAAAACAGACCGCCGCTGCCCGCGTCCCGGGTCTCGGGAAGGGTGTAGTAGGGACGCGTCAGGGCGAAGGGGAATCCGTCCAGCTCCTCGCGAAAGAGATCGAGCTCCTTGGTGAGCCGTTGCTTGTCGGGGCCCTCGAGGTCGATCTCCTTGATCGTCTTGGCGATGGCCTCCTCCAGCATGCCGCCGACCGGGTCGGTCTCCTGGGCCTCGGTCAGGAGGCTCCGGAGGTGTCGCTCCACGATCCGCATCGCCTTGGGGAGGTGCTGGATACCGTCCCCGTTTCCGCTCCCGTTCTTCCGCACCCGCTCCACCACGGTGTCCAGGACCTGGCCGACCTCGTTGACCAGACCCGGGATCGCGGTGTCGGGACAGACGGTGTAGCACTTCCCGCACCCCGTGCAGTTCTCGGGAATGAACTCAGGGTGCTCGAAGCGGATCCCCGTCATGTCGCGAAACAGGGCGGAGCACACCGGCATCACGCCGAGACCGATGAACGGGTCGGTGATGTTGTCGTTGCCCATGCCGCGGGCGTAGAAGTTGCCGGTCTGCTCCCAGAAGCGGTGGATGTCCGTCATCGGGGCCTTGCTCTGCGGAATCGACTTGACCATCACGGGGATGTCGGGCTCGGCTCCGGCCGCCTTGCTTCCGGCCGCCGGCTCGGTGATCGGCCCCGGCAAGACCTCGATGATCTCGTCGAAGCCGCGCTTCACGACCCGCATGTTGTCCTCGACCACTCGCGCTCCCTTGGACCCGAACTTCTCCTGGAGCTGATCGTGGATCGCCTCGAGGAGCTTGGCCTCGTCCAGTCCCGCCTGCTTCATCACCGGCGAGGCGGCGAAGAACGCGCCCTGGAACGCGATGCCCTGCATGCGAAGCTGAAGGTCGGGGTCGGTCGCCTCCTTCCGGGCGATCTTGAACCCGTCGACGGCGAAGACCTTGATCTCATTGTCGATGATGATCTTCTGGAATCCGGGGGGGATGGTCTCCCAGACTTTCTCAGACGTCGTGTGCTCGCTCTGGATGATGAAGACCCCGCCCTCCTTCAAACCCGCCAGCGCGTTCGTGTGGTTGAACACGTTGGGATCGGGAGAGAGCACGACGTCTACGTAGAAGTACTCCGAGTTGACCCGGATGGGCTCGGGAGCGGCCGAAAGGTAGTACGTCGTCGGCTGACCCTTCTTCTCCGAACCGTACTTGGGATTGGCCTTGATCTGATAGCCCAGCAGATCGAACAGCGTCATCGCCAGGTTTTTGCCGGTGGTGATGGCCCCCCAGCCGCCGACGGAGTGGAACCGCACCGTGATGCTGTTTTCGGGCATCAGGTTCGGATTCTCGGAGCCCCGCACCGACAGCTCCCGGACCCGCGGGTAGGCCTCCTCGATCGTCTGCTGATACATTTCCTGCTTCGGCGTGAACGGCGTCTCACGGATGAAGTCGATGGAGAGGTAGAACAGTCGCTTGCGCCCGCCGTCGGGAAGCATGTTCTCGACCGCACCGACGATTCCCTCGGGTTGCAGATCGCGGCTGCCCATCCCGAACGATCCGGAATAGAGCGGTGGGGCGTCGGTCAGGGCCTCGTAAGTCGCGAGCTCGGGGTAGATCGGGTTCCGCGGGTCCTTCCCGTTCTCCAGGCACTTGCCGACGGTGGCGCGGATCTCGCGCATCAACGGGAGATCGACGGCCAGCGGCTGGTCCAGCCGCTCGAGCACGGTGACGCCTTTTCGACCCTTGACGATGCGGCTGATCAGGTCACCGGGGAACGGACGGAACATCACGAAGTCGACGACTCCGATCTTGATGCCCCGGGTCTCCCGCAGGTAATCGGCGACGGCTTCGGCGGTGGGAAGCAGACTGCCCTGTCCGACGATCAGGTAGTTCGCGTCCTCGGCGCGGTACGTCTTGACCCGCTCGTAGCGCCGCCCCGTCAGCTCGTAGAACTCCCGGAACGCACGATCGGCCAGCTCCTGGATGTGGTCGAAGAAGAAGGGCCGTTGAGCCGCGACGCTCTGCATGTACGAGTCCTGGTTCTGTACCAGACCCGCCATCACCGGGTTGTCGACGTCCCAGAGCTTGGGAATGCGTCGCCTCGTCTCTCCGTAAATGATCCGCTGCGCCGGCGTCGGCGTCTCGATGATGTCGTCCGGGCGTCCAAGGTACTCCTCGATCAGCCCCCGCTCGGGCACCCTCATCGACTCGATCAGGTGGGTGGTCAAGAAGCCGTCCTGGGCGATGGCACCGGGCGTCAGCGAGAGCTCGGCGATCCGGTGGGCGATGATGTTCAGGTCGCCCGCCGACTGCGCGTCCTTGGCGAAGAGCTGGAAGAAACCGGTGTCGTCGATGCAGTGGTAGTCGTCGTGCCCGGCGTGGACGTTGAGGTTGGCCTTCGTCATCGCCCGGGCCCCGATGTTGAGCACGTAGGTCAGACGCTTCCCGACGGCGGCGTAGAGGGACTCGTGCATGTAGGCGACGCCCTGGCCGGACGAGAAGTTCGCGGCTCTCAACCCGGTCATCGCCATCCCCGCCGTCACCGCGGCGGCCGCGTGCTCGCCTTCGGGCTCGATGAAGATCAGAGGTCGACCGGACACGTTGACGTGTCCCGCGGCCGCGGCCTCGGCCCAGTACTCGCCCATCTGAGTCGAGGGGGTGATCGGGTAGGCGCCCGCCCCATCGGTTGATTCGCGCTCGCACATGATGACGGCCGTATTGCCGTCCATGGCGGCACGGATCCCGGGGTATTTGAAATCGCCCCTGTTCTTCTTCCGCTCGTCTTCGTTCTTGCGAGCGAGAGTCCGTACTGACATCGAAGCCCCCAATCAGGTCCGAACGAGACCGGCGTGATCGACACGGCCGGTTCTACCTATGGCAACCTGTTCCTCTTCCTCATGTCGGGGCGTCGCGGAGGGCGCCCCTGCGGATGATCCTCTTGGCGGCCCGACCCTTGACGGGGCCGATGGTCGCATCGATCCAGACGATCGCCCCCGTGGGGCACCGCTGGATCGGAACACGCGTGTCGTGGTCCCGCTCGTAGTCGACGATCGGAAGATTGCCTTCCATCGAGATCAGTCGAGGCGCGTCCAGCGCACAGCGTCCGCACGCGGTGCAGGCGACCTCGCAGTCCTCGAGCAGCTCGTCCCCGGCCTCCTCTGACTTGCAGGCGACCCACAGTCGATGGCTCGCCGGGTGCAGCGAAAACAGATCCTTCGGACAGGCTTCGACGCAGTCACCGCACGCCGTGCATCGGGACTCGTCGACGACCGGCAGGGCGTGCTCGTCCATGGTGATCGCCTCGAAGTCGCACACCTCGTAGCAGTCCGCGAGCCCGAGACAACCGAAGAAGCAGCCCTTTCCTCCTCCTGCGACCTGGGCGGCGGCGGCGCAGGTCATCAGCCCATGATAGCGGGCCCGGTTGCGCGCCACGTTCGTGCCCCCGGCGCAGGCCAGCCGGGCGACCCACCGTTCCTGAGCTCCGACGTCGACGTCGAGGAAGGCCGCGATGGCCTCTCTCCCCTCGTCAGAGCTCACCGTGCACTTCCCCGGCAGGACCTCGCCCCGAATCAGCCCCTCGGCAAAGGGGCGGCAGCCGGGGAAGCCGCAGGCACCGCAGTTGGAGAGGGGCAGCATCTCCTCGACGATGTCGATGCGCGGGTCTTCCTCAACGTAAAGCTTTTTGTTGGCCAGGACGAGAAGCGATGCGAGAACGAATGCGAGTCCGCCGATCGCGCCGACAGCCGTCAAAACGAGCATGGAGCGTCCTGCTCACCTTCCTAAGCAGAAGGACGTCGGGAGTACCCGATCGCCCCCTCCGTCTTTCGCCGCCACCCCATCACGCAATCGAGAGGACCGTCCGAGAAACAGCCTGCAAGAGCGTGCGTTATCCTGCCCCGCTTCGGGCCCGGAACCACAATACAGATCCGGGGCAGGACTGCCCAGGGGGCCGGTCGGGCTCGGGACCCACCCTCTCTTCTCGGTGGGAGGACCCGGGGAAGGCGGGTCAGTCGGCCCGCCCCCCGGGCCGGATCTCCACGATCTCATCGGTCAGATCGGACTGGGGATTGACGCCCCGCGGATCGACGACGACGCGTCCCACCTGACCGGGGTCCCGCAGGAAGATCGCCTTCGTGCTGTCGGAGGGAATCACGAGGTCGTAGTCGCGCAGCAGATCTCCTTCGGGCGTGAAGACGGCGATGGTCGCCATTCCTTTCAGTTGCCCCCGATTCTCGACCTCGACGCGGAGCTGCTCTCCTCCCCGCCCGTCGGCCACCACCTCGTGAGAGACGATCCGGAAGTCGGGGAGCTGAGTCGTCCCGATGTACGGCGCGAGAAATCCATGCTGGTCCGCGAACGCCCAGCGGAGCTTGTCCCGGAAGTCCTTGCCGCTCGCGATCCGACCCTCATTCTCGGTGCGAAACTCCGAGAGCATCTCGATCCAGTCGGACTCCGACCCCGCGGCCTCGGCCATGAGATGGGCCACGAGCGCTCCGCGCGTCTCCAGAACGTGCCGGCCCTCGAGGGAGAGGGCCGAGACTTCCGAGATGGCCCGATCCCGCTGAATGCCCTTCAGGAACGCCTCACGACGGGATCCGATGACGATCGACTCCCGGGCGAGACGGTTCTCCGGCGCGGCGAACGCCGAAACCGCCGCGTCCCCGAGGTAGAGAGGGATCGCGCGGGCGAGCCAGGGCCCCGTGCCGTGCCGAAACCGAATCGACTCGGTCCAGAATCCGGCGGCGAGCGCCCCGGCGAGGTCGCGATCCAGGAGGGTCGAGGCGGGCTCCCCGGTGATCGACCGAGCGGCCGACTCGTCCCAGAAAAGCGTGCGCTGACCGCCGGACACCACTCCCTTCCCCACGTCGATGAGCCTCCACGGGCCGGAGCCCGCGGCATCGCCGAGTCCGGCCTGATGGGACCGGATCACCTGCAGAATCGTGTCGATCCGAGGAGGCGGGCCCGAATCCTCGGCTCGGCGATACAGGACCACGGTCTCTTCGGAGGCGGACGAATCCCCTCCGGTGTGCTCGGAGGACACGTACTCCCCCCACACGGCGTAGGGTCTTCCCGGGATCTCCGCCTCCCATCCCCCCTCCGGTGCGGGGCGTCCCGCGGCGATTCCCGTCATCGTGGGCGGAAGGGTGAAGGTCGTGACGTGGGCGACCAGCTCTTCCATTTCCATCGAGGTTCGGGGAAACCAGCCGGAGTCGGGCAGGAGGAACCCGCCCCGCTCGTCCTGGTGGAGGCCGGGGGAGTCCTGCGGAACGATACTCCCGCGGAGCGTGACGGTCCGGGAATGGCCCGGCTCGAGCATGGTGGGGAGCTCGACGGACCAGATCCGCATCCACGTTCCGTAGACGTCCCGGTGGGAGAGAAGGAGATCCTTCCCCTCCGAGAAGCCGGCCGTCACCGAGACATCGCGCGAGAGATGGACCTCCAGTCGCAGGAACGGCGCATCTCCCTCCGCGTACCAGTCGAATTCGGTCGTCCAACCGATCCGAGCCGGGTCGGTCAGGTCCAGCTCGATGCGGGCGCGCTCGATCGAGTCCCCCCGGGCCACAGGAGTCGCGGTCAGCAGTGCAAGAGTGGCCGTGCCCACCAGGGACACGACTCGGGTGGAGAAGGTTGGGGGCATGGCGGCAAGTCCTCGACGGGGAAGCGGCCGGCGGAGGATCCGCCGGCAGTCGGCGTAAGAGGATATCACAGGTCCCGCTCGAACCGAGTCCTCATCGGGCGAGAAAACCCGTGGTCTCGACGCACCGGCGCCTTATCCTGAAGCGTTGCCCACGGACCGCGCCGGGGAGGGAGATGCGGGATGCGTCCCGAATCGATCGGAAGGTATTCCATCGCGGGAGAGCTCGGGCGGGGCGGAATGGGAGTCGTCTATCTGGCGACGGATCCCCGGCTCGATCGGCGGGTGGCGCTGAAGGTCCTTCCCAGGCGCATCGCGCGGGATCCGGAGCGAGTCCGGCGCTTCGAGCTCGAGGCCCGCATCCTCGCCGCCGTCGATCACCCGAACATCGCCACGATCTTCTCGCTCGAGGAGTCGGACGATCGGCACTTCCTGACCATGGAGCTCGTCTCCGGGGAGACGCTCGCCGATCGATTGTCGCGAGGTCCTGTCCCTCTCGAGAGCTCGCTCGACATCGCCCGACAGATCGCGAGCGCACTCGAGACCGCTCACCGTCAGGGGGTCGTGCACCGCGATCTCAAGCCCGCGAACGTGATGGTCGCTCCCGGACCGATCGCCAAGGTCATGGACTTCGGTCTCGCGAAGGCCGGCAAGTCCGACTCCGATTCGACATCCGAAGGCTCCACGGCGAGCGACTCGTTCGGACCGGTGCTTGGCACGCCCGGCTACGCGAGTCCCGAGCAGCTCCGGGGCGAGGACGTCGATCACCGCGCGGACGTCTGGGCCTTCGGCTCCGTTCTCTACGAGTGCCTGTCCGGCCGGCCCGCCTTCCCCGGCGACACGCCGGCCGATCGGATCGCCTCGACCCTCGGGGGCGGACCCGACTGGGCGGCCCTCCCCCCCACCACCCCCGAGCGTCTTCGCCGGCTCGTCCGTTGCTGCCTCGAGAGGGACGTGGGATGCCGCGTCGGCTCGATCGCGCGCGTCCGGACCGAGATCGAGGACATCCTCGCGGGACGCCCCTCTTCGGATCCGTCCTCCCCCGTCGGAACGGAGCCGGTCGCCACCCCCCACAACCTCACGCTGCATCTCGCGAGCTTCATCGGACGCCGGGACGAGAGGGATGACGTCGCCCGGGCTCTCCGGGAGCACCGTCTCGTCACCCTCACCGGGGCGGGCGGATGCGGCAAGACGCGTCTCGCCCTCGAGGTCGGCCACGGTCTCCTGGCCGAGTACCCGGACGGGGTCTGGCTCGCGAATCTCGCCGGCGTAAGCGATCCGGCGAGGGTGGTTCCCTCCGTTGCCACGGTCGTCGGGGTTCAGGAGGAACCGAACCGACCTCTCGTCGACAGTCTCGTGGATCATGTGGACGGCCGGCGGCTACTTCTCATTCTCGACAACTGCGAGCACCTTCTCGCCGCCTGTGCCCGCCTCGTCGATGATCTTCTCGCCCGCGTCGAGAGCCCGCGGATCCTCACGACGAGCCGCGAGGCCCTCGGGCTCGCCGGCGAGGTCGTCCTTCGAGTGCCGCCCCTCGCCGTTCCCGCTTTCGGAACGCCCCCGGTCCTCGAGGAGCTCCGACGAGTCGAGTCCGTTCGCCTCTTCGTCGAGCGAGCGGCGGCGGCGGCGAGCGGCTTCGTCCTGACCGGCGAGAACGCCTCCGATGTCTCCCGGATCTGCCGCCGGCTCGACGGCATTCCGCTCGCCATCGAGCTCGCGGCCGCGCGCATCCGCGCGCTTCCCCCCGCCGAGATCGGGAGACGGCTCGATGATCGCCTCGATCTTCTCGCCGTCGGCCCCCACGCCGTCGAACCCCGCCACCAGACCCTTCGCGCCCTCATCGACTGGAGTCACGACCTTCTGTCGGAGAAGGAGCAGACGTTGTTCCGTCGCCTGTCCGTCTTCGCGGGAGAATTCGACATCGACCGGGTCGAGACCGTCTGCGCCGGCGACGGGATCGATCGCGGGGACATCCTGACCCTTCTCTCCCATCTCGTGGAGCAGTCGCTCCTCGAGGTTCGCAGCGGCCGACGCCGGGAGGCGAGCCCGCGGTACCGCATGCTCGAGACGGTACGCGCCCACGCGAGAGATCGGCTGGCGGAGAGCGAGGACGAGGCCATGGTGCGCCGGCGCCACCGCGAGCACTTCGCCGAAGTCGCCGAACGCTCCGTCCCCGGCCTCACCGGTCCCGACCAGACGAGGTGGGCCGAGCGGCTCGAGGCGAGCCACGACGACCTCCGCGCCGCGATCGACGACTGCGCGAGGTCGGACGTGCCCCGGAGTCTCGAAATGGCGGGCGCCCTCGGCCGCTACTGGTTCGTCCGCGGACGGTGGAGTGAAGGACGCGACCTGATGACGGAGCTGCTGGGGAGACCGGAGGCTGCGGCCGGAACCGCCGGGCGCGCCCGGGCGCTCTCCTGGACGGGTTGGCTCCTGTACTGGCAGGGAGAATTCTCCGGCGCGAATTCCGTCCTCGAGGAGGCCCTGTCGATCTTCCGGGGGCTCGGCGATCGGACCGGGATCGCGGAGGCGTTGAACAACCTGGGAGCGGTGGCCATGGGGCTCGGCGAGTTGGAGCGTTCTCGCGATTGTCACCAGGAAGCCCTCGCGATTCGCCGTCGGACGGACGATCGCCGCGCCATCGCCGTCTCCGTTCACAATCTGGGTGAGGTCTATCTCGCTCGAGGTGAGCACGAGAAGGCCCGCGCGGCCTTCGAGGAGAGCCTGTCGCTCTTTCGGAGCGTGGAGCACATGATGGGGGTCGCGGACTCCCTGAGCGCACTGGGGCAGATCGCGGAGCACTTCGGGGATCTCGAACGGGCACGCGCCCACCACGAGGAGAGCCTGGCGAATCGTCGGGATCGGGGCGATCCCATGGGCACGGCCGAATCTCTCCGTCAGTTGGGACGCCTGTCGATGCGGCGCGGTGATCTTGCCGACGCGCACGCGCTGCTTCGCGAGAGCCTGGCCATCCACCGAGAGCTGGGAGATCGCACGAACGTCGCGAGCGGGCTCGAGGCTCTGGGCGAGCTGGCCGCCCGGGACGGTCGGGCGGCCCGGGCCGCCCGGATCCTCGGCGCCGCCGCGGCGCTCCGGGAGGAGATCCGGGCGTGGTCCTCCGCCGGTGATCGCGAACGGCTCGAGCAGGCCGTGGTCCTGACGCGAAAAGCCCTGGGCGGGGAGAGGTTCGACGCCGAGCGCCGGGCCGGTCAGGCGATGCCGATCGAGGAGGCCGTCGAGTTCGCCCTCGGTTCGGACAACTGAGCCTCTTTCCTACCGGCTCCAGGGGAGCTCAGAATTCACCGGAATTGTGCATGCTTCCTCATGCGTGCGCCCGACCACGGAGAAGCGGATCGACCGCTCCGGCCTCCGGCGAGGCGAAGCGTCTACCCGAATCCTTTCCGGTGCGAGATTTCGGTGCGATCTCAGGTGGACCGGGGTCCATCCGACGTTCGCATCGAGATTCTCGACGTGACCGGCCGGCGGGTCCGGACGCTCATCGACCGGACGATGACTCGGGGCACGCACACCGTCGGGTGGAACACCGATGGCGGCGACGGTCGCCCTGTGGCCCCGGCACGTACCTCGCCCGTCCGCTCGTGAGCGGAAAGCGAGCCGGCACGAAGAAGATGACCGTCTTGCGGTAATCTCGCGCCGGCCGAGCTTGCGGACCTTCTCGCCGAGTGGTGCTCCCGTCCGTACGAACTCCGTGCTGTCCGCGCGACCGGAAGATCCCTTACCATCACGCTGCCCGGTCCGACTTCCGGATCGGTGGATGGGCCTCACGAGCCGCTGTTCCGGCGCGCCCCCACCTTTCCGCCGGCGACGGCGGGCGCCCGACCTCGCCGCGAACGGAGAAGAGACGAATGGACGAGAAGCACGAGTTCACGATCACGCTCGAGCATCGAGAGGATTTCGAGTTCGGGGTCAAGTTCGACTGGCCCGACACCGCGGACCTCCTGCTGGACGAACCGGAGCCTCTGGGGCACCGGAAGGGCCCGAACGCCTCGAGGATCGCGGCCGCCGCGGTCGGCAACTGTCTCACCGCCAGCCTCTTCTTCTGCCTGAGGAAGTCCAAGGTCGAGCCGACGAAGCTCGGAGCGACCGTCACCGGCATCCTTCGCCGCAACGAACGGGGTCGAATGAGAATCGGGGAGTTCCGGGTCCGAATCCGGATGGAGGGAACCGGAGAGGAGCCCGCCCGTGTCGGCCGTTGCCTGGAGCTGTTCGAGGACTACTGCGTCGTCACCGACAGCATCCGGAACGGCGTTCCCGTCGCGGTCGAGGTCGTGGACGAAAACGGAAAGGTCCTCACGGACCAGGGAGCGTGATCGTCCATCCATCCCCTGCCGCGTCCTCCCGTGTCCGAGGAGGCCGTAGGGGGAGATCGCGGACTCTCCCGAAAGAAGGGGGAGGCGATCGGGATCGCCTCCCCCACACCGCTGCCCCGACCCTTTGCCGCGTCGTCCCCGGCTTCCCGGCTACCCCGTCATCTCACACGCACGATCTTGCGGGTGATCGTCTTCTCGATCGTCTCGAGCCGGACGAAGTAGATGCCGGAGGCGAGGGTGCGACCGCTCTCGTCCCTGCCGTTCCACGTGACCTCGTAGCGATCCGGCTCCTGCACCTCGTTCACGAGGCCGCGGACCTTCCGGCCGGCCACGTCGAAGACGGAGAGACGGACGTGCTCCCGGTCCGGGATCGCGTAAAAGACCGTCGTGAGGGCCCGGGACGGATTGGGTCGGGCCGCCGAGAGGCTGTACGTGAGCGGAGCGGCGACCGCCGAATCGTCGGCCCCGAGACCGATGTCGCCCAGGGCCACCGTCTGCTGGGCGATCACGACCGGGGGCGCCTTGCCGGTGGCAACCCAGGCGTCGTACAGATCGTGTCCCCACGAGTTCGTGGTGTTCTCGTCGCGGAGGAACTCCACGTACTCCTTGCTCGTGGTCTGGTAGTACAGCGTCACCCGGGCCGTCTCGGAGGCGGCCGGCAGGAAGTACTGCGTATCGTCCCAGTACTGCCCGTCCGCGTAGCTGTAGGCGACCGGGGCTGACTGAATCGCCTCGAAGCCCGCGTTCGTGAACCCGCGCGGGGGGATGCGATTGTCCGAGTAGACCGTGTCGCTCAGCACGAAGTGGAATGAAGGCCCGGCGGGAAGGCCCAGGGCCGTCGCCAGACCGGGACTCAAACCGGGATGGACCTCGTAGATCTTCAGGTTTTCGTCGTGGCTCAGCTCTCCGGTCGCGAAATCGTACGCCCCCGACTCGAACACCGGTGCCCCGACATCATCGACCGCTTCGACGCGAATCCACACGCGGCGTCCCTCCGGGTAGCCCGACGGGAGCCGGTGCCCGGTCTCGTTCGTCACGCGAACCGTGATCCCGAAGTCCTCCGGGGTCACCTCCAGCGTCGCCGCCAGCTGGATCATGGCGATGGCCCGGTCTTTGGCCGCAGCGAGCTGCGCGACGTCCACCTCGTCGGGGAAGAACATGGCGATGATGTCCGGAACGAAGGTGTTGCCACCGGTCAGATCGTGCAGGCCCAAGTCCGAGCGTGTCGGCGCCCCGGGTTCGTTACAGCCTTTGCCCGTGACGTCCCTCATGTGGCAGTCCTGGCACGTGGAGACGATCCCGTCCGGCTTGTCGCCCGCGAACTGGGGAGCGTAGACGCCGGTGCTCGCGTACTCGCTCTGCGACCACTCGCTGTAGGTCCGCTCCACCGGGAACATGTTCCGAATGTCCATGTCGGGATGCTGCTCGTCGAAGGGCGTCGGCGCGTAATCCCCGGGCGCCGTCTGGATGAAGACGGGATTGCTCACGTCGTGGCAGGTTCCGCAGAGATCCGACGACCGGTGAAAGGGCGACTCCACGGTGGCATGGCTCGCGTCGGCGTCCGCATAGGGACCGCGGCGCAACGGCGCCGGATCGTTGATGAACTGTCCGTTGCCGTACTGCAGCGGCAGCGGCGAGACGGTCGCGAGCACGTCGACGTCCTCGGCGGGGCTGACGCCGGGCACGTAGTCGAAGTCGACGGCCCGGTGACAGAAGTCGCAGTGGACGCCGTGCCGGTCCTTGGCGTTGAGCAGATCGCCGCTCGTGTCGACCGACCGCCCTTCCTGCCAGCCGCCCGGCGAGTGACAGCGGATGCAGACGTCTCCGACTCCCGGAGCGTCCTGCTCGGCAATGGCCATGCAGGCGAAGAAGAACGGGTCGCGGGCCGCCTGGGCCATCATGCTCCCGCGCCAGTTGAACCAGGGCTCGACCGCGGAATTGTAGTTGCCGTGGCAGCCGGCGCAGTTCACGTCCGGATCCTCGACGACGGCGCCTTCGAACGGCTGGGTTCCGGAGAGGTCGACGTCCCGCAGCGTCGTCGGCACGTAGCCCGCCGGGATCCCGGTGATGGTGAAGTCGGCATCGCTGTCGTCGTGCCCCGGGTTGCCGGCGTTGTCGACCGCCTCGACCCGGATGCGCGTCGGGCCGGGACGGTGGGGAACGAACCAGGAGAACCCCGTGCCCGGCGCCTCGTTCCGGGCCACCGGTTTGAAGGAGGCGCCGCCGTCGTCGGACATGTAGACGTTGACGTACGCGATTCCGCTCTCGTCCATCGCGGTGTACGAGATCGAGTAGTAGCTGGCGGCGTCCAGGTTCTCCCCCCCGTTGGGAGAGCTCACGACGACCACGGGCGCGGTCGTGTCCGAGCCACCGGAGGGAGTCAGGTAGGGCTCGATCTCGGAAACGGGGATGTTCACCACGTTTCCTTTGTTCCCCTCGTAAAGCCCGGGAAACGTGGGTGTGTTCCCGAAGTTCGCGACATCGGTGATCTCTACGAGGTTGATGAAGCCGTCGCTGTCCGAGTCGTCGTTCTCGATGGCCAGGATGGCCTCCGCTTTCGTCAGGCCACCGTTCAGGCCGACCTCGACTCCGAGCCCGTACGGGTTGCGAGGGCCGCCCCCGTCGAAATTGAAGTGACAGACGCCGCAGTGGCCCGCGTTACTCGGTAGGTTGTCCAGCTGGGTGCCTTCTGCCACGGGATAGAGGTCGAAAAAGGTGCGCCGAATGGGGTTGCGGGCCTGGGCCGACTCCGCGACCACGAGGAGGACCATCGCGACCAAGGGAACCGCACGACCGATTCGGGGACGAGACATCCGGGGCCGGGACATCGGGAACCTCCTTGTCAGGACGTGGGTCAGATGGCGGGAGTCGTCAGTTCACGACCTCGAGCTCATGATCATGATACCTGACCGCAGGCCGGACTTCCAATCGCCTGGGTTCGGCCGGTTCGAGCCCCCGCCGTCCATGGGCCGTATCGTGTGGCCCCTCGCACGTCCCTCTTCTCGTGCGGTCTCATTCGAGGCCGGAAGCGCGGCTCTCGGCGTTTGTGGGGACCCCGCGGATCGGTCACTCGAAGAGCGACCGGAGGCGGGTCTCGCCGGCTTCGAGAGCGCGGGAGAAGCGCGGATCGTCGCGGATCGCATCCAGATCGGGGTCGACCCGGGCCCACCAGAACTCCTGGTACCCCCGATCGACGGCCCGGCGGAACCAGTCGAGCGATCTCTCCCGGTCCCCCACCAGCGCGTAAAGGCAGGCCGCGTGGTACGCCGCCTCCGCGCTCTCGGGCTCCGCCCGCAGGGAGCGCTCGATCTCCTCGATCGCCTCCTCCGAACGGCCCATGCGCGCCAGGGTGAGGGCACGCAGGGCCGCCTCGGTTCCCGCGGGCTGGTACACGGAGTTGCGGACGGCGATCGTGAGAAAGCGCAGCGCCCGCTCGAGGTGGTGCTCGGCTTCGGGCGAGCCCTCGAAGACCTCGAACTGTGCTCGGCGATAGAGGGGTCTCGCGTAGTGCCCCACCGCCCACTCCCGGGTCAGCCCCTCGAGCCGCGGACCCCGGATCTGCCGGATCCACGTCCGCACCTCCTCACGGTGGCCCATGGCATGGTGGAGACGGACCACGAGCGCCGCGTCGGGATCCGTCTCCCACATGTTGACTCGGCTCTCGAAGACCTGCACGGCCAGATCGTGAGCGCGCCCCAGATTGCCCCCGGCCGCTTCGAGAAGCGCCAGCTCCGGCCAGGCCATGATCCGTGTCTCGAAGGAGGCGGTGTCGATGACCTCCTCCAGCAGCGCCCGCGCCCGCTCCATGTCTCCCTTCTGCCGGTACCAGGAGGCCTCGGAGACCTTCAGATCGTCGGTCCAGGTGACGTGGCCGGTTTCGCGCGCTTCGGCGAGGACGGCCAGCGCCTCGTCGAAGCGTCTCATCCGGGCGTAGTAGGAGCCCGCAGTCCAGGCCCAGGCGTCGATCCCCGAGTACTTCTGGGGAATCCCCTCCCGGATTCGCCGCAGGTACGCCTCGACGCGATCCCGCTCCCCGCGCCAGGTCAGGATCCGGACGATCGGATCGTGGTTGTAGGTCGGCGCCCGCTCGAGGGACTCGAGGGCGCCCTCCTCGTCCCCCGTCAGGAACTGCGTCTTTGCCCGCCCAGTCAGGAGCCGGGGCCCCTCCCGGATCGCGAGCGCCCGTCGGTAGGTCTCGCGGGACTCCTCGTAGTGCCCCGCGCACCGCTGGTAAGCACCCAGCAGTCCCAGGAAATAGGGCTCGTCGCGGCCGAACTCCCCGGCCGCCCGCTCCAGGATGGGGAGCATCTCGTCCGAGCGTCCGAGCTGCTCGAGCGCGTTCCAGAGAACGCTGTAACTGTAGGGCCAACGGAGCCCCGGTGTTTGCTCCACCGTCAGTCGAGCCTCCTCTGCCGCACTCTCGAAGTCGGCGAGCAGCGAATAGCTCCGGGCGATCGAGTAGGACAGGTTGGCCCAGCCCGGGCTGACGGCGAGCCCCCGGCGATAGTGCTCGATCGCCTTCTCCTGATCGCCCGAATAGCTCTGGACGTCTCCGGCCCACTGGAGCACGCGCGGAGAGTTCGGCCGCAACGCCAGCGCCCGGTCGAGAGCCTCGCGGGCCTTGTCCAGCTCCCGGTCTCGGTGCATTTCGTTCGCGAAGAAAAAAGCGCGCAGGAGGTGAGGCCACACGCGGTCCGGATTCTGTCGCACGGCCTCCTCGAGCACGGTCAGAGCGGTCGCGTAGTCTCCCCGCCACCAGGCGATGACGTCGAACAGGACCTCATAGGCCTCCCAGTTGTAGGGGAACCGCTCCACGAAGCTCCGGGCCAGGGCTTCCATCTCGTCCAGGTTCTCGGACT
Organism: bacterium; assembly: GCA_025774805.1. Classification (GTDB taxonomy): domain Bacteria; phylum ARS69; class ARS69; order ARS69; family ARS69; genus JALGZR01. The sequence continues at coordinate 40,176 of JALGZR010000002.1, forward strand.
TCGTCCCCAGGACATTGATGACACCGTAGTAGCCGCCGCTGTGATCGGGCCGCACCGAGATCGCCCGCCGGTAGAAGGACTCGGCCTGCTCGGGCGAGCGCAGATCGCCGTCATGCAGATCTCCGAGTTCCAGGTAGGGGCGCACGTGGTCGGGCTGGAGCTCCAGCGCCGCACGGTAGTCCCGCTCGGCCCCCTCGAAGTCGCCCCGACCCTGGAGGATACTCCCCCGGCCGCACAGCGCATCGACGCTCGGCCGCAGGGCCAGCGCCCTCTCGAACATCTCGAGCGCCTGGGACCGCTCCCCTCGCTCGGTACGGGCTTCCCCGAGCCGCACGTAGGGGGCGTCCCAGTCCGGACGGAGCTCGCTCGCCCTCTCCGCGGCCTCCAGCGCGCCGACCAGATTCTTCTCCTCGATCAGGACCTCCGCCCGAGACTCGTGGGCCTCGCTGAGGTCCGGGTCGAGGTCGAGGGAGGCCTCGATGAGCCGCTTCGCCTCGTCGAGCCAGTGCTCGTCGTAGTCGTAGCGCTCCCGGTAGCGCTGCACGTACGCGTCCGCGAGCCCGGCCGTCGCCAGAGGGTAATCCGGATCGATTCGGAGAGCCCTTTCGTACTCCGAGGCGGCCCGCGCGTTGTCCTCGAACGTCGCGAGGTCGTGGAAGTAGCGACCCTTGAGGTAGTGGTCGTAGGCCTCCCGGCTCCGGGTCGGCAGCTCGGCGACCTGCTGCCACTCGGCGTTCGTGAGCTGGACGCTCAGCTCGCTCGCGATCCGGAGCGCGATCGAGTCCTGCAGCGCGAAGACGTTTTCCAGCACGTCGTCGAATCGGGCCGTCCAGACCTGGTTCCCCTCCGCCACGTCGACGAGCCGCGGCGTGACGCGGATCCGGTCGGCCTCGCGCCGGACCGTGCCCGTCAGCACGAAATCGCACCGGAGGCGCTCTCCCACCTCCCGCGTCGTCAGGGACTCGCCCTTCAGAGGCCGTATGTCGTCCCACGTGCTCACCCGCAAACCGCCCATCTTCCACAGCTCGTTGATCAGCTCCTCCGTCATCCCGGCCGCGAAGTAATCCTGTTCCCGGCCTTCCGAAAGGCTCTCGAACCAGTACACGGCCACCGAGGGCTTTTCCGCCGGATCCCGCGGACCTCGGGGCTGACGCAACCCGCGGATGCCGTTGAGCAGGCCCACAACGACGAGGAGCGCGACGATGGCCCAGAGCGCCCGGCTCAACCGCGGACGAACAACGGCCCCCCGCCGTTCATCGGTCGGCGTCGGCGTCGCGGTCTCCGGATCCAGCTCGCGACGGAGTCGCCGCAGGTCGACCCAGAGATCCTTGACGTCCTGGTACCGATTCTCCCGGTGCTTCGCCAGCGACTTCTGCACGATCCGCTGGAACTCGTGCGGCAGCTCCTCGTGGAGCTCCGAGATCGGCTGCGGCTGGTGCTGGACGATGGCCTGCAGCACCTCGGGGACGATCTCCCCGCGAAACGGACGCACGCCGGTCGCCAGCTCGTACATCATCACCCCGAGTGAGAACGCGTCGCTGCGGTGGTCCGCCGGCTTGCCGCGCACCTGCTCGGGAGACATGTAGTGCGGGGTGCCCATCAGCATCCCCGGACGCGTCATGTCCGAGGAAGCTCCGATCGTCTCGGTCGAAGCGAGCGACTCCTGGATCAGCTTGGCCAGGCCGAAATCCAGCACCTTCGCGCGCCCGTCCTCGTCGATCATGATGTTCTCGGGTTTGAGGTCGCGGTGAATGATCCCCTTTTCATGCATTCGGGCCAGCGCGTCGGTGACCTGGATCATCCACTCGAGCAGGCGAACAAACGGAATCTGTCCGCCGTGGGCCTCTTGGCGAAGGGTGCGACCTCGGACCAGCTCCATCGCGATGAAGATCAGTCCCTCGTGCTCGCCGAGCTCGTAGACCTGCGCGATGTGTGGATGATTGAGGGCCGAGGCGGTGCGGGCCTCGCGGAAGAAACGGTCCCGCAGCGTGCGGTCGGCAACGACTTCCGGAGGGAGGATCTTCAGCGCCACCGCCCGATGGAGCATGAGATCCTCGGCCTCGTAGACGACTCCCATGCCGCCCTCGCCTAGCTTCTCGAGGATACGGTAATGGGAGACGGTCTCGCCGATCATACAGCCTCCGTTCGCCCGAGACCCGAGGCGCGAGGCACGTCCCGGCAGCGAGGCACGGTGGCGCCGCATCCGGTGACCGCATCACGGAGGATGCCGTTATCGGCGGCCGAGCGCGGTGCGAGGCCGCAAACGATTGTACCCCCGCCGCCGAGACCCGGTCAGCCTTTTTGGCCGCAGAACGGAAAACCGGTCGGCCGCGGACGGAGCCGGGACGCGAGGGGAAGGGCCTTGTTCTCACCCCGGATTCGTGCTACCGCGGTACCCGCCCGTCGGGGTCCCCGTTTCACAGAGAGGTCGGGCCGCATGATCGAGGAATCCGCCACGGCAAAGGTGAGTCGGGTCGGCAAGGAGATGCCGCCGTTCCTGGTGATGGACGTTCTCGACCGGGGGCGCGCCCTCGAGCGAGAGGGGCGGTCCGTCATTCACATGGAGGTCGGTGAGCCGGACTTCGATACCCCGGAGGTCATCCGGGAAGCCGGCGTCCGCGCGATCCGGGACGGCCATACGCACTACACCCACTCCCTGGGGCATCCCGAGCTTCGTGAAGCGATCTGTGCCTGGATGGATCGTCGGTACGGGATCGAGGTCTCCGCGGACCGCGTGGTCATCACTCTGGGCAGCTCCGGAGCCATGGTCCTGACGTACCTGGCGCTCCTCGATCCCGGGGATCGCGTGCTCATGACCGACCCCCACTACGCGTGCTATCCCAACTTCGTGCGCTCCTGTCACGCCGAGTCGGTTCGCCTTCCGGTGCGGGAGGCCGAGGGATTCCAGTACGACCCGGCCGAGGTGAAAGAGCAGGTGTCCCGAGGGGCTCGCGCTCTCCTGCTCAACTCCCCGGCGAACCCAACCGGCATCGTGACCTCGGCCGATCGGATGCGGGAGCTGGTCGAGATCGCCCGCGGTCGAGTCCAGATCATCTCGGACGAGATCTACCACGGTCTGACCTACGGCGAGCGGCCCCACTCCGTTCTCGAGTTCGACCCCGATGCAGTGGTGGTGAGTGGCTTCTCCAAGCTGTTCGCCATGACCGGGTGGCGCCTCGGCTACGCCATTCTTCCCGACTACCTCCTGCGTCCCGTGCAGAAGCTGCAGCAGAACCTCTTCGTCTCGCCGCCGGACTTTCCCCAGTACGCCGGCATTGCCGCGTTGACCAGCGCGGACCAGGAGATCGAGCGCATGAGGCAGTGTTACGACGAGCGGCGCCGCCTCGTCCTCGAGAGGCTGGCCGAGATCGGACTCGAGGTCCTCGTCGAGCCGACCGGGGCTTTCTACGTGTTCTTCAACGTGAGCCGGTACACGGACGACGTCCTCGCCTTCGCGTTCGATATCCTCGAGAAGGCCGGAGTGGCCCTGACGCCGGGGGTCGACTTCGGCCCGCACGGAGAGGGCTACTTGCGCCTGTCCTACGCCAATTCCCTCGAGAACCTCGAAGAGGGAATCGGTCGCCTGAAGCGGTTTCTCGCCGAACGGCCCGTGAACGGGTGATTCTCGTGTTTTGGAGATCTCGAAGCGGCTCACGGAGCCACCCCGGTCGAGATCGCCCGTAGCCGTCCTCGAAGGAGGTCATGATGCCCTATCGTGCCGTCAGCACGAAGAACGCTCCCGCCGCCATCGGACCCTACGCCCAAGGGGTCGTCGGTTGCGGCCTTCTCTTCACCTCGATGCAGATCGCACTGGACCCGGAAACCGGCGACCTGGTGGGCTCGACCGCGGCGGAACAGGTCGAGCGCTGCCTGGAGAACGTGCGGGCCATCGTGGAGGCGGCCGGAAGCTCACTGGGCCGGGTCGTCAAGGTCTCGATCACCATGACGGACATCTCCGAGTTCGCCTCCGTCAACGAGGTCTACGCCCGTTTCTTTCCGAAGGAGCTCCCGGCCCGTGGTGTCGTGGGAGCCTCGGCCCTTCCGAAGGGCGCGCTCATCGCCGTCGAGGCGATCGCGGAGATTCCGTAACTGAAGACGATCGAGAGACTCGCCCGTAGTCCAGGGAGTGAAAAGATGCCGCTGTTGCTTTCGCGTAGAGACGTGGAGTCGGTCCTCACGATGGAGGACTGCCTCGAAGCGGTGGAGACCGCGTTTCGGGAGCTGGCCCGGAGCCGGGCCGTCATGCCGCAGAGGGCCGTGATCAAGGTCGAGGAGCACAGAGGGCTGTTTCTCGGGATGCCGGCCTACATCGGAGGTGATCTCGATGCCCTGGGTCTCAAGGTCGTCACCGTCTATCCGGAAAATCCCGCCCAGCACGATCTTCCGACCGTATTGGGCACCTTGATGCTCTGCGACCCGGCCACCGGGAAAGCGGTGGCCATCATGGATGCCGGCTACCTGACGGCCGTCCGCACCGGAGCGGCGAGCGGCGTGGCCACGCGTGCCCTCGCCCGTGAGGACTCCCGGACGTGCGTGCTCTTCGGCGCGGGGGTCCAGGCGCGCCAACAGCTCGTCGCCCTGAATCTCGTCCGCCCGCTGGCCAAAGTCTCGGTGATCGACGTCAATCGAGAGGCCGCGCGCTCCTTCGCCCGGGAACTGGGCGATTCGTTGGAAATCCGGATCGAGGCGACCGAGGACGTCGAGAGGGCCGTGCGAGAGGCCGACATCGTCGTGACGGCGTCGAGCTCCCACGACCCGATCTTCGACGGAAGCTGGCTGCGGGAGGGAACCCACATCAACAACATCGGCTCCCACTCGCCCGACGCGCGCGAGCTGGACACGACGACCGTGAAGCGCTCCAAGTTCGTTGCCGATCTCCGCGAAGCGAACCTCGCCGAGGCGGGCGACATCCTGATTCCGATCCGCGAGGGCGCCGTGAACGAGGATCACATTCACGCCAGCCTGGGCGAGGTCCTCATCGGCGCCAAACCGGGACGCGAGAGCTCCGAGGAGATCACGCTCTTCAAGTCGTGCGGGTTGGCGATTCAGGACGTGTCGACCGCTCTGGCCGTCTACTCCGCGGCGCGAGAGAGGGGAATCGGGATCGAGGTCGAGCTGTAGGCGGTCCGACCGAACCCATGCCGCCCGCGGTCCGCGAAGACGAAGGCAATCCTTGGCGGCTCGGCCCCGATCGGGCACAATGTCGCATTCGTGTTCCACCCCGGTTCGAACGTCCCCGTTCGGAACGGGCTCTCATCACCCTCCGGACGATGGAAGACGAGTGAAGCCATGATCAATGAGCTCTATACCCCCCGGCAAATCGAGCTGAGAGAGCGTGCCCGGGACCTGGCCGAGAATGTGATGCGTCCCGTCGCGGCCAAGTACGACGTCGAGCAGACCTACCCGTGGGAGGTCCAGAAGGCCATCAAAGAGGCCGGACTCTCGGGAGTTTGGATCCCCGAGGAATACGGCGGTCTCGGCGGAGGTGTGCTCGATCTGTGCGTGGTGGTCGAGGAGTTCTCCCGGGCCTGCGGCGGCATGGGCGTCGGATACGCCGTGAACGCCCTGGGCTCCTTCCCCATTCTCGTCGGGGGCACCGACGACCAGAAAGAGCGATGGCTGCCTCCCATCGCCGCGGGAGAGAAGCTCATCGCCTTCGGTCTGTCCGAGAAGGAAGCCGGTTCGGATGCCGGATCCATGACGACCCGCGCCGAGCGCGATGGCGACTTCTATGTCCTCAACGGGGAGAAGAAGTGGAACACCGGGGGCGCCGTCGCGTCGTTCAACACCATCTTCGCGGTCACCCAGCCCGATCGGGGCGCGCGGGGGATCTCGGGGATCGTCGTCGAGGAGGGGACCCCCGGCTATCGCGTGGGCAAGCACGAGGACAAGATGGGCATCCGCTGCGTGCCCGTGGTCGAGCTCCATTTCGAGGACTGCCGGGTTCCGGCGGAGAATCTCCTCGGGGGGACGGAAGGGCGCGGCTTCAAGCACGCCATGATGACGCTCGACCGCGCGCGTCCGGGGGTCGCCGCCCAGGCGGTCGGGCTCGCCCAGGGCGCGCTCGACCTCGCCATCGAATACACGCACAAGCGTCAACAGTTCGGCCAGTCCATCAGCTCATTTCAGGGCGTGCAGTGGATGCTGGCCGACATGGCCACCCAGATCGAGGCGGCCCGCCAGCTCGTTCACGCGTCCGCCCGCACTATCGACTCCGGCCACAAGAACATCACGAAGATCTCGGCCATGGGCAAGTTGATGGCCACCGACGTCGCCATGAAGGTGACGACGGAGGCCGTTCAGCTTTTCGGAGGCTACGGTTACTGCAAGGACTATCCCGCCGAGAAGTACATGCGGGACGCCAAGATCACGCAGATCTACGAGGGAACGAACCAGATCCAACGGCTCGTGATCGCGCGGAACCTCCTTCGCGAGGCGGCCGGGGGAACGGACTGATCGCTCGGACCCGATCGCGGATCGGGAGGACGGCGGAGTCCGGAGACCCGGGACGGCGGACGTCCCACCGTCCAGAACCGAGGAGGAGCCTTCTGTGCCGGTAGAGACATTCGACGTGGTGATCCTGAACGGCCGTCCGGCGGCCGGGAAGTCGGAGATCATCGATTACCTGAAATCGATTCCCGTGCCGGAGCGGATCCGGCGCTTCCACATCGGCGAATTCGAGGAGTTCGACGACTTCCCGATTCTCTGGGAGCGCTTCGAGGACGACGACATCTACGAACGGCACGGAAAGGCCCGCCTGATCTCGAACACGGCGTTCGAATACGGGGGAGCGTCGTATGAGGGATACGTATTCAAGGATCCGTTCTTCTGGAACTTCCTCATCGAGAAGCTGAACCTTCTCTATACGAAGCGGCTCCGCGATGAACCGGACTATCACCGGTCGACGACGGCCATCTTCGAGTTTGCCCGGGGAAGCCAGCACGGCGGTTTTGCGGAGGCATACTCCCATCTCGCCGGCGAGATTCTGTCCCGGGCGTGCACGATCTACATCCGTGTCGGAATGGAGGAGTCACTTCGGAAGAACCTTCGCCGCCGCAATCCCGACCGACCCGACAGCATTCTCGAGCACTCCCTCGAGAACAAGAAGCTCGAGTACCTCTACCGGGAATCGGATTGGGACGAGTTCTCCTCCGCGAGCCCGGATCACCTCGTCGTCGGCGATCATCGAATCCCTTACGCCGTCTTCGAGAACGAGCCGGAGAAGACCGACGATCCCGTGCGACTCGGGAAACACCTCGAGGGGGTCTGCGACCGACTCTGGGCGCTGCGGAGACAGCCCGGGGCGCGGTGACGGACCCGAGGCGGGCGAATCGACGGCACCGTGGGGGGCAGGTGGAGGCGGATCCTAACGCGGCGACGGGGCCTCGCCGATCGGGGGCGGATCGTAGGTGCCGCAGGGAGTGACGACCTCGGCGTACGGGCTGTTCCAGGAACCTTCGAAGAAAGCCACGACGTCCGCGGTCGCCGCCTCGCCGTACACGAAGAGGCTGACGTTGCGGGAACGGTGGAAATAGCTGCGGGCCCAGTTCGCCGTCCCGATCCAGCACGCCGTTCCGTCCGCGACGAGGTACTTGGGGTGCTCCACTCGCGCGTAGGGAATGAAACCCCCCGACCACCCCGGGATGTTCGTGAATCGAATCTCGATGTTGGGCACGGCCGCCAGGCTCTGAATGTGCGGTGCCAGTTCGGGGCGTTTGGACCAGTTCGCGAGGATGATTCGCACCCTCACGTCTCGAGCGGCGGCCCTCCGCAGTGCGTTTTCCAGAACCTCGTAGTACTCACCACTTCGATCCACCGGGCGGTAGGAGAGCAGGTGCACGAGCAGGGATTCCCTCGCGGAGTCCATCAGGTCCACCAGGAGGGGTTCGTCCCACGGGACTCCGCCGGGCAGAGCACGTGCGGGACTGGCCCCCAGGACCACCGAGACCGTGTCCCCGGACGCGAGATGAAGCAGCGGGACGCGGCGGCGCTCCGCGCCCGGGTCCCCTTCGGTCGCCGGCGGCGGGGAGCCCTCCCCGCCTGCAATCGCGTTGCTTTCCGGGGGCTCGGCCCCCTTCGAGGCCAGGGCCCAGTCCAGGTCGAAGACCCCTTGCAGACTCGTGGTCAGCCCCTCGTCGCGAACCCGTACGCCGAGCTCGTGAATGTGCTCGAGAGCTCGCCAGTCCCAGTTCTGACTGCCCAGGAAGAACTGCTTCCCGTCGACGATCATGCACTTCGTGTGGAGGGAGCCCCCCCAAAGAGCCCGGGCGTCCAGCAGGCGGGTCTCGGCGCCGGAGAGCGTGCCCAAGCGATCGGGAATCTCGGGGTACTTTCGATAGAACCCGGCATCCACGAGCGTCCGCAGCCGCACGCCCCGCCGGACGGCGCTTTCGAGCTGCCCGAGGATCGGCCGCAGGGCACCCGACCCGTTCGTTCGCGGGCTGATGTAGAAGGCCGCGACATCGATCCGCGAACGGGCGGACTCGAGCATCTCGCTCCAGACCTCGGGCGTATCGCGGATGTCCGGCAGATCGAGCTCGGTTTCCACCGGCACGCTCTCGACGAACTCGAGCGTGCCCAGAGGCGGATCTCCGGCGGAATCGGAGAGAGCCTCCTCGGCACCGGCAAGAGGCATCGGTACGAACGACAACACCCCCCCCACCAGAGGAATCGCCCAACCGAACAGAAGATCCCGCATGAGGCCTCGCCTCCCGCCTTCCTGTCGCGGGAGATTCGTGCCGATCGCTCTCCGCGGCCGCGTGGCCAAAAGCCCGGGGGGACGATCCGGCAGGGGGACACGGCTTCACCCCTGGAATCGGCTCCGCTCCGGACTCCCCTGAACGAAACCACGGGACACCGTCGCGCCGATCGTGTCAAGGCGGATGAGGTGAACGCCGCCGGGTCCGACACGCCGGTCGGCGTCGAGCCGACGACGACCGCGCCCCGGTCCCGCAACCGGCCCCGAGCCCCACGCGAAGAGCCCCTTTGCCAATCCGGTCGCGCGCCGCTATTCTGCTTCCTCGATTCTCGGACTCGCGCGTTCACGGCTCGCGCTCGTCTCCTCCGATCATCGGGGAGGGCCCGAACCGGATCGCCCGGCACGCGACTTCGTCCTGGGGGTACCTCGTGTCCGACTCGTCCTCGGCCGACCCGCGACCGCTCCGGTACGGCCCCTATCCCGAGTTCACGTGGCAGGCGATTCTAGTCGGCTACTTCCTGGGATCGATCATCGCGATCTCCATCGGCTACGCCGCCCTCATCTTAGGATTCAGCATCGAGGGGTCGGAGCTCGCGGCCATCCTCGGGTGGGCCATCCTCCGCGGTCTCCTGAGGCGGACCAGCATCATCGAGAACAACATCAACCAGACGATCGCCTCGGCGGTGAACGGGGCGTCGGCCGGTCTCATGTTCACGCTGCCCGCGGTCTACATTCTGAATCGGACCGGTGACTACCCCGGCATCACCGACTACAGCAAGGTGCTGATGGTCCTGGCCGCGATCACGGGAGGCATCCTGGGAATCGCGTTCATCGTTCCCCTTCGCAAGCAGATGATCGATTTCAACCGTCTCGCCTATCCCGGCGGCATCGCGGTCGCCGCGATTCTGAAGTCCCCGGGCGCGGGCATGCGGAAAGCGATGCTGCTGTTGGGCGGAGCCGCGCTCTCGGGGATCGTTCACCTCGTACTGCTCACCCTGCCCGAGGGCATCCCGTTCCTGGACGGAGAGGACTATCACCTCGGACAGCTCATCCGCGCCCCGTCCATCCTCAACCTGACGTTCTATCTCTCATTGCTGACCGTGGGCGTGGGCTTCCTCTCGGGCCGCGGAGGACTCATCTTCGGCCTGGGAGGCTTCCTCTGTTACTGGTTTCTCGGCCCCCTGTTGATGAACTTCGGACAGATGGAGGGCCCTCACGCCATCACGGAGATCGTAACCTCGGGTGACCCCGATCGATTCCGGACCGGGCTCTTCCGCCCCACCGGCATCGGAATGCTGATCGGCGCGGCGATCGGCGGGATCGTGGCGGCTTTCCCGCTCATCCGGAGCGCCATGGCGTCCATGCATGACGCCCAGCGGAAGAGCAAGACGGGAGGAACCGACGAGCTGCCGATCCGATTCCTCTATGGCGCCATCGGAATCGGGGTGATCGCCTTGATCGTCCTCGCCTACCTCGCGGCGGAACAGATGAGCGTCGTCCGGGCGCTCGGCATGGCCGTTCTCGGCACGCTCTGGATCTGGGTGGCCGGCGTCATCGTCTCCGAATCGTTGGGGCGAACGAACTGGTCCCCCCTCTCGGGAATGACCTTGATCGCCGTCACGATCCTCCTCTTCATCGCGAGCGGCATGGTCAGCACTCAGATGATGATCGCCTCGATGGTCGTCGGCGTGGCGATCTGTCTCGCCATCGCCATGGCCGGTGACATGATGCTGGACCTCAAGGCGGGTTACCTCGTCGGGGCCATTCCCCGGCGACAGCAGATCGCTCAGCTCTGCGGGAACTGGCTCGGCCCCATTCTGGTGATGGGTCTGGTGGTTCTGTTGGAGCGGGCCTACGGCCTGGGAAGCGAGCGCCTGCCCGCCCCCCAGGCCACCGCCCTGGCCGGAGTCATGGAGGGGATCGTGGGAGGTGAAGTCCCCGCCTTCCGGTACGCGGCGGGGGCCGGACTCGGGGCGATCCTCGCCTTCAGCGGCCTCGGGGGAATCGGGGTTCTCATCGGCCTCGGATTCTACATGCCGTTCAACATCGTGCTGACCTACACCGTCGGCAACGTGATCCGCATGGTGGTGGATCGAACCAAGGGACACACCATTGTCGAGAACGTCGGAATCCCGGTGGCGGCGGGACTGATCGTGGGAGAGGCCCTGGTGGGTGTGGGGAACGCGCTTTGGATCGTCTTCACCGCGGCGAATCAGTAGGGGGGGACACGCCATGAGAAACTTCGGACACGCTCTGATGTGGCTCGGCTTCCTGACCGCGGCGTTTCTCACGACCCGCGAGCTGGATCGAATCGACTGGCCCCTTTACTCGGTCGCGGCGGTGGTCGGAGTCGCCGGTGTCGTTCTTCTCCGTCGCACCGCGTTCCAGGCCGCAGCGCAGACCGAGACCGTCCGCACGAACATCGTGGCTCTCGAAAGCGCCCTGAAGCGGCTTGTTCGGAACCTCGAGGCAATGAACGCGAACCGGGATTCGATTCTCGTCTACGACGTGCACGGAAAGATCGACGCCGAGCTCCTCGAGGACCTCGCCGAGTTCGCCGACGCCCGCGAGTCGATGATCCACGGAATCGGTCTCCAGGGGTACGCGAACGTGATGGACCACTTCGCCCGGTCCGAGCGTGCGATCAACCGGGCCTGGTCGGCTTCCGCCGACGGCTACGTGGACGAGGTCTGGACGTACCTGGAGATGGCCGAAAAGTCGATGCGGGAAGCGGATTTCATTCTCGCTTCCCACGTCGGCGGTCGGGCCGGTGGGCCCGACCCGTCCCCCTCCGGGGGCGATTGACCCCCATCCCGAAAAACGGCGTCCCCGAGGGGTCTCCCCCCGGGGACGCGCTTCTGGCCCCGGTTGGTACGATTCCTTCTACCTGTAAAGGCTCTTGATGCTCCCCCAGGAGCCCGACTCGACCGAGACCGGGACGTCGCAGAACGCGGGGCTCTCGCAGGGGACACCACCGGCGCTGTCGTATCCGATGTAGTCGTTGTCGTAGCCGTTGCCGTCCACCCCGACGGTGATGTTGCGGCCGTTCGAAGCCGACGGGACGAAACAGACGCCTCCCCCGGTCCCCTGGTCAAACGCGGTCACGATGCCGACCATCGTGCCGCCGCCCGGGCCGCCGCCGAATGCGCCCAGGAGGTCGGTAACGCTTCCGGTGAAGAGGAACTGCGGCTGCGATCCAACAACGCCCGAGACCGTGATGACGCCGGTGGAGCTCAGCCCGAATTCGGACGCAGCGGCCCCGGTCACGCCCGTGTCGCAGGCGATCCAAAGGTACAAAGTGATCAACTGGGGGGTACCGGCGGGCGAGCCAATGTGGGCAAATGCGTCGGTACTGCTGCTGCTGACGGTCCATCCGAATTCGCCCGCGACGGCGGTCGACGCGAGCGCGAGGGTCGAGAGAACCGCAACCACGGTCATGAAGCGCTTCATGGTGTTCCTCCATTAGTACGATTGAGCCGGTTCCTCTACCCGAGCCACCGGCTCCTCTCCGCCGCGTACCACGGAGCACCGAACCTCGCGGCGGCGGGCAGATCTCAAGGTGTGCGCACTGATTGTACACCCTCGGTGGCCAAACGGGCAAGGCCGGAGGGCGAGAGGGGGTGCTGACAACGCCGGGCCCGCTTCGCAGGACGGCCCCGCGCGAGAGCGTCGATTCGAGTGTCTTGGGGGTGAATCGTCGAACTTGGGGAATCGCGGCACCCTCCCCCACTCCCGCGCCGAGATCCCCGTCCGCCCCCTCGACCCATGGACCGTGGTCGTGTCGCGGCCCTTCCATATCATCCAATCAGCGTCATCGTCTCCCGGTGTACGCTTCCGTCGGCCGGCAGCCGCACGAAGTGGACTCCCGGGCGGACCGGGGCTCCCGAGTCGGTTCGGCCGTCCCACGTCCAAAAGCGGGTGAGACGTTGTGCGATCGGCGACCGCCCCGAGTGTCGAATGGACGACAACCGGACCCTGTTGTCAGGAATGAATGCGGCGTTTCGAACGGGCCATTCCAGGGGAGATCCGAACCCGGCACTCGCACCGTCCACGGTGGCGAAGAACCCAGTCATACACGATGTTCCCGCGATCCAGGATGAACCGTGCGTCCTCCGGTCCTTCCTTCCCCGGGCCTCCCTGGGGGATCCCCTTCCAGCGTGTCAACCGTCCCCGCTCGAACACGTACGATTGCCGACCTCCGCTCACGCGGACGATGAGCGTGCGGTCCCGGAAGTCCCGCAGGAAGGTCTGGCGGGTGCAGAATCTCCGGCAGAAACCCACCCCCCGCTTCAGCTCCGCGGCGGTCTCATAGCGACCGGCGGCGACCGCGGCTTCCATTCTCTTCGTGAGCTCCCCGACGACGATCGTCGAATCCCCGTCCAGGAAGTCGATGACCTTCTCCACGATTCGCCCATAGTCGACCTTCAAGATCGCCCCCCGGCAGGGTCCCGTGCACTGCCCGAGATCGTACCGGGCCGACTTCCGGTCCGGATGGAGCTCCGGGCACGCTCGCAGCCGGAGCACGTCTTCAGCAATCCCCTGGACACGCCGGGTGAGATAGCGGTCCCGAAACGGCCCGAACAGGGTCCCCGGGGGAGCCTGGTCGGTACGGGCGATCACTCGGAGATTCGGAAAATCGACGTCGGTCAGACAGAGGTATCGGTACTCGAGATACTTCCGCTGTCTCGTGTTGTGCTCGGGAAGGTGCTCCTTGATGAGCCGATCCTCGAGAAGAAGCGCCAGGAGCTCGGTCTCCGTCTCGACGAACGAGAACTCCTCGATCTCGAACGCGAGTCTCCGGACAGGCCCCCGGGGTTCGTTGCGTCCCGTGCGGAGGTGCTCGAGCATTCTGCGGCGCAGGTTCACCGACTTCCCGATGTAGAGAGCTCGGCCGCCGCTTCCGCGGAAGACATAGACGCCGCACCTGGGGGGCACGTTCTCCGCGATCGAACGGATCATCTCCTCTCGTCGAGACGAGTCGCTCATCCTTACCCTCGAGCCGCGAAGAGCTCCCGAGCGCACTCCACATTCATGCTCTCCGGGAACACGGCGCGCAGGAACTCGGGGGTCAGCTTCGCCCGAACCTCGAGCGGCAGCGGTTCCCGGGATCGAAGGCGCACGATGGAGTCGGCTTCGAGTCCGTCCATCGCAGCGCGAAGGTGGCGCCCCAGCTGCCTCCCGGCGGTCACGGGATCGATGTAGAGCTCCACCATCGGACGTGAGGGAAGCGGGTGGAACGCGAGATGGCCGAGCTCCCAACCCGGGGTCGAGCGTCGAATCGTGACCTCGAAATAGCCCTTCGGTTCGAATCTCTCGGCGAACGAGGTCCGCTCGGTGGCCCCGGCGTAGATCACGGGTGTTTCGACCTCCTTCCCATCGAGGGTCTTCGTGAGAACCTGCCGGCGGTGGATGTGTCCGGCCAGTACCGCATGAAAGCGCGCGGGCACGTCCCGCATCCGGATCACGTCCCGACCGCCCCGGAATGTGAAGTCGGACGGGCCGACCCGGGCACCTTCCACCGCTTGGTGGATGCAGAGTAAACGGATCTCCGCCGGGATGCCCTTCCACCCCGTCTGCTGAAGGACTCTCGGAAAGCGGGTCCGGATGTCCCGGCGTTCGAAGGGGAATCCGGAGAGCGCGAGTGTCACACCGGCGATATCGAAGCGAAACGTCCGAGGGCGATCGAAAACGTGAATGTCCGGGTGATTGAGGTACAGCGAAGTCGGAAGATGGGACCTTTCGTGGTTTCCGGGGACAATGACGATCGGGACTCTTCGCCTCACACACTCCGCGAGAGGCTCGAACGCGAGATCGACGATCTTGCCGGGCACGCGGCTCCGGAAGAAGAGATCCCCGCCGTGGACGACCAGATCGGCCTTCGTGCGGATCGCGTGGCGAAGCACGCTGCGGTAGTTTCGGAAGAAGTCGGGCCCCCGGCGCCTTCTCTTCACCCGCGGTCGAATCGGGAAGTCGAGTCCGAGGTGGGTATCGGCGAGGAACACGATGCGGAGGGAGTCACGCGAGCTCAACGGAGGTCCTTCGTCGCCGGGGGAAGACCGCAGAGGCGGGGCTCACGGTCGTTCGTTGCGGCATCCTGACTCGATTCCGCGCGGGGATCAACATCCCCTTGCCGGGTGAATCGACCCGGCCGCTCGGAGAGTCCCGCTTCCCGTCCCGGCACGGATCCCGGTGGGACCGGAGTCGTGGCTCGAGGCCCCGGGAGCCGGTCAAGGAACCGTCGAGAAGGCGGCCCTCCCCCACCCCGGCCGGCCTTCGCGCCCTAGGCCCGATTCGATCCGGGGCCCTCGCGTTCCGACCGCTCTTGCGCTAGAATTGAGGATTCTTCCCCCCCGTTCGACTCTTTTCGGAGAAGGAACCCATGGAATCGCCCCGGATCGTCCGGCTGGGCCTCTTTCGGCCTGCCACCGTGGTGGGCCTCGCCGCTGTCGTGCTGTTCTCAGGTGCGCCGGTCTCGGCCGCTCCCCTCTTCCTCGAGGTCTCGGAGATGGAGGTCGACGCGATCGGCTACCCCGAGACGTCACGCTACTTCACCCTTGAGCTCGCGGAAATGCAGGCCTTCCTGGCGGGAGCGCCGCGGGAGAGCTTCGCGACTCCCGTCGAGGGACTCACGCTGACCCTCCCGCTTCCCACGGGAACGTCGGAGCGATTCTCGATCTGGGAGTCGTCCATTCTCCATCCGGAGCTCGCGGCGAAGTACCCGGAGATCAAGACTTACGTGGGCCGCGGCATCGACGATCGGACGGCCACGGTCCGGCTCGACACCACTCCGGCCGGCTTCCACGCGCTGATCCTCTCGGCGCGGCGCACGATGCTCATCGATCCTCTCCACCGGGGAGACGCACGGACCTACGTGAGCTACTTCAAGAGGGATCCATCCTCGAGGGGTATTCCCCCGGGCGAGGTCTTCACCTGCGAGATCGAGGAGGATCCGGAGGTCGTAGCCGAAATCGACCGTCTCGTCGCCGAACGAGCGGCCTCACCGCTGCGGGCCACGGGGCAGGACCTCCTCACCTATCGTATCGCGATCGCGGCGACCGGTGAGTACACGCAGTGGCACGGGGGATCCATTGCGGACGGGATGGCGGGAATCGCGACATCGTTGAATCGTGTCACGGGTGTGTATGAGCGCGAATTCTCCATTCGTATGGAGCTGATTCCGAATAACGATCTCGTCGTGTACACGGACGGGGCGACGGATCCGTACACGAACGGCAACGGCTACGTGATGCTCGGTCAGAACCAGGAGAACTTGGACACGGTCATCGGAAACGCCAACTACGACATCGGTCACGTCTTCAGCACCGGAGGCGGCGGCATCGCGGGTCTCGGCGTCGTCTGTCGGTCCGGAAACAAGGCGCGAGGAGTCACGGGGTCTTTCAATCCGAGCGGCGATGGGTTCGACATCGACTACGTGGCTCACGAGATGGGCCACCAATTCGGCGGAAGCCACACGTTCAATGGCAACGCGGGGGGCTGCTCCGGCAATCGTTCCGCCTCCTCCGCCTACGAGCCGGGGTCCGGATCGACGATCATGGCGTACGCGGGCCTTTGCGGTTCGCAGAACCTCCAGACCCGCAGCGACGACTACTTCCACGTGCGGAGCTTCGTCCAGATCACGGCCTACACGCAGAGTGGGAGCGGGAGCACGTGTGCCCAGGTCACGCCGACCGGCAACGATCCGCCCGTGGTCGAGGCCGGAAACACGGGCCACACGATTCCGCTCGAGACGCCGTTCATCCTCTACGGCGAGGCGACCGATCCGAACGGCGACGAGATGACGTACTGCTGGGAGCAGTTTGACCTCGGGCCGGCCGGGCATCCGGATTCGCCGTCGGGAGACGCACCGATCTTCCGGTCGTTCCAGCCGAAGGACCGCGCATGGCGGTCCTTCCCCAAGAACAGCAACATCCGGAACAACACCCACACGATCGGAGAGCTTCTCCCCACCTACAGGAGGACCCTCCACTTCCGCTTCACCGTGCGGGACAACCTGGGTGGCGTCGACAAGGACGGAACGTCGGTGGAGGTCGACGACACCTCCGGACCCTTCCTGGTCACATCGATCGGCGCGACTCCGTGGAACGCGGGGCAGCAGCGCACGATCACGTGGGATGTCGCGAACACGGATGCGGCCCCCGTCTCCTGCTCGACGGTGAACATCCTCCTCTCGACGGATGACGGCCGCATGTTCCTGTACGATGTGCCGCTCGCGATGGGGACCCCGAACGACGGGAGCGAGACGGTCACCGTACCGAACATCAATATCGCCGAGGCCCGACTGATCGTGGAGGCGGCCGACAACATCTTCTTCGACATCAACGACGAGTCCTTCGTGGTCGCGGCGGGGGGTACGGGAGTGGAAGACCTCTTGGCCGCGGCTGCCATCACGGCTCTCGAGGTCCGTCCGAATCCCTTCGGCCGCCGGACCCGAATCACTTACTCGGTTGCCCGCCGGGGACCGGTCACCGTCGACGTCTTCAACACGGCCGGTCGACGGGTCGAGAAGCTCTTCGACGGAACGCGGGACGCCGGCGTTCACGTGGTGGAGTGGGACGGCCGCGACCAGGTCGGCGGTCGCGTCGCCTCCGGCATCTACTTCGTCCGCCTGGAGTCCGGGAACGAGGTCCGGACAGCTCGGGTCGTCCACATCGAGTAGTCCATTCCTCCAGAGTCGAATCGGCGGCCCCGGGCGATCCGCTCGGGGCCGTCTTGCGTTCCGGCGGGCGCCACGCCCTCTCGATCACCGGTCAGGGGTCCCCCCTCTCCGCCGCCGGAATGAACCCTCGTCGTCCCGGTATCCCCGACAGAGGCATCGACCTCACCCGTGGATTCGTGGTCGTGAAGAACGGAGATCGAACAGGAGGGATCGAGATGAACCGGGTTCTCCCCGCGTGTCTGCTTCCCGTGATCCTGCCCTCGGTCGTGCTCGCCGACGGAGGCTTTGTCTGGAATGGAGACGTCGACATCTACGAACCGGAGCAAAGGGCGCTGATTGTCCACGATGGAGGCCGTCAGGACCTCGTCTTGGAGGTGAAGTTCGAGGGAGCGGCCTCGGAGTTCGGATGGATCGTTCCGCTTCCCGCCGTGCCCGAGATGTCCCCCGAGGATCCGAGCCTTTTCGTAAACCTGAGCCGGGCCACGCAGGATCGCCGCCCCCGAAGGGGCGGGTGGAGAGCCGGCAACCGCGACCGCGCCCTCGCCCGACGACAGGAACGGGATCCCGGTGAGCCCCGCGCCGTCCCTCGCCCAGGTCACGGATGGCTCGATGCCGGCCGGCCACGGCAGAAAGGGGGGCACGAAGAGCTTTCCGAGGCCGATCAGCCCGATGCCGTAACGGAGACGCGCGGAAGCGCGGCGCATCACGTGCATCAGGACGAGCACCGCGGCCAGAAAAAACGTGTTCTGGATGAACGCCGGGAGGAATACGCCGGCCCAGGCGTCGGCCACGCTGTTCCAGTGGGGAATCATCCGTCGTCCCCCTCCAGTTCTCGGGTCCGGCGGTCGAGCACCTCACGGAGCCGCGCGATCTCCTCGAGGTCTACGCCGTCCAGCGAAAGCAGCGAGCTCGCCACCGCCGGAATCGAGCCTCTGAAGACCTTGCTGACGACAGCGGCCACCTCGGCCCGCGCGGCCTGCTCCCGGGTGCGCATCGGCCGGTAGAAGTTCACCAGGCCGACCTTCCGGCGGCGCAGGAGTCCCTTTCGCACGAGCGTGTTCATCACCGTTTGGACGGTAGTGTACGCCTTCCGGCCGTCGGGGTACGCCCGTTCCAGCACCCTACGGACCGTCGGAGCCCCGCCGAGCTCCCAGACGGCCTCCATGATCTCCCATTCGGCCGGAGTCAGCCGGTCCCGCTTCGACATGGTCCGTCCTCTCGAGCACGGGGCTCTACTATGACTCTAGTAGATCTACGAAGAACTTCGGGAAACGCCAAGATCCCGCCTGCGGGACCCGGTCGTCTCTCGGATGTCTCCGCCAATGGAGAACCATGAACCATGATTCGCCTCTTCTCCCCACCTCGACCGGCGCCGACATTGGAGATGGGCTTCCCCGGGGTCGGAGACTATAATTCCTGAGCTCAGAGTCCCGTATCGGATTCCCGCGAGGAATGCCGTGATGCGATCACGCATGTCTCGAGCCCGTCTTCTGACCCTGTTCGCGGCGCTGGTCCTCTTCTCGTCGCTCCCCGGCTGCGGGGGGCAGGACGAGACAACGATCAAGATCGGGGCGCCGCTGTCCACGGCCTATCTCTACGGGTGGGCCGCAGAGCGTGGCATCCGACTCGCCGTCGAGGAGATCAACGCGGCGGGAGGCGTACAGCTCGGAAAGAGAATGGTCCCCCTGGAGCTGGAGGTCATCGATACCCGCGATCTGGAGCCGGGAGTCCCCGTCGACGACGCCATCAAAGCGGTGGAGAAGCTCATCCTTCAGAAGGACGTGAGCTTCCTCGTGGGAGGTCCCGTCCGCTCGGAGGCCGCTCTCGCGGTGATGGACCTCGTGAGCCGGCACAAGAGAATCTCGATCATCACGACCGGAGTCCTGTCCCCCGCGTATCATGCGACGATCGCCGAGAACTACGAGGAATACAAGTACTGCTTCCGCAACACGAGTGACGTCCTGACGCTCACGAACGACTTCCTGACCGTGCTGCGAGACCTCCGCCGGGATCACGGCTTCCAACGCGTGACCATCATGGTTCAGGACGTCGCGCACGCCCGGAAGGCGGGCGAGCTCATGGCCAAGCTCTTGACGGAGAACGGCTTCGAAGTCGTGGGACACGAGATCTACCCCACCGGGTCGACGGACTTCGCACCCGGTCTCCTGCAGTCCGGGAAGCGGGATGCCCAGCTCATCTTCATCTGGATGGACATGCCGGAGACCGCGGTTCTTCTCAAGCAGTGGAAGAGCCTTCGCCTGCGGAGCCTCCCGATGGGATTCATGTCCGCGGCGGAGCAGCCCGGATTCTGGAATGCGTCGGACGGAAGCGCGGAGTACACCCTGGTGGATCTCATCAACGGAGGAAACGCGCCGGGTCAGATCACCCCTTGGACCACCAAGTTCGTCGAAGCCTACCGGGAGCGATGGGGCCTGGAGCCGGAGGGATACGGCGCCAGCTCCAGCTACATGGCGGTCTACAGCCTCAAGGAGGCGGTGGAGCGGGCCGGAACCCTCGACCCCGATGCCGTCGTACGCGCTCTTGAGACCGCGGACGTCATGGGCGTCTACGGACGAATGCGCTTCGATCCCGAGAGTCACCAGGTCATCCCATCCGAGGATCCCGCCGAGGGCGCGGTGGGGAGCATCTTCCAGTGGCAAGACGGACAGCGGGTCGTCATCTGGCCCGTGAGCGCGGCCACCGGAGAGCTCCGGCTGCCACCCTGGATGGAGTAGACCGTGGACATCCTCGTCTACGGGATCGTGCAGAGCGCGACGTTGCTCCTCATGGCCTTCGGATTCTCACTGGTCTATGGAATCAGTCGGCTCCCCAATTTCGCCCACGGAGCCCTGTACGTCTTTACCGGTTTCATCGCCTGGCTTCTCCTGAATCGCCTGGGACTCCCCTATCCGCTCGCCGTCCTCGGTGCCTTGGCCGCCGCGGCCCTGCTCGGAGTCCTGATCTACCGGCTGATCTTGAAGCGCATCCGGGGCATGGAGACGTCGGAGATCATCGCCACGTATGCCATCGGTCTCGCGATCCTCGAGGGTCTCCGTTGGGCGGGATTGCGGGGAACGACGTACACCCTGCCCGTCTTCGTCGAAGGGTCCGCCACTCTCCTGCGGGTGCCCGTCGACTTCCAGCGCATCGTCGTCGTGACCTCCGCGGTCGCGGTCGTGACCCTTCTCTGGGTCTTCACCCGGCACACGCGAATCGGCCGGGCCCTGCGAGGGGTCGCCCAGGACGAGCGCGCGGCCCTGATGCTCGGCATCGACTCGGATCACGTGGCGACGGTGGCCGTGGCCCTGGGCTCCGTGCTGGCCGGCGTCGGCGCCCTCGTGCTCCTGCCGCTGGGGTCCATCGTGGTTCAGGAGGGATACAAGGTCCTCATCTACGCGATCGCCGTCTGCGTGGTGGGCGGACTGGGAAGCTGGGCCGGCACCGTTCTGGCGTCGCTGGTCCTGGGATTCTCGCAGTACCTCACCGTCGCCTACGGCAAACCCCACTTCCAGATGGTGGTCATGCTGCTGGCCATCATCGCGACGTTGATCCTCCGCCCGTCCGGGCTCTTCGGCCGACAAAAGGAGCTCGAGGAGAGAGTCTGAGATGGACCGAGGCCGTCGCCGGAAGAGGCTGGATCGCGGCATCAAAGTCCGGAGCGACTCGATCTACGTCCTCTGCTCCCTCCGCGAGCTCGGCTACCTCACCGCTCCGCGACTCCTCCTGATCGGCGGACTCCTGATTCTGCCCGTCGTACTGTTGCCGTGGCCGTACTGGAGCCGGGTGGCTCTCTCTTCCTGCATCCTCGCGTTCATGGCTCTCTCGTTCGACTTCCTGGCGAACTACGTGGGTCTGATCTGTTTGGGCGGGGCCTTCTTTCACGGGGTCGGCGGCTACACGGCCGCGCTGCTGAACGTCGAGTTGGGCCTCCCCTACTTCCTGTCCCTTCCCCTCGGCACCGTCGTCGGCGCGTTGATCTGCACCGCGGCGGTCTACCCCTGTCTTCCGCTCCGGGGCGTCTACTTCGCGGTCGTGACGCTCATGTACCCCCTTCTCATGACCCGCCTGATCGAGGCGTTGGATATCTTCGGAGGCACCGAGGGGCTCCGGGGCATCGACGGATTCCACTCCCCGTGGGAGGAGCAGTACACCGTGATCGTGCTCCTCCTCTTGTCGCTGTTCGCGCTCCGGCGCTTCGTGTCGGAGGACGCGGGTCTGGTCTTCCGGGCGGTGCGGGACAACGACCAGGCCGTGCGAGCCGCGGGCATCGACGTGGCCCGGTGCCGGGCCCGGGCCCTCTTCATCGCCTCGCTCCTGGGGTGCTTCGCGGGAGCCTGCTATGCGCATGTCTACCGGACCGTGGGGGTGTCCTCCTTCGCCCTGGACCTGTCGATTCTGCCCATCGGTGCGACGGTGATCGGGGGAGGCGGAACTCTCGTGGGGCCCGTGATCGGGAGCCTCGCTCTCGGACCACTCGGAGAGGTCCTCCGCGAGTTCGGGAGCCTGCGTATCGCCGTCTATGCCCTGATCCTCACGGCCGCCGTCGTGCACCGCGCGGAAGGTCTGATCCCCTTTCTCGCCCGCAAGTACGAGCAGTTCGAGACGTGGGAGGAGGTTTGAGCGCCGGCCCCCTGCTCGAGGTTCGCGACCTGTCGAAGCGCTTCGGGGGCGTGCGCGCCCTGGACGGCGTGAGCTTCCGGGCCGATACGGGGGAGATCCTCGGCGTGATCGGCCCCAACGGTTCGGGAAAGACCACCCTTGTCAACTGCATCACCGGCTTCGCGAAGCCGACGGACGGGCGGGTTCTGTACCGGGGACGGGAGATCACGGGCCGGCCGGCCCACCGCATCGCCGATCTCGGGATCACTCGGACGTTTCAGATCATGCGTCCGTTCCACAGCCTGCCCGCCTACCAGAACCTCGTCATTCCGCTCCTGTCCTCCCGGGCCCGGAGGTCCGGAGGGTGGAGAGGAGGAGGGCGTCACGGGGATCGGAGCACGGTCTCCGTGGACCTTCTCGAAGAGCTGGCGTTCGAGCGCGACTCGCGGGTTCCCTATCAAATCGCCGGAACGCTACCCACCGGTTACCTGAAGCGGCTGGAGCTCGCCCGGTGCATCGCGCTGCGACCCGAGGTGATCCTCTGCGACGAGATCTTCTCCGGACTCTCCAGCAGTGAGACCGCGAGTCTCTCCCCCCTGATCGAACGGCTCCGCGACCGGGGAGTGGCCCTGATCATGATCGAGCACCGCCTGCGGGAGCTCTTTCGCCTCGCCGATCGCGTCCTCGTCCTCTCTCAGGGACGGATCGTCGCGGAAGGCGACCGGAACACCGTCCTGGAGGATCCCACCGTGCGGGAGGCCTATCTCGGGTCGGAACGGGGACCGGCATGATCCAGGCCAAGAACCTCATGGTGTTCTTCGAGAACATGCTGGCGCTGAACAACGTGTCGCTCCGGTGCGGAGACGGGCAGATCGTCGGGGTCTTCGGAACGAACAGCGCGGGGAAGTCGACCCTGATGCACGCCCTCTCGGGAATCCTCCTCGACATCCGGCGCAAGGAGGAGACGAGGGGCGGGGAGCGCGTCACGCTGCTCGGCGAGATCCACTACGAGGGACGCCGGATCGAGGAATCGGCCCCCGACGCGAGGGCCCGCATGGGGATCATCCTCTGTCCGGAGAGACGCCGCCTGTTCCCCGAGAGCACCGTTCTGGAAAACCTCAAGATCGGCGCGTACTTGGCGACCGGCCGGCAGACCCGGGACACGCTGGACTACGTTCTGGACCTCTTCCCGGCGCTGCGGAAGCTCCTCAAGCGCCCGGCGGCCCTCCTCAGCGGAGGGGAGCAGCAGATGGCCGCCATCGGACGGGCGCTGATGGCGCAACCGCGTCTTCTCCTCCTGGACGAGCCCCTGCTCGGCCTCGCTCCCTTCGTCCAGAGGACCATCGTGGACGTGATTCCCGCCATTCGAAGCGAGCGGAGGGCCTCCGTGATCGTCGTGGAGCAGTACGCCCGGCCGGTTATGCCCTGCGTGGACTACGCCTACATTCTCGAGACCGGTTCTCTGGTCCTGGAGGGCACGCGGGAAGAGCTCTTGAAGAATCCCGACGTCACCGCGGCTTACTTCGGCACCTGACCGTCAGGAGCGGCTCGATGCGAGGCAGGATGCAAGGCAAGCACGCCAGTCCACCCTCCACGACCTGGCCGGAGGGATGCACGTTCTCGCGGTTCTTCGAGGTCGCCGCCCGGCATCCGGACCGGACCGCGCTCGTCTTCCTCGGCACGCGCTTCTCCTATGCCGAGCTCCGCGACGCCGTCGAGCGCTTCGCCACCGGACTCCACGGCCTGGGTGTGCGGCGGGGGGACCGGGTCATGCTCTACATCCCCAACAGCCCCCAGTGGGTCATCGCGAACTTCGCCATCCAGAGAATCGGGGCGGCTGTCGTACCGGTCTCCCCCATCTACACCGCCCACGAGCTCCGTCACATGGTGCGGGATGCGGGAATCACGACGATCCTCTGTTCCGACACGAATTTCGGATACGTTCACGAAGTGGTCTCCTCCACGACTCTCGAGAACGTGATCGTGACGTATCTCACCGAGCTGCTACCCGCCTGGAAGAGACTCGCGGGCGACCTCGTGAACCGCGTGCCCGGAGGAAGTGTCGCCCGGAGCGACCACGTCCATTCCTTTCGGAAGCTTCTGAGCAGATCGTCACCCTGTCCGCCGCGGGTGGACATCGATCCGCACACGGATCTGGCGAGCATTCTGTACACGGGAGGGACGACGGCCTTTCCGAAGGGCGTTCCCGGGAATCATGCCACCGAGGTCGCCTACGTGCGGGATGTGACGGAGGACGTCCTCGGGTCGCACGTCCGTGAGGCCGGGGACCGGCTGCTCATGGTCGCTCCCCTGTATCACATCATGCCGAAGGGGTTCTTCATCGCCGCCGGGCTCAACGTCGGAAGCACGACCATCCTCATGCCCACACCCCATGTCGACGCCCTGCTGGCGGCGATACAAGAGCACGGGATTCGGTGGATGCTGGGAGTCCCGGCGCTCTATCGCATGATTCTCGAGAACGAACGCGTCGAGCACTACCGCCTCGACTCGCTTCGCTACTGTTTCTGCGGAGGAGACGTCCTTCCCGCCGAGGTCTTCGCCCGGTGGAAGAAGCTCGTCGGGGTTCCCATCTTCCAGGTGTACGGTTCGACGGAGGTGGGCCACGTGGCTTATAGCCGACTCGACGCCGAGCCCCGCCCCGACGTCATCGGGACGCCTCTGAAATCCTACCGGTGCCGGGTCGTGGACCCTCGGACGCTGGCCTCCGTGCCCCGGGGCGACGTGGGAGAGCTCCTGGTGACCGCCGACTTCAACATCAAGGAGTATTGGAACGATCCTGAGGAGACCGCCCGGTCGTACGTGAGGATCGGGGAGCACACCTTCTACCGGATGGGCGACTTCGTCCGGATGAGCGACGAGGGGGAGATCCAGTTCGTGGAGCGAACGGCGGACATCATCAAGTACAAGGGTTACCGAATCTCTGCGTCCGAAATCGAGGCCGCGCTTCAAGACCATCCGACGGTCGTGGGAGCCTGCGTCGTGGGGATCGAGGACGAGAGCGTCGGGGAGAGAATCAAGGCCATCGTCGTGCTCAAGGAGGACGCGCGGGGCGTGTCCGGAGTCGAGCTCCGGGCGTGGTGCCGAAAGCTCCTCGCCCCCTACAAGGTTCCCCACTACCTGGAGTTCCGCGACATGCTGCCCAAGTCGAAGGTGGGAAAGCTCCTCCGCCGGGAGATCCGGGACGAGGAGCATCACCGCGCCGGGAATCCCGAGAAGGGGCCGTCACGCGG